>JAQURM010000002.1 GCA_028715605.1 Desulfovibrionales bacterium
GTAAGATGTGTGTAGGACATGACAGGCTCCTTCTGGGTGTAAGGTTGGTCGTGCTTCCTACACTACCAGAAACCCTGTCATGTCTTCTAGTTATCTTAAGTGGTGCACTTGCAACTTGAATTCACCACAAAAAGCGCCACTTGACATCAATAAACAAATTGTTTATAATTAATTTGTGATTCAGTCATTTGCTTCTTCCGAAACGGAACGCTTCTTTGCCACCGGAAAATCGCGCCGCTTGCCGCGGGACATACTGAAGCGTGCAGCGATGCGCTTGACACAGTTGGATGGAGCCGTGCGCCTCGACGATTTGCGAAACCCGCCTTCCAACAGACTGGAAGCGTTGGTTCATGATCGCGCCGGTCAATGGAGCATTCGCATTAACGACCAGTGGCGCGTATGTTTCCGCTTTGAAAATGGTGACGCTTACGACGTTGAAATCGTTGATTATCACTAAAGGAGATACAGATATGGTTAAGAATGGTTTGCCTGCAATTCATCCGGGAGAATTCCTGGCAGAAATCTTGGGAGAGATGGGTATATCTCAGGCCGAGTTCGCTCGCACTATCGGGGTATCGCCGATGCGGATTTCGCATGTAATCAAGGGCGATCGTCCGGTGACGGCGGAACTGGCATTGTTGTTCGGTCGTGCCTTTAACCAGACGCCGCAATACTGGCTCAATCTTCAGGCGTCTTACGATTTAAAAATCGCGAAGGCGAGTATCGGTAAGCGCCTTGCTGGTATACATGCCCTCGCGCATGCCTAATTTCCCGGAATGAAGAATAACGCTGGTAAAAAAGTAACAAAACCTTATTCGATTAATCGTAACCCATAGCTACATATCCATATCAGGCATAATTTACCTTACATAAAAAAATGGCTGCCGGCGATTCTATCTGCCGCCGGCAGCCATTCCTATGCCCGCAAGCGAGCAGGGTATTAGCTGACCCTGATCTCGTAAGCCTTATTGGTATCGACGTGCAACACGTGCACGGCACAACCCAGTCACGGGTCAAAAGAACGTATGACCCGCACCACATTAAACGGATTCTCCGGATCCGGCACCGGAGTCCCGATAAGGGCTTCTTCAATCGGCCCCCTCTGTCCTTTATCGTCACGGGGCGAGGCATTCCAGGTAGTAGGCGCAATCACCTGATATTGGGCTATCTTGCTATTTTTAATCTTGATCCAGTGGCCAACCGATCCCCTGGGAGCTTCACTTAGACCAAATCCCTGACCGGACTTGGGAACGGGTTTCATGATAACACCTGACTCGCCCGGAGTCAATTCATCCAGCCACTGCCCAAGGGCCTTGGCCACCAGATAGCATTCTTCGGCCCGGGCCACGTGCCGCCCCATGATGGAAAAGGCCTTTTCACCAAGATCCCGCATACGCACATCCTTTGCTTCATCAATGCCGAGGAACCTATTGGCCTGTTTGCTCAGTACCGGATTGGTTATCCACATCCTGGCCAGCGGCCCGACCTCATGCGGAAGTCCCTTATACCGGGCCGCCTTGATATAGGAGTAAGCGCCCTTTTTGCCGGGTAGTGGTACGGTTTCTCCTTCCGCAGGGTTCTTCCCGGTGGTGCGATCGTCATACCAGGAATGGGACACGAACTCCTTGATTTTTTTTACGTCTAACGGGTAATCCTTACCATTGGTATAGACGCCACGCTTTAAGAGAAAGGCGTTTTCCTTGTCGTCTAAGGGAAAGACCCCATACGACAGGAAGTTTTTGCAACCCGTGCCAACGTTAAAGAGATCTTTATACGCCCCGCCTATCAGATAGACCGTGGGCAGATAAGTATTGGCAATAAAATCTATAACCTTTTTGGCCCGTTCCTTGTACCCGGAGATCTCTTCCCTGGTGGGGATAGCCGTGGCTCCACCCACGACCATGCCCTGGACGATGGGTCCTTTACCACCCCACATGGCGGTCAGTTCATGGCCGAGGGCCTTTATCTTAAGGGCCTCAAGATACTGATTAACCGCCACCTGGTTTGTTTTTTCATCGAGCCGGTAATCCCCGTCATAACGGGGGACAAAAGGTTCGGTTCCCGGCCCCTTGACATAATCGAGGGCGGCCAGATGATAAAAATGAAGGACATGATCCCATGCATAGTCAGAGCCAAGAATAATATTGCGCAACACCCGGCCGTTCTTTGGGGGTTTCACCTTAAAGGCAGAATCCAGGGTCCTGACCGAGGCGCTGGCATGAGAAGTAGGGCAGACGCCGCATATGCGCTGTGTGATCTGAGAGGCATCCCGCGGGTCTCTGTCTTTCAAGATTATCTCAAATCCCCGGAAGAGGGCGCCGGTGCTGTGGGCATCGACTACCTTTCCGTCCTTGACCTCGACCTCTATTTTTAAGTGGCCCTCAATCCGCGTTACCGGGTCAATTACTATCTTTTTAGCCATGTCTTATCCCTCCCTTCAGCCTGTGGTCTGTTCATAGAGCGGGGCCATCTCATCCCAGAAATTCGGCTGTACGCAGCCGATACAGATGGCGTTCCGCACACACCAGTTGACCTTGTTATTCCACTGACGCTGCCAGCAATCGGCGTAGGTCTCCGGTCCCTTACAGCCGAGCTTCAGGCGACAACCTTCTTCGCCATAGGACCTGGCAAACTTTCCCTCTTCGTAATACTTAAGATAGGGGCAGTTATCATGGATAGTACTGCCGAAGAACAGCAATGGGCGTCTGTATTCATCCAGGGGCGGGATGCCTTTGGTCAGTGCATAAGCAATAGTTCCCACCATCCAATCCGGATGCGGCGGACAACCAGGGACATTAACCACCGGCGTTTTTATCCCGTTTTCCTTGAAGATAGCGGTAACCGGTCTTGCTCCGGTGGGATTGGGCTTGGCCGCCGGGATACCGCCAAAAGAGGCGCAGGTGCCAAAGGCCAGGGTTGCCGCGGCCTTTTTACCCATATCAATGGTAGCATCTAACATAGTAATCTCATGTCCTTGACATTCGCCAACCATACAGAACCGTCCGTCTTCCTTGGTGGGTATAGAACCCTCCACTACCAGATAAAACTTTCCGGCATAATCCTCCGCCACTTTATACATCTTATCCATGGCCAGTTCGCCTTGGGCAGCCATTACCGTAGAATGAAATTTCAGACTGATTATCTTGAGCAGGACGGCGGCAATATCCGGTTCTACGGAATTAAGGAGGGAGACAGAGCAGCCGGTACAACCTGATCCCTGAAGCCATATCACCGGAGGATTACCTGCCAGGGCCTTCTCCAGGGCCTGCACCACATTCGGGATACCCAAACTGGAAAGCCCACATGCTGCTGCGGTACCACCGCATACCTTTAAAAAATTACGCCTTGTAATTTTCATTCACATCTCCTCCTTTCGTGTTTGTTCACCCCAAAGGCGCAAAGATAAGGATATATAGACGCCTCTGGGGTAATTATGCGTGTGCACAAGTTCACAAGCATACCCAAAAAAATTTTGCTGGGCCTGTATCTTCCTGTATCTCTTACCAAATCCTGTTTCATTTCCCCTGAGTCACAATTGCTATGCCCATTTAAAGTAGGCTGACTTATTTCATAAATCCCCTTAACTTTCTTATCGGGAAAGTGGGGCGGGACTTTAATAAGAAAGGTTCCTTAGCGTGAGAAGGGTTCGATTTGAAGATTATGGCCATCCGTGAGGCAGGTGATCGCCCCGTCCCGGTCTGTCCGATAAATGGAGCAGCTCCTATCCATATACCTTCCTACTACGTCAGGGTGGGGAAAAGAGAAGCGATTGAACTGCCCCACAGAGAAAACGACCGCATCGGGGGCCACGGCCCGGATAAACTCCGGCGTATTTGATGTATTGCTGCCGTGATGGGGGGCAAGAAGGACATCGGATTTAAGGGCATAACCCTCTTGCGACAGCTCATTCTCCCTGCATGCGTCGATATCACCGGGAAAAAGAAGGTGTCTGCGGCCATAACTGATTCTGAGGACCAGAGAACGGCGGTTAAGAAGGACGTCCTGTCCGCCCGTCGTGGCCATATCTCCGGACGGGTCGCAGATGTGCCTTGGCGGGCCATAGACATCGACCATAACGCCATTGATATTAAAAGGGTAGTGGCTGTCCATCTTAAATTCCCGGTGAGGGATGCCTTTATGCGAGACCGCTTGTTGCCAGCGGACAAAGGCCTCTGTCTCTACCCGGTCTCCATTCGCCCAGACCTCTTTGACCTTAAAGTTATCCAGCAAGAAGATAAGGCCGCCTATGTGATCAGGATGAGGGTGGGTAAGCACCAGGTAGTCTATAGTCCAAACCCCCTTCGTCCTCAAAAAAGGCGCTATCACCCGCTCGCCGATGTCAAACTGGCCGCTCAGGGTCCCGCCTCCATCGATAATCATGTTCTTTCCACCGGGGAATTGCACGAGCGCGGCATTCCCCTGACCGACATCCAGAAAGGTGGTCCTGAGCATATCAGAATGGTTTTGCTGATAAGCGCCGACCATTTTTACCACGAGAATTATGGATAGACAGGTCAGGCCGCACCATCTGAATGCCTTGCGGCGGGAGGCCATAGTAATGAACAGGACCCCCGCATAAAAAAGGAGTATTTCAAACAGGCAGGGCGGTGTTACCCATAGAGAAGAAAACGGACAGGCCGCAAAAAAATCAATAACCTTCACCATTGCAGTAAGGCTCAGAGACCCTGCCTGCAGAAATATGTCCGCCAGTTTCAGGGAGAGGGGTGACAAAGCAACGGAAACAAGTCCCAGAGGCAATGCCAGCATACCTACCAGGGGGACCACAATAACGTTGGATAAGAGGCCGACAATAGACAGCCGGTGAAAGTGATAGACCACGATCGGCGCCGTACCCAGGGTAGCGATGGCCGATATCAAAAACAGGCCCCATAGCTTATCCACAAACGGGGAAGGCCGCGGACGCAGCCTGGCCAAAGGGTTCTCCCTTTTTCTGTCAAGCCAATCCTGCCGGCGGGGGTAGAAGAAGACTATGGAGAATACGGCGATAAACGATAGCTGAAAGGAGGGGGCATAAAGCGCCGCGGGCGAAAAAAGCAGGATGGCCCACATGGCTATGGCCAGGTTATTGTAAATATCCCACTGCCGGCCCAGTAGGACAGCGGCCAGAAACACAGATACCATGACCATGGCCCGGGTAGAAGGGGGAGACAGGCCGGCCATGGCCCCATAAAACAGGACTATGGGGATAGAAAACAAGGCGGCTATTTTGAAGGCCGGAAATCTCAGGAGCAGGTAAGGGAAAAGTTTTATCAGCCACATGCCAAGGGCATAGGTAACCCCGGCCACCATGCCCATGTGCAGGCCGGAAATGGCCAGAATGTGGGTCACCCCGGCACGGGTAAACGCCTCCTGTACGGGTTTGGGGATACCGCCCCTCTCGCCGATGAGAAGGGCCTTGTATAGGGAGGCCGCTAACGGGGTGGCATGGTTATCCAGAAAGCTCTGGATATGCAAACGGGCGCCTTCAATGAGGCCGGAGAAGGCACGCCAAGGCGTATCTTCGAAAGGGCCGCTCTTGCCAATAACCGTCAGAAGATGCGGGTCAGAGACCCAACCGGTAACATAAACATCTTTGAGGGCCATGTGCTTCTCAAAGTCAAACCCCCCTGGATTCTTAAAGTTAATTACCGGGCGCAGACTGCCCATCCATAAGACTCGATCGCCGCAAGCAAGCCGGGCCGGCGGTCTATCCTTTAGACGCACGAGAATGCGGCCGGTTACGGACCGTATTTCTTCCCGGCCAAGATATTGTTCGGCCCTGATCAACAATTCTGTTCTGTCCGGTAAAAAGACCGGCATTTTTTCCAGGACGCCGGCCAGACGTACACTACGCCCGTCAGCCAGGGACAAAAGGTCCCGGGGCGTATTTTGCTCCGGTGAAAAGGCCCCGGCATGGAGATAACCCAGACACACAAAAAGCAACCAGGACAGTAAGAGGCCGCTCGAAGATGTCCGGCCTGCGGCGGATGCCTTTCCCGGTCTCTTATCCGGGGCGAGATAACTCGAATAAAACAGGATGGCCACAAGGGCGGAAACGGCCCCCAGAGCAAAGTTTATTCCACCCTTAAACGGCAGATGATGGTTTAAGACCAGACCGGTGACAAAGGCGGTGAGCAGGATGGGGAGTAGTCTGTTCAATCACTTTCTTCTTGCACTGTGATCTTGGTTATATCTTTTCTAAACGGCCGGGCAGGTAGTTTAGCGGATCCTGCTAAGTAGTCCTTAAGTCTGGACTGTATCTCCTTTTCTATTCCTTCGGTCAGGTGTTCTATCTGTTTTTGAAGGGCGAGGATCTTTCTTCGCATATCAAGAATTACCTCAATCCCGGCCGTATTTACATCCAGGTCCTGACGCAGGCGCACAATCCTGGCCAATTCTTCCATATCTTTCTCTGTAAAAACGAAACGGCCGGACTCCTTCCCGGGCTGCAGGAGCCCTTCGCACACATAAAGACGTATGGTGCGGGTGCGAATCCCCAGCCGTCTCGCTACCTCGGTTATAGTATAAATGCGCATTTCTTATTTACCGTCCCCTTTTTTGACCGCCATGTTCTCTTTAAGCTCGCGGAACAGGGTCTCCGAACGGCTATCCAGGCGGCGGGGGATAGCCACCTCGATCTCGACAAATTGATCCCCCCGTGCCCCTCCTTTGAGCGGAGGCGCGCCCTTTCCTTTGAGCCGAAATCTCTGCCCGTTTTGCGTCCCGGGCGGCACGGTCATCTCTACCCGCCCATAGAGTGTATCCACAGAGACCTTTCCTCCGAGGACAGCCGTGAAAAGATCAACCGTAGTCTTAACCTGGATATTATTCCCTTCACGGCGGAATACAGGATCGGGTCTAACCTTGATTTCGATGTAAAGATCGCCTGGCGGGCCGCCATTATATCCGGGATATCCCTTACCAGCCAGCCTGATCCTGGAGCCGTTATCCACTCCTTGAGGTATGTGCACGTCAAAGCGCTTCTCTGTCCTCACCATGCCCATCCCATGACAAACCGGGCAACCCTTTGTGCCGATACGCCCCCTGCCGCCGCAACGGCCGCAGGTCGTAACTACATGCACCGCTCCTTTCCGGCTCGCTTTTTGCCCGCTCCCTTTGCAATCAGGACATGTCTCGCCGCTATAGGGATCAATGCCGTTCCCTGCGCATTTCTTGCATGGCTCCTCTTGAGCCAGGCTAACCTGGGTTTTTGTCCCAAAAACTGCGTCGCGGAATCCCACTTCCAGAACAGTATAAAGATCATCCCCCCGCATTGGTTGGGGGCGATAAGAAGCCTTTTCTCCAAAGAGATTTTCAAAGATAGAACTGAAACCCCCTCCGGACTCCGAGGTAAACCGGCCGAAATCAAATACCCTCTCTCCGCCCGGATAGGTATAGCTATAGGAAGAAGCAGCGCTTCTCAGGCGGTCATATTCGGCCTTTTTTTCCGGCCGGCTGAGGATATCGTAGGCCTCGCTGATTTCTTTAAATTTTGCCTCTGCCTCTTTATCACCGGGGTTGACATCCGGGTGGTGCTTGCGCGCCAGCTTGCGGTAGGCCTTTTTGATCTCTTCATCCGTGGCCTCGGGTTTCACCCCCAGGATGTCGTACAGGTCTTTTTGGATCATGGGTTATGGGCCTTGTTCAGCCGCCAGGAATAGTTACCTTACTTCTTACCCCACTTCTTGAGATTGGCGCGCGCTGCCTCGGCCTGTTCACTCTTGGGATATTCTTCGAGCAATTTTTCCATGAGGAACCTGGCCGTTTTTGTGTCCCCGAGATGATGAAAGGCCAGCCCTTGTTTCAGTAGGGCGGCGGGAACCTTAGTCCCTTTATGTTCACGGACGACCTTTTCATATTCCAGGATAGCCTCTTCGTAGCGCTCCTGCTGGTAATAACATTCTCCAAGCCAGTACCCGGCATTGCCGGCCAATTCAGAATCAGGGTATTCCTTTAAAAAAGTCCTGAATTTCTCTATAGCCTGTCTGTACGCATTTTCTTTATAAAGCTTGTAGGCCTCATCATAATCTTCCTTTGCCGATTTCCGGGCTTTTATCTTTGTCTTTTCTATGGTAACCGCCTGCCCGGTCACTGCGCGCCCGGGCGCATCTGCGACCGGTGTATCGCTTTTTACCTCTTTACCGGCAGACTTATCCTCATGTGAAACATTTTTCTCCAGAACGCCTATCCTGGCCTGAAGACTGTTTATCTGGTCAGAGAGTTTTTGCATCTTTTCGGCCAAGACCTTATCTTCCGCCTCGCTCCGGCCTGTTAACTCCTGCCAGCGATTTTCCTGCCGCTCCATCTTGTCCTGCAGGCGCATCATCTCCATCTTGATATCCTCAAGCTGTATCCCCATATCGGCCTGTTTCTTGCTTATAACTTCCACAGACTTGACTGTGTCCATGCTTCTCAGCCCTTCCTTCATCTTGGAAACCTGCTCTTGCAGGCTGCTGATCTCTTTATAGACTTCGCCTGTCTGCCTGCTCA
The DNA here is from genome assembly GCA_028715605.1 of Desulfovibrionales bacterium. Classification (NCBI taxonomy): domain Bacteria; kingdom Pseudomonadati; phylum Thermodesulfobacteriota; class Desulfovibrionia; order Desulfovibrionales; species Desulfovibrionales bacterium. Next base: position 8,491 of record JAQURM010000002.1, read on the forward strand.
AGACATTGATCTTGTCATTTAATATGAGGACATCTTCCTGCACGGCGCAGGCGCTCAGGAGCATAATCATACCCGTAAAGACAAAAGCGAACCGTTTCATAATGTTGTACCCCTTTCAGTTAAGCCGGCGTGACCAGCAAGGTTGTGTCTGCGCGCCGAGCGCAGATGCGCCCGGGCGCGCGCTGTTTATAATCCTGCGCTGGCCGCTGCCGTCGGAAAACATGACAAAAAGCTGCGGCTGCCCGGACCGGGTGGAGCTGAAGACTATCTGCCGGCTGTCCGGCGACCAGAAGGGACATTCGTTACTCCCGGCGTCATTGGTCAATTGTGTCACACTGCCGTTTTGGACATCAATGGTATAGATGTCAAAATCCCGGCCTTTCATGCCGTTGTAAACTATGCAATCACCGCGGGGTGACCAGTCCGGAGCCGTATTATAAGCCCCGGCAAAGGTCAAGCGGCGCGCATGCATGCTTTGCAGGTCAAGGATGTATATCTGTGGCGCGCCTGAGGAATCGGAGACATAGGCCAATTGTTTACCATCCGGTGACCAGGTGGGGGAGACGTTTATTCCCCAGTTATTGGTCAGACGCCGGATAATACTGCCTTGACGATCGATAAGATAAAGTTGCGAATTGCTTCCGTCCTTTGTCAGCGCAACCGCCAGGAACTTGCCGTCCGGAGACCATGCCGGAGAGACATTGATCCCCTTGAAACTTGCCAGCCTCCGGCTTTTTCCGGTATAGATATTTTTGATGTAAAGGATCGGCCTTCCCTCCCGGTAAGAGGTGTAAACTATCTCCTCCCCATCAGGAGAAAACTTCGGAGAAAGGACGATAGAATGTTCCGAGGTAATGCGGCGCGCGTTCTCTCCATCAAAGTCGGCCACATATATTTCTTTATGGCCGTCCCTGGCCCATACAAAGGCTATTTTAGACTGGCTTACGCCGGGTTCGCCGGTCAGTACCTGAATAACCAGATCACAGAAGCGATGGAGCATGGCCCGATAATTTATCATTTCCCCTTCGTAGCGGCGACCAACGGCTATTTTGCCTTCCGCCACATCGATCAGCACCATTTCAAGCGCCAGGCGGTCGCCGGCGCTTTTGAAGTTGCCTTTAATAACAAACTCCGCTCCCAGGGCGCTCCAATCTGAGGTATCACTGCCGCCGTAAATGTCCGGATCAATGGCGGTAAAGATGCCGTGAAAGACAAGGGCATGAGTAAGGGTATCAGAGAATTTTTTACCTGCCTCCAGGCTGCCCGTCGCCCCGGCCGGCGGACGAAAATAAGGGACTGCGATAGAGATTTTCCGGGTTTGACCCGATGTGATGTCTATGTAAACCCTCGCGCAGGCATGGCCCGCGGCCAATAACCATCCGGCGAGCATAAGGGCTATAAGATATTTAAGTTTATGTGCCATGCAGATTATCCCCGATCACTTGGACGAAACCGGATGCCTATCTCCAGAACCGATTCTCCTATCTCCGGCGGTAAAGGTGAAAACGGGCCGGAGAGGTGCACCGCACGAATAGCAGAATTATCCAGGTAGGTATCCCCGGAACTCTTTTCCAGCCAGACGCTTCCGATGCCCCCGTTCTTATAAATACGCACCACGACGATCGTCTCCAGATTTTTATATCTTAACAGATTTGGCGGAATCACCCAGTTGCTGCTTATTTTATCCCAAACCAGCCCCAGGTATATATTCAAAATGGATGCCCCGGCCTGTCCACTGCCACTGGCGACCGGCGTCCGCGCCTCAATTGCTCCGCCCTCCCGGCCGATCTTTTCCCGAATACCGGCCAGCGCTTTTTTTATGCCCGGAGAGCCCTGCTGTCCGGCCTGCTTTCTTAACCTGTCCAGGGCGGTTTTAAGATATTCTTCACGTTGTCTCTCTTTTCTCTGCCCGCTTTCGCGTTTTAAGGCCAGGGACTTTATCTTTTCTTCATATTGTCGCGATAACTTCTCGTTGGCCAATATCTTCTTATTGACAACCTTTTCCCCCGCAGCCTCAACGCCTGTATCCTTGGCGCTCACGGATTCAGACTGAACGGGGTACCTGGCCGACAAGGGAGCGCCAACCAGGCGTACGCTGTAAACAGGCGTCAGATGGTAACGTCGCGGGAAAAGAGTTAGAGGAAGCACGGCCAGCAGGAAAATAAGGAGATGCAAAACCAGAGAGAAGATCAGCGGGTAAGTCCATTCCCGCGGCGAGGTTCTATCGTCACATATTGACCAGGGATTCATTTTTTTTCTTCTAAAGGCTCTGTCACCATACCCAGTTTTTCAATGCCCGCCATCCTTATTTGGGCCATAATCTCCACCACGAGGCCATAGGGGACAGACCGGTCGGCCCTGAGCAGTACCTCGCGGCCTGTTGCCGTCTCCTTAAGATGCTGCATGTACTTCTTAATTTGAGGCTGTGGTATCCGGGCATTATTAACAAAGATAACTTTATGTCTATCGATGGTTATAACTATGTTTTCCTCTTTATTGTCTATAGCCCGCGCGGTGGTCTTTGGCAATTCCACGTCCATGCCCTGAATCATCATAGGCGCGGTCACCATAAAAATTATCAGGAGTACAAGCATTACATCTACAAAAGGGGTTACGTTAATTTCTGAAAGGAGTCTTTTGTCGTTACCGCCTAGCTCCATACCATTAATCCTCCTTTTTAGAACCCTTGGCAGCTCCGCTCCTGCCCGCCGGGCGGTGTATGTATTCCCTTTCTACAAGATTTGAAAAGTCATTGGCAAAACTTTGCATATCCGATTCTATCTTACGGATGATATTAACGTAATAGTTAAAGGCTATAACAGCCGGTATGGCTGCGGCCAGGCCGGCGGCCGTGGCAATCAGGGCTTCCGAGATTCCAGGGGCAACGGTGGCCAGATTGGCAGAGCCGCGCAATCCTATGCTGCGGAAGGCAGACATAATCCCCCATACCGTGCCGAACAGACCGATAAAAGGGGCCGTGCTGCCGGTAGTCGCCAGAAAAGAAAGTACCTTGCTGAGTCTGCTTATTTCATTACTAATAGCCTTATGAAGGGCGCGCTCTATGTTTTCCATGCAGGCTATGTTTCCCCCGGCGCTGATTTTTTTTATTTCCAGGTTCTTTACCTCGAGATCACTGCCCGGCTTTCCAAACTTCAGTAACTCCCCATATCCGACACGAAAGACCTCGGCGATGGACGAATTTTTAAGATTTTTGGTATTAATATAGGCATCTGCCAGCGTGCGGCTTTTCCAGAACGTTTCCAGAAAAATATTTGATTCCTGCCTGGTGTGGCGCAGGAGGAGAAATTTTTTATAGACAATTGCCCAGGTAACAACGGACATGGCGCACAGCAGCAACAAAATAAACTTTACCATCAGGCCGGCATCGCGGATTATCTGGATGATACTCCCATCAGGCATGGAGAAACCCCTTTAAAAAGCATTATTAAGTATTAACGGATATTAAACGTCTGTCATGAAAAAGTCAACCGCCTCCGGCTCACCAAGCCACAATTACAAATTGACATTTTCCCTTCTGTAAATTACAGTCCTAACCTGGTTTGCTTTAAACACTCTTTCAGACCGGATATGGGGGATTTGCATGGCTAATGTAATTGTTGTCGGCACACAATGGGGAGACGAAGGCAAGGGGAAGATCGTCGATCTCCTTACCGAATATGCGGATATTATTGTGCGCTTTCAGGGGGGTAATAATGCCGGCCATACCATTGTAGTGGGAGACGAGAAATTTATTTTTCACCTGATCCCGTCGGGGATTCTTCATCCCCAAAAAAAGTGCCTTATCGGCAACGGCGTTGTGATTGATCCGACCGTCCTCCTGGCCGAGTTGGATAGTTTGCATGCCAAAGGACACCCGATCAAGCCGGGACGCCTTTTACTCAGCGAAACTGCTCATCTTATTATGCCTTATCACCGGGCTATCGATCAGGGCCGGGAAGGCCTTACCGGCGGCAAAAAGATAGGCACGACCGGCCGGGGTATCGGCCCCTGTTATGAAGACAAGATCGCCCGGCGCGGGATCAAGGTGGGGGACATCCTGCACGGCCCGACCTTTCGGGCCAAGCTCTCGGAGGTTCTGAGAGAGAAGAATTTTTATATGGAAAAGTACCTTGGCCTTAACTCCATGGATATTGAGGACATATATAATGAATATATGACTTATGCCGGGAGGCTGGCCCCCTATGCGGCCAATGTTTCCATTATCCTGGACGAGGCGGTAAAGGCCCAAAAACATATCCTTTTTGAAGGGGCACAGGGGGCGCACCTGGATATTGACCACGGCACGTATCCCTTCGTCACTTCTTCCAACACCATAGCGGGCGGGGCCTGCTGTGGCGCCGGCATCGGGCCGACGCGCATCGATGCGGTTATCGGCATCTGCAAGGCATATACTACCCGCGTCGGAAGCGGCCCATTCCCTACTGAGCTGGAGGATGCAACAGGGGACCGGATTCAACAGAGGGGGGCGGAGTTTGGGGCTACTACCGGGCGAAAGCGGCGATGCGGTTGGCTGGATGCGGTGCTGGTCTCCGATTCTGTCCGGTTGAGCGGCCTGAGCGGCCTGGCTATTACCAAACTCGATGTCCTGACCGGTATCCCCACGCTGAAGATAGCCACGCATTACCTGAGCGAGGGGCAACCCATAAGGCACCGTCCGTCACGCATCGACCTTATGGAAAACGTTAATCCCGTGTATGAAGAGCTTAAGGGTTGGCCGGAAGAACTGACAGGAATCCGCTGTCTCGAAGATCTGCCTAAAGCCACTAAAGGTTACCTGAGCCGTATAGAAGAACTGACGGGGACCAGGATTATGATCGTCTCTTTGGGGCCCGGACGGGATGAAACGATCATGCTTCATAATCCATTCAGGGGGCAGTCCTGACAGAGAGGGGACTTCTTTTTGCAGTAAGTCTTGCCCAGTTTTACAAAGAGGGCGTGAAATTCGTTGAAAAGGGCGGCGTCGGGGGGGAGGCGATCCATAAAAAGGGCCCGAATCTCCTCATAATCGGCATCTTCCGCTATTAATAAATGGCGGGATATTACCCTTTGGGTGTAGGCATCTACCACGAACGTGGGCTTGTGTCCGGCGTAGAGGAGTATGCTGTCGGCCGTTTCCGGGCCGATGCCTTTTATGGCCAGCAGTTTTTGTCTCAAGGTCTCCATATCTTCTGCAAACATCTTCTCTGTGTCCGCCTCGTATTTCTCCACAAAAAAAGAGATGAGGTTTTTCAGACGTCCGGCCTTGATATTGTAATAGCCGGCAGACTGGATATACGAAGATAACAGCGATAGAGGGATTTCGTAGATAGCCCGGGGTGAGAGAATCCCTTCCTGCTTTAGACGGCCTATGGCCCGCTCGACATTTCCCCAATTGGTGTTTTGCGTCAGAACGGCGCCGACCATCACTTCAAAAGGGCTTTCGCCCGGCCACCAGTGCTGCGGGCCGAAGGCTGCGAACATCCTTCGGAAGATATCATCAAGATTCTTGTTCATTTATTCGGGGCGGATAAAGAAAAAATAGACGGCGACGGCTATTATAACAATAGACAGGCCGATAAAGGAAATAATATTTTTTAGAGGAACAACATCTTCGCCGCCGGTTGCGACATAACGTGAGGCATAGTAGAAAGCGCCGCTGCAAAAGACCAAGGCCAGAAATTTATACATTCGTTTGTACACTGCATATGCCAGGACAATGACCGCCAGGCCGATAAAATAAGGATTATGGAATAGCGCCTGCCAGTCAATTTTGTCCAGAAATTCGGGCAACTGCTGAGGCCAGAGTTCTTTTAATGGTTGTAAAAATCCCCAGTCCATTTTGTTTATCTCCATTTGGCCGATCGCTTTTATACTTATCGACAGAGAGGAAGATTTTCATGACATGCCATAAAATGGGTTATGATTTTGTCCATCAGTGTAGCTTTATAATAAAATAGATGCTAAATTATGTTCATCTGGAAACCACCGTTTCCGAATGAAAGCTCTCAGCGATCAGCTTTCAGCCGTCAGCAAAAAAATAAGACAAATAACATCTTAAGCTGATAGCTGACTGCTGACCGCTTCATCCAGAAAACCGGAGTTTTCGGATGGAAACTAAATACCCCCAGCCTCTTTTGTGAGAAGGAGGGAACATTGTTTCCCCTCTTTGGCAAAGAGGGGGCAGGGGAGATTTTATTAAAGTTGCGGGGGTACATTATGAGATTCTTTTTGACGGTTCTGTTGATAATCTTTGTCTGGTTTGCCTTGAATAAGTGGATTCTACCCAGGTTCGGCATCAAGACCTGAGTGAGCCGGTCATGCCGTATTGAGGATCAATACGATAAGAAAAAAACAGGCGGCCCTAACTGAAACCATATCTACCTGTTTGCCGGAACGGGGGTAATTTGTCTTTGACAAAAAAGGGCAAAGAGGTTAAGAATACATCCCACCCGATAACTTGCGCCCATGGCTCAGCGGATAGAGCGACGGACTACGAATCCGTAGGTCGCAGGTTCGATTCCTGCTGGGCGCGCCAATGAGAGAAAAGGGGCTTGCATAATTTTGCAAGCCCCTTTTTAATTGGCTGGTTGATAGAGACCAAAAGACAGGAGGGGGTCCTGATATGGACAGGCCGGAATGGAATCCGGGCAAGCTGCTGGAAGTATCCGGAAGTTACTGGAAGACCTGTACCCTTCATGCCGCGGTCAAGCTCGGCGTGTTTACCGTGATAGGCGCTGAACGGCTTAGCGGCGGGGAGGTCGCCCGGAAGCTGAACGGGGATGAAAGAGGGGTAACCATGCTCCTCAATGCCCTTGTTGCCATGAATCTGCTGATAAGAGCAGATGATAAGTATTCTAACACGTCCGCCGGCCTGTCTTTCCTCTCCAAGGCCTCTCCTGAGTATATCGGTCACATGATTATGCACCATCATCATCTGGTGGATTCATGGTCTCAGTTGGACCAGGCCGTTAAGACCGGTAAGCCGGTGCGAAAAAGGGCGTCCTACAGTAATGAGGAATGGCGGGAGAGCTTCCTTATGGGCATGTTCAACTTGGCCATGCATCTGGCCCCCAGGCTGGTCACTGAGATAGATCTCTCCGGCCGCAGACACCTCCTCGATCTGGGCGGCGGGCCAGGGACCTATGCCATCCATTTTTGCCTTAACAATCCCCGGCTCAAGGCCACGGTTTATGACCTCCCTACTACCAGACCGTTTGCAGAAAAGACTATTGAAAGATTCGGCCTGAGCGACCGTATAGACTTCATGAATGGCGACTACCTGGAAGAAGGTGTCGAAGGGGTCTATGATGTGGCCTGGCTTTCTCATATTCTCCACGGGGAAGGGCCGGAAGACGCGGGGCGGACTATCCGGAAGGCTGTTTCCGCCCTGGAGCCGGGCGGCATGATTATCATTCACGATTTCATTTTAAACAATACTATGGACGGGCCGCTTTTCCCGGCGCTTTTTTCTCTAAACATGCTTCTGGGCACGGCCCGGGGGCAGTCTTATTCGGAAAAACAGATCATGGATATGTTGGCCGGGGCCGGTGTGAGGGAAATCCGGCGCACTGCTTTCCAGGGCCCGAACGATTCCGGGGTTATTACCGGGATAGTTTGAACAAGTATAGCCAGGTAGGGTGGGCTGTGCCCGCCAAAACCGCTGTGCGCAAGAAAACGCCTCCAACGATATTTACTCCTTTCTTTTCTGTTTCACGATGACAAACATGGCTCCAAAGAGAGTCAGCCTTAATCGCTTGAGAGATCGCCGCATTTTTTGCTTTAAAAACGCGTTTAATCAGTGTAGTATAAGTGGCACACCATTATTTACCGGAGGCGAAAATTATGCCCACAAAAAATCCAAGGATCAACGTCGCTCTCGAAAAGCCCCTTTATCATAACATTGAACGCCTGGCGAAGAGAGACGGCGTTTCGCTATCCATGAAGGTGCGTGATTTGATAAAGGAGGCCCTGGAAATCGAGGAAGACATTGCTTTATCGCGTTTTGCGCAAGCCAGGGAAGAGACCTTTGTAAAAGAGAAATCTCTGAAGCACGAGGAGGTCTGGTAGGTTGCTCTTTGAACTCCGATACCATCCTGACGTCAAAGAGATCTATATCCCCGCTCTGAAGGAAAGGTTAAGAAAACGCATTAAAAACGCCATAGAAACCCGCCTTATGACTGCTCCCCATGAATACGGGGAGCCTTTAAGAAAAACTCTTAAAGGCTACTGGAAACTCAGGGTAGGAGATTACAGGGTAGTCTTTAAAGTAGTGAATAGCGAAATCCGGATATTCGGGATCATCCACCGGAAAGAAGTTTATAAAAAGATAGAAAAAAGGACGCCCTGATGCCGTTCAGGGGGGAGAGAGAAATCTGTTTTCCGTGGATTTTTAGGGGAAGGGCATGGATAATTGTAGCGGTAAGCCTTGTCAGGTCTCAAGTCTTGCGGGATAACAATGTATGATTCCTGAAGAAACCAGACATAACATCCGCGAGAAGGTAGAGAGGTTCCTGCGCGAGGATAAAGGTTACGCCCCGGAAGACCTGGAATTGGGGCAGATCGTGGAGGTGGTTATCGGAGAGAAAAGGGTGGCGTCGGTCCTGGACATTGTGATTCGTCTCCGGGATAAGAGGCTTATAGCCATCAAATGTTCCCCCGGCTCTGTAGTCTCACGGGAGATGGAGGTATTATCTATGGCCCGGCTCCTGGACAGCTATCAGATACCGTTTTCTGTGGCGACCAATGGAGAGGAAGGTGAACTGCTGGATACGGTTACGGGAAAGGTGATCGGCAAGGGGCTGGAGGCCATTCCTTCCAAGGCTCAGGCCCTGGAATGGCTGGAAAGGGTAGATTTTAAGCCGCTCCCGGAAAAGAAAGTGGAGCAGGCCAGACGGGTGCTCCTGGCCTCTGATCTCATCAAGTGCCCGGTAGTTTGTGAGTATTAATAGATTGTTGTAACAATTTAGCGTTTTGAAAATGCATGATAAAAAGTGCAAAGAAACATATCAAATCAGGAAATCAGGAAGGAGAGGGCTTGAAAGAATTCAGGAAGACGTTTGAATCAGGAACTCAGGAAATCAGGAAAGTATTTTTGAGAAATTGATTTTCAACAGTTCGGCCTCTGGTTGCTCTGTTCTTTCATGAGTTCGTGAGTTCCAGATTAATAGCCTTTTCTGAATGTAGGACGGTTTTAACCACCTAATGTGTTACGATTTTTCTTGTTTTAAGATTTCGTTGGCTTTTTGTATGTCTTTTTTGATCTGAGCGATAAGCTCCTCAGGGTTGGCGAATTTTTTCTCATCCCGCAGGCGTTCGATCAGGTTTACCTCTATTTCCTGTCCGTAGATGTCTTCCGAAAAGTCAAAGACGTGCACCTCCGCCGAGATATGCTCATCGCCGAAGGTAGGGTTATAACCGATGTTCATCACGCCGTCATGGGCCTTGCCCTTATAGATGACCTGGGTGGCATAGACACCCAGCCTGGGGCATAGTTCGTCTTCAGCCAGTTCGATATTGGCAGTGGGAAAACCAAGTACCGGCCCGCCCCTGCGTTTGCCCACCAGGACCTTGCCGGTCATCTGATACGGCCGGCCGAGAAGTCTCCGTACCTGCACCATATCACCGGCCACAATTAACTCACGTACCTTGGTGCTGCTTACGATGACATCATCGACGTAGAGGGGTTCGACCACGGTTACCGAGAAACCCAGTTTCCTGCCTTTTTCCCTGAGGAACTCGATATTACCCTGGCGATTCCGGCCAAAGGAGTAGTCATATCCCACCATGAGATTCTTTACGCCTATCTTTTTCCACAGAATATCATCTACAAACTCCTCGGCCGTGGTGTCGGCAAAGTCGCGTGTAAATTTGATGCATATAAGCACGTCCACCCCGGCCTTTTCTATCAGTTCCAGCTTCTTGCTGCACTTGGAGATCAATTTTAAACCGATCTGTGGCCGGAGTACGGCAACCGGATGCGGGTCAAAGGTGATTACCACGCTTTCCCCGCCCGTGGCTTCGGCCTGCTCTTTTACCTTCTTAAAGAGGAGTTGATGCCCCAGATGAACCCCGTCGAAATTGCCGATGGTGACCGCCGGATGGACAAAGCGGCGGTTTATGTTATCTATGCCCCTGATTGCTTCCATATTTGCTTTCGCCTTCGCCTCGATAAGACTTGACAACAGGAGCTTTTAAATATAAATAAAGCACGTGTAAAAGGCAATCATTAATCCGGTGCCGAAGTGGCGGAACTGGTAGACGCGCTAGGTTCAGGGTCTAGTGGGTGTACGCCCGTCGGGGTTCGAGTCCCCGCTTCGGCACCATTTTTCATTCTCCGCCAGGGAAAGACCTATCAAGAAGCAAAAGACCATAGAGGACATCAGGGCAGAAATCGACAAGCTTGACACCAGGATTGTCGATCTGCTCGGTAAAAGGGCCAGGCTCGCCTTTCAAATAGGCCGTTTAAAATTAAAAGAGTCTCTCAACTTCTATGACTCGAAGCGCGAGCAGGATATTTTAGAGCGGGTTACCGGGCTTAATAACGGCACGTTTCCGGAGAAGAGCCTGGTTTCCATCTTTCAAGAGATCTTTTTTGCCTGTCGTTCCGTTCAGCAAAAGGAAACAGTAGCTTATCTGGGGCCACGGGGCACTTTCAGTTATCTGGCGGCCTTGAAGTATTTCGGCAAAGAGCATCGTTTCCACCCCGCCATGTCCATTGAAGAAGTTTTTACAGAAGTGGCCAGAGACAGGTGCCAGTATGGTATCGTGCCTATTGAAAATTCGACCGAGGGCACGGTTAACCTGACATTGGATGCCCTGTATAAGTATGACCTGAGGATCTGCGGTGAGGTCTATCAGGAGGTTCAGCTTGATCTGGTCAACCAGTCCGGACAGATTGCCGATATAAAAGTTATATATTCGCATCCCCAGCCGTTGGCTCAATGCCGGCAGTGGTTGCGCGATAATATGCCGTCGATCCCTCTTAAGGAGGTTTCCAGCACGGCGGCGGCGGCCCAACAGGCGGCTGAAGATCGTGACGCGGCGGCCATCGCCCCGGATATAGCGGCCAGGCTGTACAAACTGCAGACAGCGGCCCGGCGGATTGAAGACTATGTGGGCAATACCACGCGTTTTGTGGTCCTTTCCAGGCAGAGTATGCCGCCGTCAGGCCGGGATAAGACCTCGGTCCTCTTTGGCGTGTCGGACCGGCCGGGCTCACTCGTGGAGATTTTACGTGTATTATCTGAGCGCAATATAAATATGAGTAAGATAGAGTCCCGTCCCAAGAAGGGAGAACCATGGCAGTATCTCTTCTTTGTTGACCTGGGGGGCCACTATAGCGACGAACCGGTACAAAAGGCGATGGAAAAGATGGCCCGGGAATGTTCTTATTTCAAATGGCTGGGTTCTTATCCCAGAGGGCGTGACGCCGGAAAGATTGACAGGGGATCGATTAGTAATTAATATAATTGCATGAAACCGGTCTATTTTAGTCAGAGCCATTTACATGTCGTGGATGAGGCCGTCAGCCTGGCTGAAGATATAGCCAGTGATTTTTTTAAGTTCTCTACCACGGACTGGAAGGCGGCCCCTTATGATGTCAGGACACGCAAGGACCTGGCAGAGGAAGAGATAGTTTCCGGTGTCTTCGCCCAGGTGATGCGATACCGGCAGGACCCCTCCAGGTCTCCTTCCGGGATAGGGTGGTATGAGTATTACAAGATCTGTCTGCACGATCATGAGATACTCAATGCCCTGGACAGGGAGAAAGCGGTCGCCCTTTTCCCTTTAGTCCTCTATGTCGTCACCCACGAACTGGTGCATATCGCCCGTTTCAGGCGTTTCCTGCACAGTTTTTATGCCTCGGGAGAAGAGAAGGCGGGTGAAGAAAAGAGGGTGCACCAGATTACGTTTGATATTTTGCGAAAGGTACGTATATCCGGGCTGGAACCGGTTTTAAAATGTTATCAACATCATTGTATAGCACACGATGTTAAGGAGGTGTGAACAGAGTGCCTATTTACGAGTATCAATGCCAATCCTGTGGTAAGGTCACCGAGGCCTGGCAGAAACTTTCCGATGCCTCTCTGGCTGTCTGCCCCCATTGCTCCGGCCGGCTAAAGAAGGTGATCTCTTGCAGCTCTTTCCATTTAAAGGGAAGCGGCTGGTATGTAACCGACTATGCCGGGCATAATGCCGGCAATGCAAGTCCCAAGGAAAATACATCTGATAAGCCCTCCTCTGACAAGCCCTCTCCGGCAAAGGAGTAGAAAGGCAACGGGGTTTGCCTTTCTACTCCCCGATCAATTTCGGATTTGAGATGCGGCTGCAAGACATCATAGGCCTATCCGGCCGTAAACTGGCGGTAATCAGCCTCCTTTATTTTGCCGAAGGCGTCCCTTTCGGCCTTATCAATAACGCCCTCTCGGTCTATTTTCGTTCCAACCAAATGAGCCTGGAGAATATCGGATTGCTCAGCCTGGTAGGCCTGGCCTGGAGTCTGAAGCTCCTGTGGGCCCCCCTGGTGGATCGTTTCGGAAAGAGACACTACTGGATGGTGCCCGCCCAGATGACTATCGGTCTCGCTGTCCTGGCCCTCCGGCAGATTGACCCCGCTCAACCCGGCATTTTTCTGTGGGCGGTTATGGGGGTTATGGCCCTGGCCGCGGCCACGCAAGACATAGCCATAGATGCCTATACCATTGACATCCTGGAAGAAGGGGAACTGGGGGTGGCCAATGGTATCCGGAGCGGCGCCTATCGTGTTGCGCTTATCCTCTCCGGCGGCGGTGTCGTGGCCGTGAGCGCCTTTATCGGCTGGGATGGGGCGTTTATCGGCCTTTTCATACTTATGGCGGCGGTAGCGGCCTTGGTATTTTTCTGGCCCGGTTGTCATCAGGAACGTGAAAGGGCACATCCGGCCGGGCAGGCAGGGATAATCGATTCCTGGACATTGCCCTTACGGGGCATCCTGAACAGACCGAATTTTTTCGTTCTGGCGCTTTTTATCCTGCTCTTTAAGGTCGGAGACGCCATGATGGGGCCGATGATCAGCCCTTTCTGGGTGGACCGGGGGTTCACCCGGATAGAGATCGGCCTTATTTCCGGGACGTTAGCGCCTATCGCCAGCATAGTTGGTTCGATTATGGGCGGGTGGCTGACTACCCTGTGGGGGATCGGCCGGGCCATCTGGGCGCTCGGGGCATTACAGGCTGTTTCCAACCTGGGTTATGCCTATGCGGCCTTGGCCACCGGCAGCAAGTTTGCCGTCTATGGGGCGTCACTGGTGGAGAGTTTTACCGGCGGGCTGGGCACTGCCGCCTTTCTGGCCTTCCTGATGAGGCTTTGCGATAAAAGATTCAGCGCCACCCATTACGCCTTTTTCAGCACCATATTCGGCTTCAGCCGGGTGATAGCCGGGGCGCTGAGCGGTTTTGGCGCCGCGCGCCTCGGTTACGCCCCGTTTTTTCTCCTGACCTTTTTTGCGGCCTGCCCGGCTTTTTTTCTGTTACCATGGGTACTGCCGATGGTACAACAAGGTGAGAAATACAGGAACAGATAAGAACTAACAGATGACACTAATTTGTCTGATCGTTCTTGACATTACCCTGCCATTCCCTTACCATCTGAACCATGGGTTGGATATAAACGCTTTTTATATAATGTTTTGTTCTCATGACTGAATAGCGAAGGAACTTTCGGTGAGCAAAAAAGAACTCACACAATTCTGGCTTGATTCATCTGATGACAATTATCGATCCATGCAAGCCATGTTTAATGCCGGGGAATATATGTGGGCGTTATTCGTCGGACACCTGGTTATCGAGAAACTATTAAAGGCATATTATGTGAAAACAGTAGGAAGAGAAATCCCCAGAACACATGATCTTTACAAGCTCGCCATTAAAGCCGGGTTAGACCTGTCAGAAGCCCAGAAGGACTCCTTGCAATATATTACCCTTTTTAATATTGAGACGCGATATGAAGACTATAAAAGGGATTTTTACAAAAAATGCACAAGAGAGTTTGCAGAGAAAAATCTCGAGAAAATAAAGGAGTTGGCAGCTTGGCTAAGAGAAAAGATAAAAAATTGATATACGAGTCCATAGAAAGATACGTTGAAGAGCTGAGAAAAAGAGACGTTGATATCCTTGCTGCTTATCTGTTCGGTTCATATGCCAAAGGCATGGCCACGGAATGGAGTGACATAGATGTGGCTCTCCTGACGAGGCAGTTCATAGGGGACAGTTTTGATTTCAAGTTTCTCCTTATGAAAATAGCCCGCGAGATAGATTTCAATATCGAACCCCATCCGTATCTGGTGGATGAGTTTAACGAAGATAATCCTTTGGCCGCAGAAGTGATAAGAACCGGGGAGAGGGTGGTTTGACATCCGCAGAGGGGCGACCTGACCGGGTTCCGGCCTTTTCTGATCTTATACCTTTTCGCATTACAGACACAATTTGAAGAAGATTTACGAAATAAGCCAGCATCCACCACGCAAAATCAGGCGGTTAACGCGCTTTTATCTTTTTACCTGAAGGATAACGTATGAAGGGCACGACCTATCCGGCCGAGGCCGGTATGGAATCTTCGGAAGGGCCGGTTTTAGAGAAGGGGCTGCTGGCAGGGAGGCGCATAAAGTATGTCCTCCTGGACATGGATGGGACGTTGCTGGATTTATATTTTGACGACTATTTCTGGGGGCATCTGGTGCCCGAGAAATATGCGGAAAGACATGGCATAACCTTTGGCCGGGCCGTGGATAAGCTGACGAAGAGATACGGTCATCATAAGGGCACGCTCAACTGGGCAGACGTGGACTTCTGGTCGGAAGAGCTTGACCTGGACATTCCGGCGCTGAAAGAACAGATCAAACATCTCATCGAGGTCCATCCCCATGTCGAGGCCTTTCTCAGGAAGCTGAAAGGCTCTGAAAGAAAAGTCTTTCTGGTTACCGATGCCCACTACAAGGTGCTGGATTTAAAGATGAAAAAGACCAGGTTGGGCGGATATTTTGATGCCTGCATCACCTCTTTTGAGATAGGATACCCCAAGGAAGATCTGAGATTCTGGTACCGGCTGTATGAAAAATTGGCCTTTGATAAGCAGGACACCCTGTTCGTTGATGACACGGAACGGATACTGAAGACGGCCCAGGAATTCGGGATAGGATACGTGGTCTATAAAACCGGGGCGAATTCAAGGAAGGAGCCCTCTGTATCAAGGCATTTCCCGGCGATAACCGATTTTAGAGAACTGCTGTGGTAAGAGCAACCCCTGCCGTATATCGATAAAATCCACGGCCCCTGGCCCGGCCTTATTCTTCCTGGATGGGAGATCCCCAATGCCCCCCCTGTTACCATGGGTACTGCCGGCGGTAAAGGGAGAAAAAGTTGATAGGGGCTAGATTTGCAAAGTTACATAAGGTAGTCCGCAGTGCCGTGACGGGAATAGAAGGTGTTCAGAGGGAGACGAAGTGGAATACTTCTTGCTTGACATAAGCATCTGATCCCCTGTAAGCTTTCTCTCGACGCTAAGCATCCATCAGGAGAAGTTAAGCTGAGCAAGGAAGATATAGCGATAACCAAAAGGCTGATAGAAGTCGGTAAGGTAGTTGATATTATGGCTGAAATGGCAAGCGATTTTGAAATACGTAAAAAAGGGCTGAGTGTTTTATTTAAGAACCTCGGTGAGGTCGATGCTATAAGGTTCCTGTCCCAGATTACCTATGAAAAGAGAGACTATTTGAAACTTCAAGAGGAACTGTTTGAGGGAATGAGTGTAGAGGATATTTACAAGAAGGCAAAGGAATATTTTGAGAAGAAGGAACAGGAAAGGGTCTAGTTTTCATACAGAGGAAATTATATCACGCTATGCGACGGGTTGATCCTGCATATTCAACTATAAAATAGGCCGGGTATGAGGCTGGTTGAGACATGGTAAAGAGGCAGATGATATCCATTGCAGATACCGGTATCGCTAGGCTGGCTGAAGCTGCACAAGATCGTAGACCGGTGAGCGGTTTGACGCATGAATATTACCGCTATCCTGCTCGTTTTTCTCCGTGGTTTGTGCGTGCGGCGATTGAAGCGTTCACCCGGCCAGGCGATTTTGTCTACGATCCATTTATGGGCGGAGGAACAACGCTGGTTGAGGCAAGTGCTCTGGGGAGGAAGGCTGTTGGAACAGACATCAACAGATTAGCAGTGTTTGTCACAAGGGTGAAAACTACACCTCTTACAAATGCACAACTTGAATTGGCGGTTGGGTGGTTTGATGGGCTTGCCGATGCCCTGAACTTGCGAAAACCACCACAAAGGGCGGTAGATTGGATCAATCTCGGCTACCAGAAAAACATATCTGGTAAGACAACATGGCCGATTCGCAAACTTATGGAATTGGCTTTGTCTAAAGTCCAAGAAATCGCCGATGAACAAGTCCAAAATTTTATTCGTTGCGCCTTATTACGAACAGGCCAATGGGCACTTGACTGCAAAGAAACCATCCCTTGCGCTGAACAGTTCAGACGACAATTCTTTCAAACACTACAGCAGATGGTCAAAGCAGCGATAGAATATTATAATAAAATTAAAAATGCGACGGCTTTTACTGAGCACAATGGACTGCCGATTTCCAGATGTCTCCATTGCTCGGCGATGGACATTCATCGTTATTCAATATTCTCGGATTCGGAAAAGCCTTCCCTGATACTCACTTCCCCCCCATATCCAGGGGTTCACGCGTTATACCACAGATGGCAGGTTAAAGGCCGCCGTGAAACACCGGCCCCTTTCTGGATTGCCAATTGCTTGGATGGCAATGGCGCATCGTTCTATACGCTGGGAGATAGAAAGCAGCAGGATCTTAGAACCTATTTTGAGCAGATTCGATTGATTTTCAGGTCATTGGCCAAGGTCTCTTATTCACATACAATCATTGCTCAACTTGTTGCGTTTTCCTCTCCTTCATGGCAACTTCCCGAATACCTTTCCGCATTAAAGGAGGCCGGTTTCGTCGAGATTTTCGTTAAAGGATACAAGGATTCACCCGACGGCAGGATATGGCGTACTGTTCCTAATCGGAAATTCTATGCGGATCACAAGGGGGCAACAGCCGCAAGCAAAGAGGTCGTTCTCTTGCATCGCCCTTTTTAGCACCGCCATGACGGCCGATTATGTCGCTTCTCCTGATTCTTGAATCGGGCTCTCGTCTTCCACATTGAGGGAGCCAAGTGAGTCAATGATTGGCAACAGCACCGGGGCAATCGCTTTTGTAAATTTATCCACCATATCTTCAATGTTCCCATTTGACTCTTCGTCATCATTGTGGTCATCGTGCGATGTGTCCGCTTTCTTTTTGCTCTCAGTCTCTTCCCTAAGCAGGGCCAGTCCAATTAGCACCATCCCATACTTGAATCTTGCTTTGGCGATATCCGGTTGATGCTTACCTGTCTTCACTTCATGCTTAAGATACTGATTGTCCATGTTAATGAAGAAGTCATAGACGTCATGATCTTCTGCCCCATCATCCTTATCTCCGGCGGATCCGGCATTAATAATACGCAGCGCCGTGTACTTATCGAAAGGTGGCTTTTTGTTATCCCATTCGGGTTCATGGACTTCGGTAACCTGAGGCAGCGCGATGCCTGAAGGTATCTCGCGTTCATCGCCATTCTTGTCCGCCGGTGGTTTGCGCCTTGTTCCCAACTCTCCGTTCTTGGCTGCCGGTCCCATAACCTCTAACGTAAAACGATTCTCAAACGGATCAATTCGTGAGGGATCTGTAACGATAGCGAGGAACTCCAGATGATCGCCTGTACGGCAATCATCTGGTAACTGTAGGTTAAGACTTGCGATGCCGTTTTGCAGATGGATAAAATAGTTATCATGGGGAGTCTTGGCGTTTCCTGAAATCCGGGACAGGGAAAACTCCCCTGCTTCGATTTCGCGGCTGAAGTACTCGTTCTCTGCATCTGTTTCGAAGATTGTGCGGCAGCGCATGTTGATGTGGCATTCGCGTTGCAGGGTATGTCCGTAGTCCTTTCCCTTGAATTTGAAATAGGAGGGAAAGCGTTTTCCCGTAAATTGCCGTTCGGAACTCTGAGCCTGGATGGTTTTGAACGGTGTGGATATTCTTGTGCCTTTGAGGAACAGGTCCGACAGAGTGGGCGATTGCTTGAGCAAAGATTGGAGAATATCCTCAAGCGGCTTAGAGTCATCGAGTTTTGATTCGACTTCTTCTCTTCGCCTGCGTTCTTTTAGGGCGCGCAAGCCGCTATGATCTTTCAATAGTTTTTCCAGTTCGCCTTCTATGGCATCGCGGAGGGGGCCGCCGCTCAACCGATCGCGGCTATTCATGAAGAGGTCTTCTCGCGAACGACCGTCGAATCTACTGCAATCTATAACGACTAACAAGGAGTCGGCTAAGTAACTCAGGCCTGATCTGCGGAAAAAACCCTGAGTCAGATGGCCGTGAGTTTGCCCGTTCAGAACGAAAATAATCCCCTCATTCTTACGGTACGTTTCAGCCTTTCCTTTTTTGAATGCATATATGTTTGCCGTCATCTCCTGTCCCGACGCGCGAAGCGAGCATGAAGATGGAAAATCGTCTTCAAGATTCTGCGCTTTGTCGTCCTCGAGTCGCACGGTGAGACCTGTAAGAGTGGTTTCTGGACTACCGGAATGGCCTCCATAATCACGGTATTCATAGAAACGAATCGGGAGGGCAATTTCGGGAAGTAAAAGGTCCACGCGCCCCATAAGACCATCTTTCCTCAGAATGTGAGATCGGTTGGGGAGACTGTATTCGTAAAGTTTAATCAGGGTTCCCCATTTCGACTCTTTTTTGTAAGCATCCTTTCCATCTGGAAAGATCGGCATAGAATCAGAGGAAAAGCTGAGCACTTGACCTAGTTCTTCCCGAGTCTTGGGCGCAAGAAATGTATAGACGGAACTCCGGCGATTCCCAGAAGGATCTTCGCGCCGAACGACCGTGAACCCCCAATGGGTATCGGCGGGATGTGTGGTATTCCCATTAAGTATCTGTGGATTTCGGCGGCTGAGTACAAATTGAAGATTATGTCGCCCGCAAAATTTAAGGACGCCGGTTCCTCCCATGTTGAACTTTCCCTGAACAAAAGGAATCCGGAGTTTGTTGGACTTGTTCAGTGAAAGAAGGGTATCTGGCATCATCTGGGGGGTTTGACCTTCGCCGCAATCTGCAATGGTGAAACTCGGGTTCTTTGGCGGCTTACTTCCTGTTGCACACAAAGTAATGCCCCGTGCCACTTCCGTTCTCTGTGAATTACTCCATTCGCGAATGCGACCGGCAATCCTGCTGTTTGGCTTACTCGACTCTTCGAAGAAAGAGGCAACTGCTGCACGTATAGACTGTGGCGCATTATCTCCCTCTAGGTCGATTCTTCTTACCAACGCCTCATTCATGAGGCGTGCATCCACGGCATTGACAAGTTTTTCAACCAAGGCAGCATCTGGACGTGCTTGCTGGTTACCAATGGTGTTGAAGTTGTTCTCATAGTCTCCGTAATAACGCCATACACTTGAGTCATCCCAATATCCAACCTTTTTCAGGAGTTGAATCACCTCTTCCTCTGTATCCGCGCGCATTAATGAAAGGCAGAGTTTTTTTGCCTGCTGATCCGTCATGACCGTATCCTCCTTTTCGCAGTGTTCATCTGGTTTCAGCATAGTCTTGTCCGGAATCCGTGATTGAATATGTCACCCGAACCCCGTTTCGTACTCGTGTTATCAACCCTAAATCTGCCATGCGGGAGAGTGCGCCGGAACGCTGGGAGGCGAGGAAAGAGGGGCTGAGCGAGCGGCTGGAATCGGTGGGTACGAGAGGACGCAGGGCTTCATCCAGTTTTTCCGGCGTATCGGCCCCTTCGCGGACAGCGTTCAGCAGCGTTCGGAACACAAAGTCCTCCACGGGCACGAATACCCGGATATGATTCAGCAGGAAAGTAACCTCTTCCTGTGAGAATTTCTGCGTCGGTTCTCCCTGCGCTCCATCCAGGATAGGATTGCCGAGCCGAGCAAGGCACAGGCCTGGAGCGGTGAGCAGCAGACGCGACGGCTCTCCCGTTGCCAGAGCGACCAGCTTGTAATCGCACAGCAGACCAAAGAGTTGACCATGGCTGTTCACGCTGCCGACGAACTGATTTGCATAGCGAGCGCGGCTTTTTTCGGCTTCCGATCCGCTGCGTGGAAATGCGGTGGAAAGGGCATCGTCGCGTCCGATCTTGTATCGGCGGTCGTGAGCGGTCAGGTAGTCGCCCAGAAGGGCGGCCGCTTCGGCAATCCGAGAGGCCGCGGATTCCAGGGAAACGCCTCCCTTATGCGCGGCGGCCATACGGGCAAGGGCGCGGCAATTGGCTTTGGCGGGAAGCAACTTGTTGTACTGGCCGAAAAGCCAGTGGTCGAGCGTGACCGTCTTCCCGGCGTTTGATTCGTCCTTATCCTTATGGGCCTCCATGGTAACTATGGAAAGATCGCCAACCCCGTCGAGAAGGAAAACGTCCGGGATGCGCGAGCGTTTTCCTTCGGCGGGAGGATAGTGAGCGTCCGGCGTCTGTTGTGGGCGGGACGCGGCGGGCGACCTCTTAGTCGAAGCAGGTTTTGCCGTTTCTCGTTTAGGGGGAAGCCCGGCGGAGAGGGGTGAAAACTCGTTTCCAATGACAAGAGCGCCTTTCATGGCTACTTCCCGATCCAGCAACCAGAGATTGGAGATAGCGACGGCGATCAGTTCACTGTAGTCTTTATACTGATCCTTGCCTAAAAGACTGTCCATCTTTCGCTTGGTCTCTGTATCACAGTTAAAGCAGACAATCATGATTTTTTCTCCTGCTCGATCAATTTTATGTATACAGTAATACAGTATATTAAAATATGTCAATAGAAAATTTCGAGAGTGCACGGTAAAGCAGGCCCTTCAGGTGGGAGGCAGCATTGGGGATGTCTATAAATTATAACTTACTTTCGATGGTTAACTCATGCCTGAAAAAGGAATTTTTAGACAGGTTGGAGGGCGATGTTCAGGCGCTTGGCGGCGCCGGAGATAGAAACTCATCCAGTCTCTCCAGAAGCGTGAATGCGTCTTTATCAAACCTGGAAAAGGCGAACCATTTTTTGCCCAGGTCTTTTAAGGATGCGCCGAAATGATAAACGGTTTTGCCGTCAATGATTAAAAATCTATCGTGTGAGTTGTTAAATTCCTTAACCGTAATCGCCGGGTATTGCTCGTTATATTTTTTTACGTCCAGAGCAAGCTGTTTGGAAATGGTCTTGGTGAGAACGGTAATCCGCACTTTCTTGTTGGCTTTGGAAAGCAACGTCAAGACGCCATCATCAATATAATTATCAATCACAATCATTGATTTCCTTGCAGTGCGAATCAGATCGGAAACAAACTGATAGGCATCAAAAATCTGTCCGTCAAAAAAGATGCCCTGCTTTGGTCTTATGCTTCGTTCTTCAATGGCATTGAAAATCTGTTCAAATTTATGGTCAGTCTCTGCCTTGTGCTCGATCTGTTTTCTTTCCACTGCATCCAGACGTTGAAATACCTCTGCATTAGAGGCCAAAAACCGGCGCATGGCAACAAAGGCATTGATAATTTGAATGCTTATCTGAACAGCTTTCGCGCTTTTCAGAACCCCGGAAAGCATCGCCACCCCTTGTTCCGTAAAAACGTAGGGGAGATACCTTCGGCCTCCCTGACTATTTAAGGTCGCAAATTGCGACCTTATGTTTTGCTCATTTTTTGAGGTGCCAATTTGGAACCTCAAATGGTTTTCGTTTTCTAAGGTCACAATTTGTGACCTTAGAACATTGTTCTCTTCTGTGGTAAGCTGGAAGCTGAATTCCTGCGGGAATCTTTCAATATTTCTTTTGACCGCTCGGTTTAAGACTTTCGTTCCCACACCGTAGATTTTTGCCAGGTCGCTATCCATCATGACTTGAACACCGCGTATGGTATAGATGCGGCTTTTAATGTCGTCATTCTTCATGATTGCATGTTCAGCCATTGATTTTCACCTTCCGCAAATTTTCAATAATCAGGGCATTGAGCCGCACTTCTTCTTTAATTTGCTCTTCCAGTTCCGTCTTGAGCTTTCCAAACCGTTCGGCAAAATCAAAATCATCCTCATCTTCCGGCAGGCCGATGTAGCGGCCCGGAGTGAGCACATAATCTTTTTCTCTGATTTCATCGAGAGTTACTGATTTACAGAAGCCGGGAACATCTTCATAGTGATTGCTTTTGCTGCGCCAGTGGTGGTAGGTGCCCGTAATTTTCGCAATGTCTTCATCGGTAAAATCTTTTGTCCGGCGGTTAATGAGATAACCGCGATTGCGGGCGTCGATAAACAAAACTCTATCAAGGCGGCCTTCTTTTTTACGCGACAAGAACCAGAGACAGGCAGGTATCTGCGTATTCAGAAAGAGTTTTGCCGGAAGGTTGACAATACAGTCAAGCAGTCCGGCTTCGATAATGGCTTTGCGTGTTTCGCCTTCACCGTTGGTTTTGGAAGTAAGAGAACCCTTGGCGAGAACAAAGCCTGCCATGCCTTTTGACGACATGTGATAGATAAGGTGTTGAATCCATGCATAGTTGGCATTACCTGCCGGCGGTATCCCGTATTTCCAGCGGGCGTCATCTTTTAAGAGATCACCTGACCAGTCGGAATCGTTGAACGGCGGATTGGCAATGATGAAGTCGGCCTTCAGGTCTTTGTGCGCGTCATTCAGAAACGAGCCCTCATTGTTCCATTTGATGTTGGAGCTGTCGATCCCGCGAATGGCAAGGTTCATTTTGGCAAGACGCCAGGTGGTCTGGTTGGACTCCTGCCCGTAAATGGAAATCAGGTCGGCAGGATTGAGGCTGACGCCCTTGCCTTTCTTTTTATAGTGGTCCTGGTGAGCGGTAATAAACTTCTCACTCTGAACAAACATACCGCCAGACCCGCAGCAAGGGTCGAAAACGCGGCCTTCATAAGGTTCAAGCATTTCAACCAGCAGCTTGACAACGCTTCTGGGAGTGTAGAACTGACCGCCCTTTTTCCCCTCGGCAAGCGCGAATTGCCCGAGGAAATATTCATACACCTGGCCGAGCACATCCTTGCTTTGTGCTTCTTCGGTGCCGAGCGCAATCGTGCCGACAAGGTCGATGAGCCCGCCAAGACTTGCCCGGTCAAGGTTCTGCCGTGCGTAAACCTTGGGAAGAACGCCCTTAAGAGAAGGGTTCCGGCGTTCTATGGCTTCCATGGCTTCATCAACATATCCGCCAATATCTACTTTTTTACCATTATCGAGAAGGATTTCGGTCTTCTTGGCGTTATCGGAAATGGGTTTCCATCGGGCGACAGGCGGGACAAAGAAAACCTTTTCAGCGGTGTATTCGTTCGGGTCTTCCGGGTCAGCCCCTTCGTATTCGCCCTTACCCTTTACAAGTTTAGAATGCAGGACTTCAAAGGCATCGGATATGTATTTCAGAAAAATCAGACCGAGCACCACATGCTTATACTCCGCAGCATCCATATTTTTACGAAGTTTATCCGCAGATTGCCAGAGTGTCGCCTCGATGGATTCCTGTTTGTTATTCTTCCTGCCTGCTTGCTTGACTTTAGGCATTATGTCTCCGTTCTGAATTTCTGTTTTTACACCCGCTTAGGACGAGCGGGCGCTCTTAGGGGCACTTACTTCATTCTTTCCGCATAACGAACAAGAGT
The DNA here is from genome assembly GCA_028715605.1 of Desulfovibrionales bacterium. Lineage (NCBI taxonomy): Bacteria > Pseudomonadati > Thermodesulfobacteriota > Desulfovibrionia > Desulfovibrionales > Desulfovibrionales bacterium. The sequence continues at coordinate 32,240 of JAQURM010000002.1, forward strand.
TTTTCCGGCGCGGAGCCGACCGGAAAAAGTATAATTAAACTGAACCGCGCACGCTCACGCTGTTATTTGGAAATTTATCGGCTCAGTATAGTCCTATTGTTTGATTTTATAGCAGGAATTGATTGATATTCCAAGATGAAACGTTGTGGATATGAAGATTTTCAGACAGGTTGGAGGGCGATGTTCAGGCGCTTAGAGACGCCGGAGATAGAAACTCATCCAGTCTCTCCCATGTAGCCTCTTTTCCTGCCCCGGTTAATGAGGAGAAGGGGATCATATCTTCGGTTTTTACAGATAATATTTGCCCGATGCGGGAGATTTGTTCCCGCTTTTTATTGCCGGAGAGCTTATCGGCCTTGGATAAGACAATGAGATAAGGGAGGTGGTGCGATTCAAACCAGGAAAGCAGAGAGAGGTCTTCTTGATTGGGCAGTCGGCGGATATCGAAGATGACCACCACTGCCTTCAGGGTTGCTCTTTTCGTAAGGTACCCCTCAATCAAACCCTTCCAATCCTTTCTTACAGAGACAGGGACCCGGGCGTAACCATAACCAGGCAGGTCGACGAAATAAATGACGTCATTCACCTGGTAAAAATTGATGGATTGTGTGCGTCCGGGGTCCTTGCTGGTCTGGGCCAGTTTTTTCCGGCCCACCAGGGTGTTTATAAATGAGGATTTGCCGACGTTAGACCGTCCCGCGAAGGCCACCTCGGGGCGGTCCGCGTCCGGTAACTGGGGTAACTTATAGACACTTTTCAGGAAATCAACAGAATGGACATGCATAATGATACCGGGTGACTAGGCCTTGACGTCTTCGTAAAAAGTCTATTTGCTGCGAAATAGCGATCAGCCATTAGCTATCAGCGGTCAGTTTAAGGCGCTATTCCACTTCCTGAAAGCTGAGAGCTGAATGCTGACTGCTCTTCTTATTTGCGCGCCTTGTCCGCCGCGGCGGAGAGCTTTTTACCGTGCCGTTGGGCTGAGGGCCTACTTTAACTCTGCCATGGCCTTGCGCGCCTGCCTGCCCCATGCGCTCTCCGGGGATAACCGGACCACCTCTTCAAAGGCGGCCAGGGCCTGTATTTCCTTGTGTTGGCGCAGATAGGCCTCACCCAGGTGATAATGGGCCTCGACATACGAGGGGAAATAATTTACGGCCTGTTGAAAGGCGTCTATGGCCTTTTCCAGATCATTTTGCTCCATATAGACTATGCCGAGGTTATTAAAGGCGCTCTCGTAGCGCGGAGAAAACCGGAGCGCCAGGTTGTAATTATGGATGGCCTTGTCGTATTCTTTTTTACGATAGTACGCCCATCCCATGTTGTTATATGCGAATTGAGGGGTAAGATAGAGGGGGTTGGACAAGGCCAGATTGAATTGCTGAATAGCCTTATCCCAGTCTTCCAGCGTCAGATAGACGGTCCCCAGGTTATTGTAAGCCTCTGAGAAGTCCGGCTTCAGCTTTACAGCCTGATTAAAGTGCTCAATAGCCTTGTCAAAATCGGCGCGTGTAGTGTAAACGCGCCCAAGTATATTATGTACGGTTGGGTTTCCCTCGTCCAGATTGTAAGCGTTTAATGCCTCTCCCAGGGCGGCGGGAAGATTTCCCTCGCTCAGATAGGTATCGCTCAGCCTCAGGTGTATCATGGTCTTTTTCTGGCGTATAGCCATGTCTTCAGCGCAGGATACAAGTGTCAGGGTAAGCAGGATGAGTAAAGAAAACCGCAGCCCTATTATTTGCCGGGGCATAGCCATTATATCACCTTATTCAGGGAGTATTCTATAATCCCTTCCGCTCCGGCCCTGAGGAGTTTAGGAATAAGGTCTCTGACCGTTTTCTCCTCAACGACGGTCTCCACCGAATACCACTGAGATTGGTAAAGATGGGCTATCGTCGGCGCGTTGAGACTGGGGAGTAAGGCAATGACTACTTCTAATTTTTCTTCAGGGATATTCATTTTAAGGCCGACCATTTTGTAGGCCAGCAGGGCGCCTTTTAACAGCAAGGCGATCTGCTGTATCTTTTCCCTTTTCCACCCGTCCTGCCAGGATTCGTTATTGGCGATAAGCTGTGTATTGGACTGCATGAATTCGTGGATGATGTGGAGGCCGTGCGCCTTTATGGTGCTGCCGGTCTCGGTAACCTCTACGATAGCGTCGGCCAATCCCGACACTACCTTGGCCTCGGTAGCTCCCCAGGAGAATTCAACCTGGACGGGGATATCCCTTTCCGCAAAATAGCGTTTCGTAAAGTTGACCAATTCTGTAGCTATTTTCTTGCCGGCAAGGTCCTCCAGTTTCTTAATGGGTGAGTTTACCGGCACCGCCAGTACCCAGCGGGTAGGGCGATTGCTTACCTTGGAATAGACCAGATCATCTACCACAGTAATCTGCGAACCATTTTCCAGTATCCAGTCCTTGCCGGTAAGGCCGGCATCCAGAGTGGCGTTTTCCACGTAACGGGACATCTCCTGCGCCCGGCAGATATGGCATTCAATGTGTTCATCATCTATCTCCGGGAAATAGCTGCGGGAATTAAGCGATATCTTCCACCCGGACCTGGCGAATAGTTCAAGGGTGGCCTTTTCCAGGCTACCCTTGGGTATGCCCAGTTTTAGTTTTTTCAAGATTTATAAACCTCCTTGGGATCAAATACCTTTTCTCCTGTTATCTTCAATTCGTTGTCTTCTACCTTCCGATAGAAACAGCTTCTGTACCCGGTGTGGCAGGCCGCGCCGCCAAGCTGATCCACCTTGACCAGTATGGTATCCTCGTCACAGTCAACATAGATTTCTTTTACCACCTGGACATGACCGGAGCTTTTACCTTTGAGCCACAGCTCCTGACGGGTGCGGCTGAAGTAATGGACCTTTCCGGTCTCCAGGGTCTTTTGCCAGGCCTCTTCATTCATATAAGCGAGCATCAGAACTTCGCCCGTCTTGTAATCCTGGGCAATAGCGGGCAATAACCCGTTGCCCTTGGCAAAATTGAGCTTAAGCATGTCCGGACCTTTCTATTTTTTGCACTGGTCACTAATTAAAGGGTAAGCAGGCGATTGTCAACCAAAAACTGCCCTGGAGTAAGCGCGTACCTATTCCCGAGAATTGTTTACCGATGATTGACGGAGAGTGCTTGCTTGGTCGGACAGACTAGAATGGGGCCGCAGGGGCGACTACATTGACATACCCCACACCGGGTTGCGGGTTGTGTTGCCCAAGAAACCCTGCACACTCGACCCACCGTCCCGTTTGAATGGCTATTTTCTGAAGCAGGCGGTGGTGTAGCGCATGTCCGGATTTATGGACTACAATGTGTCCCAGGATCGGCTTGCCAAGGAGCGCTATATCTCCAAGTAAGTCCAGGATCTTGTGACGGACAAACTCGTTCTCAAATCTCAGGCCGCCTTCGTTGAGAATAGAAGAGTCGTCCATGACGATAGCATTGTCGAGCGAGCCTCCTAAGGCAAAGCCGTTTTCCTTAAGATTTTGGACTTCGTACAGGAAGCCGAAGGTTCGGGCATTTGCAATTTCCTGGCAGAACGTCTCTTCTGAGAAGGCCATGCTATAAGATTGCTGTTGTATAAGGGGATGGTTAAAATCAATGCTGTATGTGATCTTCAGGGAGTCGTCCGGATATATAGATAGAGTTTTATCTTCACAACGAACCTGGATAGGCTCGATTATCTTGATATATACCCTTTTTTCTCTCTGTTTGACCGGCATGGCCTTATTCAGCATGAGGACAAACGGCGCGGCACTTCCATCCAGGCTGGGAACCTCCGGGCCGTCTATCTCGACGAGCGCATTATCTATTCCTATACCCATAAAGGCCGCCATAAGATGCTCCACGGTAGCCACACTGGCATCTCCCTCGCCCAATGTAGTGGCCAGGGTGGTGTCTGTTATATACTTGTAATGAGCGGGGACTGATGGCTTGCCCGGCAGGTCGGTACGTCTGAAGATAATCCCGGTATTAGCCGAAGCAGGCTTAATGATTAGATTAACCTCTAATCCGCTATGCAGGCCTATTCCTGAACATCTTACTTCTTGAGTTATGGTATGCTGATAAGGTGACAAAGTAAACCCTTTCCAATAAAAAGTTATTCAGTGTATATGCAATACTCGTGCCTATGTTAGTTAAGATGGCTCCTGATAATTATTTATAGTTATTTCAAATTGTTATGTTATAGCTTCCCGGGTGTTTTTTCTATAACTTCCATAAAACTGTTCTTCTAGTTACGGCCACATGTGTCAAAAAGGACACGGTAGGTTTGTGGGCTATGTACTTTTTATAACAATTATAACTATCCGCCACAAAGGCACTAAGACACCAAGCTGCTAAATCAGATTAAATTCGGAATTCGAATTTTTTTAACTTTGTATCTTAGTGTCCTGGTGGCTATAACTGTGCTTTTACCCAATCTTCAGGTGTATTAATATTAACGCAGGAACGCATCTCCGGATCGATTTCAGATAACTCCGCCCCGGTTATGGTTTTTATTCTAACCCGGTTATAAAAACCGGTAATCTTAAGCTTGTTGGCGCTAAGGTCTTCATGAATATAATCAAGACATCTTCGGGCATATACGGCATGGAGCGGCTCATACACACCGGAGACAAACGGCACAATAACATCCCGGCCTGGCTTTGCCTGCTTCAGGATGTAATCAATAACCTCTTTCTTCAAAAAGGGCATGTCACAGGCCACAACAAAGGCATGGGACGAGGCGGCATAAAAAAGACCGGTGTAAAGTCCGCCCAAAGGGCCTTTTCCTTTTATGAGGTCGGTTATTACCTTAACGCCTAGAAAGGAATAGGCGCAGGGGTGGTTGGTCACCACGATTACCTCATCGAATATATCTTTCAAAACCTCACAGATGTGACCTATAATGGGCCTGCCTTCCAGCGCCAGCAGGGCCTTATTTTCTTTCATCCGCTCACTTTTCCCGCCGGCCAGTATTATAGCAGTCATTTTTATAGTCATTAGTACCCCAGCTGTTTCATAATCTCCGGACTCTTTGCCCAGCCCTTGCGTACTTTGACCCACAGCCTGAGGAAAACCTTTGCGCCGACCATGACCTCTATCTCCTTGCGGGCGGCCTCGCCAATTTTCTTAAGCAGGCTGCCGCCCTTACCGATTACGATGCCTTTCTGTGAATCCTTCTCCACATAGATTGTAGCGGAGATGGATATGATCTGTTTTTCGGTATTTTCCTTGAATTCATCAATAATTACTGCCGTGGCATAGGGAATTTCCTGGCCGGTCAAGAGAAATATTTTTTCGCGGATAATCTCAACGGCAATAAAACGTTCCGGCTGATCGGTAATCATGTCCGATGGATAATAAGGAACACCGGCTGGTATGAGTGTAAGCATATCCGTCAGCAGGAGATCCATGCCCTCTCCGGTCAGAGCGGATACGGGGACAATGGCCTTGAAGTCATAAATATCTTTGTACCGCGCAATTAACGGCAAAAGGGTTTCCTTTTTTATCAGGTCTATCTTGTTGATAGCCAGGATGACGGGGGTAGGGATATTGTGCAGCTTTTCGATAACCAGCGCCGTATCATTACCAAATGGATGGAGACCGGCATCTACGGTCAGGAGGACGACGTCAACCTCGCGCAAGGTATCTACGGCAGCCTTCACCATGAATTCGCCCAGGACATTTTTGGCCTTGTGGATACCCGGCGTATCCAGGAAGATAATCTGATATTCCGGTTGGGTCAGGATTCCTAATATCCTGTTTCGTGTCGTCTGGGGGCGGGGAGAGACTATGGCCGTCTTTTGCCCTAAAAACCGGTTAAGGAGCGTGGATTTACCTACATTGGGGGCGCCGATAATGGCCACATATCCGGACTTGAAATTTTTAACCTCGTGTGACACGGAAATCCCCCCGGCCAAGACTCTGATCGGTCCATACCTTCAATGACCGTATGGCGCTTTTTTTTTGCAGGTCAGCAAGGACGCGTTTTTTAAAGCCGGTCAACAAGGAAACGTCAGACGGCGCGATCCATATCCCGACTTCATCCGAACCGCGAAAAGGCTCTAATTTTTTCATCAAGTCATTTTTAAAGACCTCAGCCCTGACTATCTGACCGAATGCCGGATGATAAGGGCCGGCGATAAGATTCTTCTCCAGACCGGCATCTGCCTGGAGACCCATGCGGATGACGGCAATGCCTCTTTCCCGGCCGAGGATGAATATAGCCCGGCATATCTCTACAGCTTCCTCGATCGTAAGCGGATGGTATTCTCCTTTTTGGTAAAGGCCGGCTAAGACCGTCCCCCTTAAGACCAGCGCAGGATAGATACGCATGAAGTCCGGCTTATGAGCGAAGAGTGGTTCGAGGGCGCTGAGGATTTCCCTGCGGTCTTCGCCGGGCAGGCCGATCATAATCTGTGCCCCCACCTGGAATCCAGCCTCCTTAAGCATTCGGACGGCCCGCAGATTGTCCCGGGAGGTGTGTCCGCGGCGTGCCCCGGCCAGGACGGCGTCATTCATGGATTGGATGCCCAGTTCCACGGTCTTTACCGGGTATTTCCTGAGCAGTGTGATCTCTTCTGTATTGATATAATCAGGTCTTGTGGAAAGGCGGACAGAATGGACTTTTTTTTCTTCCCAGAAAGGCAGCACCACAGAGAGGGTTTCTTCTTGAAGGGCGGTATCCAGGCCGGTGAATGTCCCCCCGTAAAAGGCTACCTGGGTCTCTGTCCTTTGCGCTTTTCTTTTTCTGTTCAGCCCTTCTTCAATAATAGATGCCACCCATTTTGCCGTTATGGGTGAGATATCCTGGCCGGTTATATTGGGCTGGTTACAAAAAATGCATTTCTGGGGGCATCCCTGGTGAGAGATGAAGATGGGTATGATATACGGATTCATTGACTTTTTGCGAGATCTTTAATTTTGACGGCTGCGAGTTTTTTCAGGGCGTTCTGGGCGGCCTTTTGTTCGGCTGCTTTCTTATTTTTGCCCATCCCACGGGCCAATATTCCCCCGTTAAGTTTAACGCCTATGGCAAATCTTTTCTGATGTTCGGGCCCTGATTCTTTTAATATGACATATTCCGGTACCGCCTTGAATTCCTCCTGTGTATATTCCTGCAGCCGGCTCTTAAAATCCAGTAGAGATTTTCTGCTGATTGACGCGGGGAGAAACGGCAGAAAATGCTTTTTTACAAGATTGTGTACCGGTTCCAGTCCGCCGTCAAGATAAATAGCAGCCAGGAGCGCCTCATAGGTATCGGCCAATATAGAATTTTTAGCGCGACCTCCGGATAATTCTTCACCTTTGCCCAATAGCAGAAACCTCCCCAGGTTTAATTTTCTGGCCAATTGGGAGAGGCTGTTTTCACTGACCATGTTGGCCTTTAACTGGGACAGGGTGCCTTCTTCGTAATCCGGATATTTAACAAAAAGGAGATGACCGACGGCCAACCCCAGTACGGCGTCCCCCAGAAATTCAAGACATTCGTTGTTTGCCGGCTTTGATGTCTGTTCATAGCTGTATGAGCGATGTACAAGGGACTGATTCAGGAGCGTTTTATCTTTAAAAATATAGGAAATTTTCTTTTCGAGACTGTGTAAATTTTTTTCCCGCATTGATTCCATGGCAATTAAACATACTTATTGCGCTTGTCCTGTATTGTCAAGGCCATAAAAAACCAGGCCATCCCCTAAGGCGGATGGCCTGGTTTTCATACAAGTTATTGATAACGGATCTTATTACTTTATATGGCCTTTCAGGTCTTTCCCAGGCCTGAACTTGACCACCTTGGACGCCTTAATCTTGATCGGCTGACCGGTTTGAGGATTGCGCCCTGTCCTGGCCTTACGTTTGGAGACACTAAAGGTGCCGAAACCGGTAAGCGCCATTCTGCCTTCTTTTTTGAGGACTTCTTTGACGGCGCCAAGAAGAGTATTAATGGCCTTTTCTGCTTCTACCTTTTTTATCCCCACTTCTTCGGCTACTTTTGCAACTAATTCCGCTTTGGTCATAATTTATTCTCCCCCTTAATTATTATTAATGTGGTTAGCCTGCTAACCTTGGTGGCCTTATGTGTACTTACCTTAAGCCGGAGTATTCGCTAAAAAGCAGCCTATATCTTTATAATTAAAGATTGCTGGGACAAATATCACATATACATTAGGATTTCAACAAAAAAACAGCAAGATAATTTTTTTTATTTTTCACAGTCATGGGTCAGCGCATTTAATATTAAAAGTAGCGGGCCTGCAATAGAGAGGGCGGATAAAGTATGTAGGCCATTTTACTTGGAAATCAGGACATTAACGTTGACAGGCATAGATAAAAATATTATCTTGATCCCGGTTTACAGGGGGTAGAAGGTGGATCATATTATCCGGCGGAGTTTACAGGATTCCCTGAGAATAAAGGAAAAATTTATCCTGGACCATGCCGATCGAATTAAAGAATTGGCCGTGTGGATTGCAGAGGCATTCGGCCGCGGCGGGAAACTGCTTATCTTCGGCAATGGCGGCAGTGCGGCTGATGCCCAGCATATAGCCGCAGAGTTTGTCAACCGCTTTATGATCGAAAGACCGCCCCTGCCCGCCTTAGCCTTAACCACCGATACATCGATTTTGACCAGTATCAGTAATGATTATGACTATAGCGAGGTATTTGCCAAGCAGGTAAGGGCGCTTGGTCGCAAAGGAGATATTGCCCTGGGTATCAGCACCAGCGGTAATTCGCCCAACGTAGTCAAGGGACTGGAAGTGTCCGGAGAGATGGGGATTAAAACCGTGGCCCTGGCCGGGAAGGATGGCGGCAGGATAGCCGGGATGTCTGACCTGGCATTTGTCGTCTCTTCTGACCGGGTGCCGCGCGTGCAGGAGGCGCATGGTCTGTTCGGACACATTCTCTGTGAGCTGGTGGATTATATACTTTTCCAACGTTGATGGCCTCATAAAAAGTCAATTTCTCACGCAAAGGCGCAAAGACCGCGAAGACAAATATTGTTATCAAAGAAAAAACTTTGCGTCCTTGACGGCTTCGTAAAAAGTAACAAATTACCGCAGAGGTCGCAGAGAACGCGGAGATAACATATTGAATAGTCTATAGTTTTTCTCTGCGGACTCGGCGTGCTCAGCGGTGAAAAGGTTTTTTTACGAATTCATCAACGTTCGTCTGCGTAAATTAGCCGTTTTATCATCTCTACATCGGGCTGGACTTAAGGTATGAAACAAAAAATTAGGCCGATTGACACTGGAACAATCAAGACCTATAGTCTCAAAGAAAGAGAGAGTAAGGTTTCCCGGGAACATTTTGGCAGGGTCTTGCCTCCCGGGGCCCGGTTCTCTGATTTTTTGCAGTCATTGCCCGATATCCTGGCAGGCAGTGACTTGCGCGCCATTGTAAAACGGGTGGCAGAGGCGGTCCGTAACGGCAGGCCCGTCCTTATTGGAATGGGCGCCCATGTTATAAAGGTGGGTCTGAATCCCATCCTGATCGCCCTTATGGAAAAGGGCCTTATTTCCGGTCTGGCCGTAAACGGGGCCTGTATTATCCACGACACAGAAATAGCCATGGTAGGCCGGACCTCCGAGGATGTGGCCGTGGCGCTGGGCGGCGGCGATTTTGGCATGGCTGAGGAAACGGGCGTCTTTCTCAATGAGGCTATTGTCCGGGGGGCGCAGGAAGGTCTGGGGCTTGGTGAAGCAGTGGGCAAAAAGATACTGGAAAGCGGCTCGCCTTACGCCCACTTGAGTTTGCTGGCCACAGCAGCCAGACTGGATATCCCGCTGACGGTTCATGTGGCAATCGGCGCTGATATCATCCATATGCATCCAAAGGCCGACGGCGCAGCTATAGGGAAGAGCAGTCTCCATGACTTTAGGGTTTTTTGCAGTTTAGCGGCCATGCTGGAGGGCGGAGTATATTTTAATATCGGTTCAGCGGTAATCCTCCCGGAGGTCTTTTTAAAGGCCCTTAGTGTGGCCCGAAACCTCGGCCACGAGGTGAAACAGTTTACAACCGTGAATATGGACTTTATCCGCCATTATCGGCCCATGACTAATGTGGTTTCCCGGCCCACAATGGATGGCGGCCAGGGTTATTGTCTGGTCGGACACCACGAGATTATGGTGCCGCTCCTGGCTGCGGCCATACTGGAAGAATTGCAGATAAGCTAAGCTTGATAATCTTTAGAAGGAGTAAGGAATGCCTATCTTTGAATTTCACTGTCTGGACTGTGGGAAAGACTTTGAGGCTTTAGTGCTCAGTAAATCAGACCGGATTGATTGCCCCAAGTGTCATAGTGCTCATTTAGAGAAGCTGATGTCCTCCTGCGCCTTTAAAAGCGGGAGCAAGTTTACCGGCACGGCCAGTTCAAGCAGCTGTACAAGCTGCTCCAGCAAATCGTGCAGCACGTGTCATTAATATTGAACATATTCCGGCAGCCTTCCTGAGGCGGGGACTGCCGGTTTTTTATGTTTTTTGCCCGATTAAGATAAGGACCTTGAATATGCCTTTTGACCTGAAAAACATACGCATCGGGACGCGGGGCAGCGCCCTGGCCATGACCCAATCTACATGGGTTAAGGATGAGATTGAGGCTACATTACCGGATTCCCGGGTCTCCCTGGTCAAGATAACCACCCAGGGCGATAAGATCCTGGACGTTCCTCTGGCCAAGGTCGGTGGGAAGGGTCTTTTTGTCAAGGAGATTGAAGAAGCCCTCTTGCGGGGCGAGATCGATCTGGCTGTGCATAGTATGAAGGATGTCCCTACTGATTTGCCGGCTGAACTTCATATCGGCATCACAACAAAAAGGGAAGATCCCCGTGACGTGCTTATTACTCAAGGGGGAGAAAAACTCGACGGCCTTCCTCTAAAAGCCCGGATCGGTACGAGCAGCCTGCGACGCAGCGCCCAACTCCTGGCCCATCGGGGAGATTTTGAGATCGTTTCACTCCGGGGAAACCTGGATACGCGTATACGGAAACTAAAGACAGAGTCCCTGCACGCGGTAATTGTGGCCGCGGCCGGTATCAATCGTATGGGCATTAAAGACGTGATTACTGAATATCTGCCGGTTGAGATTATGCTGCCGGCTATTGGGCAGGGGGCGCTCGGTATTGAACTTCGCCGTGAAGATAAAGACCTCTTGGAGGCCATTTTTTTCTTGAATCATACCGAAACGGCAATAACTGTGCGGGCTGAACGATCGTATCTAAAAAGGCTTGAGGGGGGCTGTCAGGTGCCGATCGGGGCCTTTGGAGAGATACGGGATGGGCGGCTTATCCTGCGTGGTATCGTGGCCGACCCTTCAGGCGTGCGCTTTTTTAAAAAGGAAATGACCGGCTCGCTAAGTGATCCGGAAGGGCTGGGAATGGCCCTGGCTGAGGATATGTTGGATATGGGCGCACGGAAGGTGCTGGAAGAGGTATATAAACGAACTCTGGATTAATGGAAGAATAACCATGTCCTGTACTCAAATGAAGAAGAGCGGAAAGGTGTTTCTGGTAGGGGCCGGGCCGGGCGATCCGGGCCTGATTACGGTCAAGGCCAGAGAGGTCCTGGGTGAGGCCGAGGTGGTCATATATGACTACCTGGCCAGCAAGCGCCATCTTGACTATGTCCCGGAAGAGGCGGAGCGCATCTATGTGGGAAAAAAGGGCGGCTGCCATACTATGGCGCAGGGAGACATTAACCAACTTATTGTGGAGCGCGCCGGAGAAGGGAAACGGGTGGTGCGTCTTAAGGGCGGAGATCCCTTTATCTTTGGTCGGGGTGGAGAAGAGGCCGAGGAGTTGGTTGCCGCCGGGGTGCCGTTTGAGGTGATCCCGGGCGTGACTTCGGGCATTGCTGCGGCTGCCTATGCGGGCATACCGCTCACCCACCGCCGCTATACCACAAACGTGGCCTTCATTACCGGGCATGAGGACCCGGCCAAAGAGGAAAGCGGTATCGCCTGGGATAAGATTGCTACCGGCATAGGGACACTCGTTTTTTTTATGGGGGTCAAAAACCTTCCCCATATTGTAGAAAATCTCGTTGCGAATGGGAGGTCTCCTGAGACGCCTTGCGCGGTCATCCGCTGGGGTACGACACTCAGACAGGAGACGGTCGTGGGACGCCTTTTGGATATCGTGCAGTTGGTTAAGGAAAAGGGCCTGAAACCCCCGGCCATAACCGTAGTGGGCGAGGTGGTAGGCCTGCGCGAATGTCTCTCCTGGTTTGAAAACAAGCCTCTTTTTGGAAAACGTATCGTGGTTACCCGCACGCGTGAACAGGCGAGCGATCTGGTAAAAAAACTCGAAGAGTTGGGCGCGGCCTGCGAGGAATTTCCCACCATTCGCATTGTCCCTCCCGATAGCTGGGAGCCGCTGGATAAGGCCATAAAGGACATTAAAGAATTTGACTGGGTCATCTTTACGAGTGTTAACGGCGTCAAGAATTTTTTGCTGAGGTTAAGGGCTACCGGCTGTGACCTTCGTTCCCTGAGCGCGTGCAAGGTGGCTGCTATCGGCCCCAAGACAGCCGAGATGCTGGAAGACCTCTACCTTAAACTGGATTATGTCCCTTCCGAATACCGGGCTGAGGGTATTATTGAAGGTCTGAAGGCCCTGGGTATAGCCGGTAAAAAAGCGCTTATCCCCCGGGCGGAGGTGGCGAGAGAGATATTGCCGGAGAAATTAGCGGAAGCCGGCGCCAAGGTTAACGTAGTGCCGGCCTACAAGACGGTCAAGCCGGAGGCGGAAGAGGCCGAGGCCTTGGTCAAGCTCCTGAAAGCTGGAGAAATCGACATGGTGACCTTTACCAGTTCATCTACGGTCAGCAATTTTGTGGAGATGCTGGGAAGCGACCGGATTGTCTCCCTCTTGGAAGGAGTTGACATCGCCTGCATCGGGCCGATCACCGCGGAGACCGCGCAAAAATTTGGCATTCAGACCCATGCCATGCCTCAGGAATACACCATCGACAGCATGGTGCGGAGTATCGAGGCATTTTATCGCGACAAGCATCGATAAGAAACTGCTTACCCCGTCATTGATGGACGCCCTAATCAGCGGCGGCGTTTCAATCCGCCATATCCGCTAAATTCTCTTCTGCATCCTGTCGATAAGGGTGTTAACGCATTAATGCCGCCTTGATTGGGTAACCCTATTATCTGAACTCTGTCCACGTGAAAAAATCCATTGAATATATTCTGAAAAAGTACGATAAGAATATATAACCCTTAACCAGGGGCGCCATGAAGTGGGTACCAAGACCCTTCCGCAACAGCAAAAGGAGTGTCGCTCATGTATTCGGGAAAAGAAAAAAGACAACACGAACGCATCCCAACCTTTCTTCCTATTACCTACTCTGACGGCAAAAAGTTTTTCAAGGAATATGCCCATGACGTCAGCCTGGGCGGTCTGCTGATTAAAAGCATTGACCCCTGTGATATAGGCATGCCCCTGGATATGGCCATCGATGCGCACGTACCGATAAAGGCAAAGGGTAAAGTGGCCTGGGTCAAGAAAGATGATTACCTGTACAGGATAGGCGTTCAGTTGAAAGAGATGGATGCATACACGGCCACCGATTGGACTAATTTCCTGAACCGCGTATCAAAATCGACGGCTCATTAGAGCCGGCACGGGATACTCTTTACAGCCTGCTTGCCCTTTACCCGGAACCCCCGAAATTTTAGATGAGCTGTCAGCACTCAGCTATCAGCGTTCAGCTTAATGTGTTGGTTGTCTTGGGTTTTTTTCGCCTAGGCGTTATGCCTTCGGCAGATCCGCCGGGGCGGAAATCTGCCTATGGCACGAGCTAGTGTAGCGTCTCTAACGCATCTTTACAATGATTCTAGAGTTGTCATTCACGCGAAAGCGGGAATCCAAGTTGAAAAGACTGGATTCTGGATCAAGTCCGGAATGACCGTTGTGTAAAGTTTTTTCTGAGACAGTACACTAGGTCTTGCTTATCCGGCTGACAATACCTTCCAGAAATACCTTGTCCATGGCAGCCGGCTTTCGGTGGATGGAAAAGAGATAGCGCCCTTCGACTATATCCGGCCTTAGAAACGGCAGGCAATGCCATTTGAATTCGGAAATAGGTATGGTGTTCAGGACCTCAAGATATTTGCTGCTCTTACTCCGTTTAACCGGCGTCTGGGTTTGGATGTATAAGACCCCCTTGAGCGGCCTCTTTTCCAGGAGGGCGTCGATGTCTATCTTGTCTTTAGCAATAGTCCCGATGAGTTTAATAAAGTTGACCGCTGTGAACTTCCTTTGACGGGAAAGCCGGTAATACATCTGGCTGTTTTCATCAAATCTTATTTCCTTATACCCTAATCCAGTCGCCCAGCCTTCTGAACGCACGTTTTGTCTCATAGCTACATCAATGATGCCGAGAGTGATACTTGCAGGCATCTTAAGGCATGAGCAGGCATCACTTCGGGTCGAAGATGCGCTTGGGCGTGTCATAGATGCGCTTGAGCGTGCGGCCTGTTCTTCACTATATCCGAGATATTGCCAGAAACTATCGGCCATTTCTCTTTGTTTGTCTATGACCGTTTCCAAAACAGTCTGCATGTCCCGGAGTTTTTTCTCTTCTCGCCGCGGGGCCTTTAGATAGCGTTCTTTATGCAGAAGAAATAAATTAGGGTCTTTTGCCCAGTTGAGTTTTTCATAGGCCAGATTGATTTCAGCAGCCCGTTCTGTGCTTTTCCGGCGGGCGCTTTCTGTCTGCCTCCGCAGTTTGTCCGGATGGTGGGCCTGTTGCAGGGCGCGGTAGCAGGCCCTAACCAGGTTATAGAGGGCCTCATCATCCATACGGGCCACAATCTGTGGTGTTATGCCGAGTATTGCGAAAGGGTTTTTCATTTTTCCGTCTTGCTTAAGGTATTTGATGCCATAGATACCTTCATGTATAGACTACAAGGGTTCGATAAATTTTGTATCTATTATACCCTAACTTACAAAATCATTCCATTTATTACCCCGGCAATTAAAAAGCCTAAATCCCCCCTCACCCCCCTTTAGAAAAGGAGGATGGGGGGATTTGGCAAGTTTATATATTTAACTGCCGTTGTAATAACTATATATTTTAGCGTAAAGATTCAATTGCCGATAAGAAAAGTAAGAAGAGATGAAAAGCCGGACTCAAGGGGGAGGTGCGGTTATGAATCGACATGATAGCACTAAAATGGGCGACAGGAAAATGGTGATGGAAAAAGGAGGAACGATTTATAACCTGTATATGCTGGCCTGGCCGGACCTCATGGACGAGGAGCTAAGGGTCTTTCTTGATAATAAGGGGCATTTGCCGGATGAGGGCATGAAAAGGTTCTGCGGAGAGGCGGCGGGCCTTTCCGACTGTTTTGATTATTTTTGCCATCGTTGAGGAGAAAGAAGATGACCGACTATTACTATTGTCGATTTTGTCCGCGTGTGGAACGTTGCTGGCAGGTCTGGGATTATCTGGGCGGCGCTTTGTGTGAGATGCCCATATCATCCGTAAGCTTCCGGGCTCCGCGCGATTCCGGGTGCGGTGGTGACTGCGGTCAAAATAAAGAGGCCAAAAAGAATAAGTAACAAGGCTGAGTTATCCATTCCGATTGGCGATTTTTGCCTTCCTACCGGCGGCGGATCACTGATCCGTATCAGGGGTTTGTTCCAAAAATCGAATTTGATTTCTCATAACACTTTAGGTGTTTGAAACCGTCCTACATTCAAAAAAAGCTATTAATCTGGAACCCAGGTCGTGCCATAGGCAGATTCGCCTGGGCGAAAAATCAGGAAAAGATAGGCCCTCTTTATTTGGGTTTGCACTTCCCTGAGTTTCTGAGTTCCAGATTTGATATGTTTCTTTGCACTTTTTATCATGCATTCTCAAAACGCTAAATTGTTACGATTTCTCAATTCCTTGTTTTAATCTCGTGACCTGGGTTTGTCGATTTTCTTGAAAAACCCCCTGCTACCTGTTAAAAGTATTTCATGGCTGATTTTTTAAGGCTTGATGTCCGGAGTTTTTTGCCGCCGGAGGTCCTGGGATTCGTGCGCAGGTGCGCACGTGAAGGGATCAAGATTTGCGTGGCGGGCGGCACTATCCGGGACGTGATTCTCGGCCGGGAGGTAAAGGATATTGATCTTACGGTTTCCAGAGATGCGCCGGCGCTGGCGCAGAATTTTGCGGAAATCGTGCACGGCGCCTTTATCCTTCTGGACGATATTGAGAAGGTGGCCCGGGTGGTCTTCGCGGGTTATCAGATAGACTTTGCGGAATTTCGCAAGGGGAGCCGGACCCTGGAGGAAGACCTAAGCCTGCGCGACCTGACCATAAATGCCCTGGCCGTTTGCTTTGCTGACGATAAGCCTGAGGCCCCTTTAACCCTTATTGATCCGGTGGGCGGGCATGCAGACATTGAAGACAGACTGATCCGTTTTATAAGCGAGCAGGGCATAATAGATGACCCTTTGCGTATGCTGAGGGCCTACCGCTTTGCCGCTACCCTTGATTTTAAAATAGATCCCGCATCCCGTGAAATGATAAGAAAATACGGGGCACTCATCAAAAATACCTCTGTAGAGCGCATAGCCTATGAATTGAACGCCCTGTTGGGTGCAAGAAATAGTTATCCCGCCTTGCGATGGATGGCTGAAGACGGGCTTTTCTCAACTATCTGTCCGGAAATAGAGGATATGCGCGGCGTACAGCAATATGGCTACCATCATCTGGATGTTTATGGCCATTCCTTTCTTACCCTTTACTATATAGAAAAAATCCAGGCTAATCCGGCCGATTATTTCCCTGATAAGTACACAGGAGAGATAGAGGAGTATCTGCAACATGATGCAAAATCTATCCTCCTTAAATGGGCGGCTCTTTTTCATGATATAGGAAAACCCAAGACGGCTCGTAGATGCGCCGAGGCGTGGGAGGATAACGGCGAAAAATCCACCTTTTACAACCACGATCAGGTCGGTGCGGCTATATTCGCCGATTTTGTCCGGAGGCTTAAATGGAGCCACAGGCACCTTGAGTTTGTGGAGAAGCTGATCTATCTCCATATGCGGCCCTTTCATCTGGTAAATGTCTTAAGGTCGGGGGAGGTGACCCCGCGGGCCATGGGACGTTTGATCCGGGAAACCGGAGATGAGCTTATTGGATTGTTCGTCCTGGCTATGGCCGATAGTCTGGCCGGCCTTGGCCCGGCCAAGCCGGATGATTGCGAGGCCTTGCTGGTGCAGCTTTTCGAGACCACGCTTACTTTCTATAAGGAGAAGGTAAAACCGCTTCTTACCCGTCCACGGCTTATAACCGGCCATGATTTGATAAACATCTTTCATCTTGACCCGGGTCCTTTTTTCAAGGTCTTGATGGAGGAACTGGAGGACGCCCAGGTCGAGGGCCGGGTAAATACGCGAGGTGAGGCATTAGACTGGGTGACGGCGCGTTTAAGGGAACTAACGGTTAATGGCTGAAGACAGGCTCTATAACGACCTTAACCATTACCTGCGCGGCCTCTATGGATGCCGGGTACAGAAGATACCTATAGATGCCGGTTTTACGTGTCCTAACCGGGACGGCACGAAATCGACGCAAGGCTGTATTTACTGTAACGCCTATGGTTCCGGTACCGGCGCTTTCAGGCAGGGCGTGTCCATTTCCGAACAGATCAGGCAGGCCAAATCATTTCTGGGCCGGCGGTATGGGGCCGGGAAATTTATTGCCTATTTCCAGTCCTTTTCCAACACGTATGCGCCCATTTCTGTTCTCAAGCAGAGATATGAGGAAGCCCTTTTTTATGAAGACATTGTTGGCCTGGCTGTCGGCACCAGGCCGGATTGCATCAGTGACGATATCCTGGCCCTTCTTGCCTCCTATCAGGAGAAGTATCTGGTATGGATGGAATATGGCCTTCAATCCGCCCATGACCGGACCCTTGAGTTTATCAATCGGGGGCATACGGTAGCCGATTTTTTGCAGGCCGTGGATAGGACGAAGAAGGCGGGACTTCCTGTTTGCGTGCACATTATCCTGGGGTTGCCGGGAGAGACAAAAGAGGATATGCTTGAAACAGCGCGGCTGGTCGCAGGGCTGGACATCCAGGGGTTAAAAATCCACCTCCTCTACGTGGTCAAAGGGAGCGGGATGGAAAGTCTTTTTAAAAGAGGCGAATATATCCCCCTTACGCAGCAGGAATATGTGGACCTGGTCTGCGATGTCCTGGAATTGATGCCCCCGGATGTGGTTATTCAGCGTTTAACCGGCGATCCCAGGCCAGAGGAATTAGTAGCGCCGCTCTGGGCCAGGGATAAGACGGGTACGATTAATGCCGTAAGAACTACTCTCAAGGAAAGGGGCAGCTTTCAGGGCAAATACTTTAGCCTGATTTGAGCGAGCCTAATGATATATTAAGTTTTGTAGCAGTTTAGCTGTTTGAAAAAGTATTTTAAAATCCCTCCCGACCTCCCTTTTCCAAAGGGAGGAGAAACACTTTCCCCTTTGAAAAAGGGGGATTAAGGGGGATTTTTGAGGCGCCGTTTTCTGGACGACTAGCTCTTTTCAAACAGCTAACGTGTTACTAGGTTTTGAGTATGTCTGGATAACTATGGATCAGTTGAAAGATAACCTTAAGCAATTAGAAAAAAAGATTAGAGATGAGGCCCGGCGTATCTATGAGAATGGCAGCCGGAGCCATGCCTGGGATCATGTGGAGCGTGTCTGTACCCTGGCCGTGCATATCGGGGAGAGAGAGGGCGCCGATCTCCATGTTCTGAAATTAGCGGCTATTCTGCACGACATTGGACGGGAGGCCGAGACGAAGAGCAATGGAGGCATTTGTCACGCCGCGTGCGGCGCAGAAATGGCCGCAGAGGTTTTACGGAAGCATACCCGTGATGAAGACCTTATAAGGGCGGTTACGCATTGTATCGCCACCCACCGCTTTCGAGGCCATAATAAGCCTCAAACCCTTGAGGCCAGTGTACTCTTTGATGCCGATAAACTTGACTCCATCGGGGCGGTAGGCATAGGCCGCTCCTTTCTTTTTGCCGGTGAGATCGGCGCCAGGCTTCACAACTCTCAAGCAGATATCTTGCAGACCGAGCCCTACAGTATAGAAGATACGGCCTTTCGGGAATTTAGTGTCAAGTTGAAAAAGGTTCACAGCCGCATGCTTACCGCAGAGGGTGAACGCCTGGCCCGCGGCCGTCACCGTTTTATGGTGAACTTCTTTAAAAGGTTGCACGAAGAGACAAACGGTCTGAAGTAGCGCCTTTTCCGTGCATAGAGAACGGTGTTTTGAACAGCGTATTTTGATCATTTCTTCTGCTACAGCTTCCCCACGAAAGTCGGAATCAATACCTTGCACCAGGTCTCCAGACAATAAATTATCGTACCTATATCGAGCCGACATAATATTGATATTTTCAACAAAAACAAGGCTGCCATGGTTTATGTTATCGGCCTTATGTGCCTAATATTTAAATACATTTTATCTTATTGTGTTATTTGGCCAATTCTTATATGATTACTTTTACATGCAGATTTTCACGAAAAAAGTAGAGGTGATATAATATATAAGTTCGGCAGGAGAGGAAATGAGAGTAATAGAGGAAAACTACCAGCGTATCACGGATGACAGGCGTTCATTCGATATTCGCTTCTGGCAATCCCAAGGTGATCGTGCCATTTTTGAGGCAGTATCGGAAATGCTGCATGACTACTTCTTGATTCGAGGTAAAGATGCTGACGAATTCCGACTTCAGAGAACTGTTGAATCTTTTCGAAAAGCATGAGATTCGCTATCTTGTTGTGGGCGGCTATGCAGTAATGAAATACAGCGAGCCACGATTCACGAAAGATCTTGATGTATGGATAGCGACTGACCCAGAGAATGCAAATTCGGTGTATGTGGCATTGAAGAAATTTGGTGCACCACTGGCAAATCTTACCGCAGATGACTTCACCCACCAGGATTACTTCTATCAGATGGGAAGACCACCTTTGCGGGTTGATATTATGATGTCGATTCCAGGAGTCGAATTTGAAAAGGCATGGAAGAACCGAGAGGTGGTTGAATTGGATGACCTTAAGATTCCGTTCATTTCGCGATCTGACCTGATCCAGGCAAAGGAAGCGAGCGGAAGGCCGCAAGACAAGATCGATATCGATAAGCTCAAGGAAGCCGAACAATTGGATGCACTCGACGAGAAATAGCGCGCCGCTTCGCTTTGCCCATTTCTCGCGAGTGATCCATGCCGTGTGTGCCGTGATCATGGGACAATCCTAATCTGGCTATGAACCGCAATAGCGAGCGCATTCCCAGCAGCTTGCTGCGGGGAATGCGAATGAATCAAAAAATGGCAAAATTCCTTACGGTCGAAGATTCCCTGCGGCTTGCCGCAGGGAGCTTCAGTTTTGTGCACGTTCTGCACGAACGTTATATGGCCTTACTGGCACATCTGGCCCGCCGAAGGCGGGCCGTGGCCGGAAGGCACTTCTACAGATGTAACCGTTCACCGTTGACCGTTGACCGTTCACCGAAGAAGACGTTTTTCGCCCTTTTCACGGACAACGGCGGCCGAATAACGGGAAATACGATCACCATCGACTGTTCACCCAAAAAACGCTTTTCAGCAGAAGAATGGGGACGCGGGTAAAAAAGTAAGTTAATAAAGGAAAGCGTAACCGCGAAATAGATTCCAGGAGGCAGAAGGCCGGGATGTTTGTGTTGAACGTGCGTAGCTTTCGGCCCATCCATTTTCCTCTTGAACATGCATAGCGAACGCATTCCCCGCTGCTTGCAGCGGGATTAGCGAGCGAATACGATGCATTTTACCTTGCATACGGAGATTCCCCGCAGCTTGCTGCGGGGAGCTTCAATCGCGGATACCAATTCTTGTAGCATCCCGAAAGGCATCCCATTTCGTCCACACCCACAACCGGAATAAAAGTCTTGCGAAAAAGGCTGAATTAACCTATGATTTTTTGCAAAAGCCGAATTAATAAGCAGGGAGGCTCGACAGTGGAAAGCCGGTATTACACAGTAATTATCGAAGAGGAAGAAGGGGCCGGCTATCATGTATTTTGCCCCGTACTCAAAGGATGCCACAGCCAGGGAGACACAATCGAAGAAGCCCTTGCCAACATCCATGAAGCTATCGAGGCTTATATAGAAAGTCTGAAAGCCCATAGTGAACCAATTCCTACCGAAAATATCCTTATCAAGCCACTTCAAGTTGCGGTATGAGCCCCAAATTACCGGTCGTAAAGGCTCGTGAGGTTGCAAGAGTAGCCGAGAACGTCTTGGATTCGTCTTGGATCGTCAGAAAGGAAGTCACGCAGTCTATTACAGGAAAAAAGACGGGGCACGAGTCGTTATCCCCATACACTCTGGCAGGGACATCAAGCCAAAAACTTTGGCTGCAATCATAGAAGATATGGGACTGACCATTGAAGAATTCTTAAAGCTATTATAACTCCTCCATGCTTATCCGCCTGAGGCGGAAGAAAAGGGGGATACGGGGGGATTTTCAGGTGAATCCCAACTAATTGTGGTTATACGCAAAAGATAAAGGGGTCAAAAATGGGACTAAAAGGTAAGATAGGGTTTATTGGTGGCGGAAAGATGGGAGAGGCCCTTCTTAAGGGTCTGCTTAAGGCCAAAGTGCTAAGGGCTGAGCAGGTCTGTGTGTTCGACACCAGCGCCGGTTGTCTGGAACATCTTAAAGAGACTTACGGCATCAATGTCTGCCGGAGTAACAAAGAACTGGTCAGCCGGAGTGACGTAATTATACTGGCGGTCAAACCACAGGTGATGGCCGCAGTCCTGGATGAAATAAGGCCCGGGATGACAGCGAAACACCTGCTTATTTCCATTGCGGCGGGCATCCCGCTCCTATATCTGGAAGGCAGGCTGCCGGAAAAGAGCCGTATCATCCGGGTCATGCCGAATACCCCGGCCCTTATCGGCGAGGGAGCGACGGCCCTGGCCAGAGGCAATCAGGCCAGCGCCAAGGATTTGCAAATAGCTGAGCACATTTTCTCTGCTGTGGGCAAGACCGTAGCCGTTGAAGAAAAGTATCTTGATGCCGTAACCGGGCTCTCCGGCAGCGGCCCGGCCTACGTATTTGCCATTATGGAGGCCTTCATTGATGCCGGAGTCAGGATGGGGCTTTCCCGTGAGGTGGCCAGGGTACTTACTTTGCAGACTGTACTCGGTTCGGTGAAATTGGCTATGGAGACGGGTGATCACCTGGGCTGCCTTAAGGATATGGTCACCTCGCCCGGCGGCACAACCATCGCCGGTCTGCATGTCATGGCCAGGGCGGGTCTCAACGGCATTCTGATGGATACGGTTGAGGCGGCCACCAGAAGATCGCAGGAGTTAAGGGAAGAGGTTTTAAAAAGTTAGGGCAGATGCGGGTAATTTTTATATTGTTAAAAACAATAGGAAGCTGATAACATATAAAAAATCGCTTGATCCTGGAGGTAAAGACCATGAAGAAGACTATCGAGAATCTGGTGAAGGCATTTATCGGCGAGAGCCAGGCCAGGAACAGGTATTCCTTCTACTCCAAGATTGCGAAGAAAGAAGGATTTGAGCAAATCGCCGAGATTTTTCTCATTACCGCGGAGAATGAAAAAGAACACGCCAGTTGGCTGTTCAAGCTGATCAATGAATTGAAAAAGAAGAGCGGTGAGCGGCTGGATGAGATCAGGGTGGAGGCTGCCGCCCCAACCGTACTGGGCACAACGGCTGAAAACCTGAAGGCCGCCATCGCGGGCGAGCATTATGAATATACCAGCATGTATCCTGAATTTGCGGATATGGCGGAAAAGGAAGGGCTTCCGGAGATCGCGTTGCGGTTAAGGGCTATTGCCAGGGCCGAAGAGCATCACGAGGAAAGATATAAAAAATTACTTAAAGAGGTTGAGGCCGGCACTGTCTTCAAGAAAGAAAAAGAGGTATCGTGGGTCTGCCGGGAGTGCGGTTATGTGCACTTCGGGACCGAGCCGCCGGAAAAATGTCCTTCCTGCGATCACGAGAGAAGCTACTATCAGATCAAGTGTGAGGAGTATTAGTTGCAGATTTGCACAGGCAAATCTAAGCAATAAGGGATACGTCATCATTGAGGATTTGCAGGATGAGAGGATATATGCCCTAAGGCTGCCGTATGCTGAGGAATTGGCGAAAAAGCTGGGGATATATCGATCTTCGGCGTAAAGTTGCGTATTACGGCTGGTAACCTTGTTAATCACCTAACGTTACCTTTTGACCAAAGGTCACATTGGTGGACTAGACAGAATGCCTGTGTGGCCCCTGTGCGGAAGGGGATTAATAAAGCGGATGTCTCCAGTACGGTCCTGAAAAAAATCTCTACCGGAATTTCGAATAGAGCAAAAAGGCTGATCAAAGATGTTTGGCAACCGGGGTCTATTCAAAGGAATCTGCTAGATTCCTAAGTAGTCTCTTAAGCTACGAATGGCTCTATTCCGTTTCGACTTATCCATTCTAAGAATATTCAGTAGCTTCCATTGTACGGCGGGTAGATCCTCAATTCCCCTTAATCCCAGCAGATCCCAATGGGGCTTTCCCTCCTTGAATGAAATCAAGAACGCTCTTTCGCTTCTGGTGAGCGAAGCTTTTACTAAGGAAATCAACTCCGTTCTAATATTTAAGAGTTCTTCATGGGAAGTGCTTTCGACTGTCATACCTTGGAGTTCGTTTTCAAAAATGCGTTTTATATCCAAGGATTGGGATTCAAAATTTCAATTAATGGCCGCGGATGGCTGATGAGATATACGATAAAAGCCTTTCGTATTTTTTCTGTCAGACCTTCCTCTCTCAATAATATGCCGACATCGAAAAGGTCTCGCGGATGCTGTCTGTCGAGAGCTGCACAAATCTTTCCTGCATAACGCTCTGAAAATGATAGCGCATTGACGGTTAGAGAGATTTGGAATAACTCCTGAGCCATTGGGGAGAGTTCCATGCTCTCGGGAGCAAATACAGTTCCGCGGATAACCAGGTTTGGCTCGATTTTAACGGTGGTCGCATCCACGTTGATAACAAGTCCTTTGAGCACATCAACATTGTGGAGTCGCTTGTGAACTATTGTGCATCGAGGAAAGACCCGGGCTATTCGACCTGCTATCCTTGTGAGAGCGCCGGTGATATCAGCCAATGCCGCATCTCTCTTATTATATGGAGTATACGCGAGATCAATGTCAATGGAGAGTCTGGGGAGATTTCTGACAAAAAAATTAATTGCAGTTCCGCCTTTTAAAGCGAACACTTGTTCCATATTTACGTAAGGCAGTACCCTCAGCAAGAGCTCAGCCTGCCTATAGTAGATTGAGTTTTTCACGGTATTGTCGTTTCCATCGGTTCATCACCTTTCGGGACCGTTATGAGATACTCGGTATCTAGCCTTCCATTTTTTACTATGCTCCTTTTCCCCTTTCCAAAATCTACATTCGAAGTGTCTACCTTAGTGAACCATGGATGATTGTGCTTTTTTGCCATGTACATAAATAGTCTTTTGACCTTCACAGAATTGCAGTTTTCGAGTAATCTCTGAACAACATTGGATCGCAAACTCACAAGATTCTCCATTACCAACAATGATTCCTCGTACGTGACCCGATTTGGAACGTGATACAACATTTCCATTGCTGCTCTTTCGGGCGAAGATATTTTAACGGAGAAGTCTTTGCTATTATATTCCGTTAGCCCTTCTCTATAGCCGTTTGGGAAGAGTTTCGTTCGAATATATACCATAGGTCTCGCCCAATTGTATTCTCTCATCCAGGCAGGAAGCCTCTGAACGTTATACCCGTAGAGGAAGACCGGGGTTTTTTGCTCAGGGGAAAGGAAGTGGGCATACCCCTTCAGCTCAAGAGCGGTTTTTCCTCCGGCATGAACCTCAAGCCCCAGTTGTCGTTGAAGGGCGTAAAGAGCTCCCACCCACTCTACAGTATCACCATACAGAGCATAGGCGCCTCTTCCGATAGGTTTTATCCACTTACTATGCTTGTATTTTCCCAAGAGCTCAGGGCTGAAGCCTTTGGCAGCAAGGAATGGTGCAACATAAATGGCACCTCTAGGCCACTCAGCTATTAGTTGGTTTAATTTTGATCTATTTTGTTTACTCATGGTTCATAAAATAACATATTTTTAAACTAAAGTCGAGCGGTTAGTTTAACTTTTGTTGTTTTAGTCAACCTAGGGTTAATGTCTAGATGGTTTTTTAAACTAACCCCTCTTCTGTTCATTGCCATGACCCAAGTGGTCGTAACCGCAGATCATGGCACGTGAGGAGGGTTTGGGAGAAAGTATTGTGAGTGGTCAGTGTACTATATATACATACCATAAAACTCACGCACCGGAGACAAGGTCTGATCGCCATAGGATCATTCCTTCAGGGTGCTTACAGTGTTGCGGCTTCCGAAGCATGCTGCTCGTATTTCAACTGGAATCCTCCAAAGCTATCAAATTCCTGTGTTCTGAATCAGTATAAGTCCAGCCTCACTAACGTTACCTTTTGACGAAAGGTCGCTTTCAGAAATGAACCCCCCTTGATTTATATCACACATCCCTATCTATTCCAGTCTGGCCATTTTATTCCGCTTCGAACAACATAAGAGCAGCCCTGTGGACGCAGGCCATACAAACATGGTCAGACGTCAGCGCACCGGTCTCGGCTACGTAGCAAACCGAACCCGGCCTCCTACCAATAACAATGCCGACCTTGATGTCTTCTTGGGCCAAGCCGTCTCCAAATCCTCCGTGCCTATACGGTTTGATCTTGGAATATCGATCAATTCCTGATATATGATCAAACAATATAGTTGTACTGAGTCGATAAAATTCCCAATAACAGCTTGCAGTTCAGTTCAACTATGCTTCTTACGGTGGGCTTCGCCCCGTAAAAACTGTTATTCGTTAATGTCCCAAAAGGTGGTCGCAAATTGCGACCACCTTGAAAATCTGAAATATTCTAAGGCATTACCATACGCTTTTACCGAGCACGGCGCCATAATGGCCGCCAGCGTTCTAAACACCCCAAGAGCCATCGAAGTGAGCGTCTTTATCGTTCGTGCCTTCATCAAATTGCGCCAATTCATTGCGGGATAGAAGGAGTTGCAGCAGAAAATATCCCAGATCGAGAGGCGATTGACCGATCATGATGAACAAATTATCGAGTTGGTGAACCTTATAAAGCAATTGCTAAATCCAGAACCACCGCCAAAGAAAAGAAGAATCGGATTCTAATTTTCACCTTTTTTACAGACTCGTTAGATTCGTGACCGACTATCCGCTAACCATAGCTCATCAAATCAGGACATGAGCCTTTCCGTCTGTTTCGGACGGAAGCTTTTTCTGTAACGTGACCTTTTGATAAAATGTTAAATTCAAATTTGCTTAAACTTGTCCAAGGGATAGAGCACCACCTGGTGGGCTTGAGCGCACGCGTCACCGGGAAAAGTACGACTGGTGCAGTTATTTTTGTTGACTTACCATCTAAAATAGTATAATCACGATTATACTAATCACGATTATACCGGGCGGACATGGAGCGAACGTTTGTTAACAGGAATACTGAACTAAGGCAGTTGAACGACTGGTACGCGGAGCCATCCTTTTCGTTTATTCCAATCTATGGTCGTCGAAGGGTTGGCAAGACGCGTTTGGTGCAGGAGTTTATCAAAGACAAGCCCGCTGTCTTTTATCTATCGGACGCTCTTGCCGAAAAGGTGCAGCTCAAAAGTATCGGTCAGATCGTGGGAACAGCCTTCGATGACAGTATCCTGCGGGATAATGGATTTAAAGACTGGGAGCAACTTTTCACGTATTTGGCAAAAAGAGTCAAGACTCGGATGGTACTGGTTTTTGACGAATTTCCGTATCTAGTGAACGCCAACAAGGCTATATCCAGTGTTTTTCAAAAGGGAATCGATGAACACCTTAACAATACACCTATTTTTCTGATTCTTCTTGGGTCCAGCATAGGCATGATGGAGAGAGAGGTTCTGCTTCATAAGGCCCCGCTTTACGGGCGGAGAACCGGATCGCTCGAGGTGAAGGAAATGCCGTTTGAGGCCCTGACCGGATTTTTTCCGGAGAAGGCGTTCGACGATCTCGTGTATATATACGCGGTATGCGGCGCAATACCCGCATACCTGGAGAAACTGAATCCTTCCCTCGATATTTTCGGGAACATAGAAACCAATATCCTGCGCAAAGGAACCTTCCTTTATCAGGAAGTGGAATTCCTTGTACGGGAGGAATTGAGAGAGCCGAGAAACTATTTCGCCATACTAAGGGCCTTGTCTGAAGGGAAAAGAAAACCAGGGGAAATAATGGCAGCGTCCGGCTTTGAGAAGAGCATGGTGGCCCGGTATATCGATATCCTGCGCAGCCTCGGTATCGTCGAAAAAGAAGTACCGGTTACGGAGAAAAACCCTGAGAAAAGCAGGCTTGGTCTTTACAAGATAGGGGATCATTTCTTTTCTTTCTGGTTCCGGTATGTCTTTCCCAACCGTAGCCACCTTGAGATAGAGAACGTAAGGCCGGTTATGGAACAGATCAAGAAAGGATTTGGTTCATACCTTGGTTTCGCTTTCGAACGAGTCTGTCGCGAGGCGTGCCAGCGGCTCATGAAAGAAGGTCTCATCGAGTTCAACTCCATTGGCAGGTGGTGGGATAAGAACAACGAGATAGATATCGTAGCACTGGACGATAATAAAGAAACCATATACTTTGGCGAAGTGAAGTGGAATCCGAAGCCGCTGGGGCTCCCGATCCTCGAGAACCTGAAAGAGAAAGCCCCCAGGGTAAAGTGGGGTACACGCGATCGTGTCGAGCGTTTTATGATATTCTCAAAAAGCGGATTTTCTGAAAAGCTTAAAGAGGTGGCAAAGAAAGAAGATGTTATGCTTATCGACGTGGGGACATTTTTCCAGTAGTTTATCAGATCCAACAAATTTTTGAGGCGTGCAGGCCGGGTATAAATTGGCACGCCTCAAAGGCTTACGCTGCTTTTTCATCTTTTCCGTCGGATCCCTTGAGCGCCTTGCGAAGTTCCTCTACTCACAAGGTGTCTGCCGGGGCGGTTCAACGGGTTCTCAGACACAAGAATCTTGCCACAACGGAACGGTATATCAGAGCCTTGAACCGGGATTTAAAAGACACCTCGCGTTTACTTTCCAAAAGAAAAATACCCCAAGGGCATACCCCACAAAAAGAAAAGGACTTAGGGGCAAGCTCCTAAGTCCTTGATTTAATTTGGCGTCCCCAACCGGATTTGAACCGGTGTTGCCGGCGTGAAAGGCCGGTGTCCTGGACCTGACTAGACGATGGGGACGTGTTGCATTCTTCTGTTATTTACTGGTGGGCCGTGCTGGACTCGAACCAGCGACTCTCTGCTTAAAAGGCAGATACTCTACCACCTGAGTTAACGGCCCGCATTTGCAGGAAAGAGGCCGTATAGCTAACATACACAAAGCAACCTTGTCAAGGCCAAAAAAACTACATTACCAGACATTCGTAATTCAATCAACCTTTACTGCGCTTCGAGGCAGGACGCTTTGTGGCTTTTAATGTCCGCTTTTTTCCCTGAAGGCATATTTCTGCAGACATTTGCCCTGGATTCTTAAGAGACGGCTGACCGGTGGACTCAAGAACGCTAAGCCAGAGCCCGCCATTAGGATCAATTTGTTTCCGGCGGGCTATGGCGCTCTTCAGGGGGATATGGACATAGCGGTTGTTCCACAGGCTGACCAGCATGCCTGTTTTTCCCGCCATACCGGCATGGACGGCCATTTGACCCAGGAAGCCGCAGAATATACGGTCATTCACATTCGCCGGAACGCTGCGGATGATATAACTGGGATCAATATATCGTATGTTGACCGGCATTTTAATCCGATTAAAGTAGTCTTTGACCTGGTCGCGTAAGTACTTGCCTATATCACCTAATTTGATGTTACCGGAAGGATCGCGTTTAACCTCTTTATCCATCACATATTTTTGCCCGGCCCCTTCGGCTGCTACAATAACCGCGTGCTTGCGATCGATGAGCCGTTTTTGTAAGACATTCAAGAGGCCGTGTTCACCTTCAATATCAAAATCGATCTCAGGGATGAGCACCAAATTAACCTCTTTCAGGGCCAGGGCGGCATTGGCCGCAATAAATCCGGAGTGCCGGCCCATGAGCTTGACCAGGCCAACTCCGTTCGGCGCACCTATGGCCTCGGTATGCGCCGACCGGATGGCCTGGGCGGCCATTTCCACCGCCGTATCAAATCCGAACGATTTGGACACGAGGAAGATATCATTGTCGATAGTCTTTGGTATGCCGATAATGGATATCTTTTCCCCGCGCCGCGCCACCTCATCCGTTATGGAGGCAGCGGCATGAAGGGTCCCGTCGCCGCCGATGAGGAAGAGCAGGCCGATGTTCAGTCTTTCCAGGGCGTCGACAATTTCTTCTATGTCCTGATGGCCGCGGGAAGAGGCCAGAAACGTCCCTCCCATCTCATGGATATTGGCCACTACGGACGGGGTTAACTCCAGCATCTCATGGCCGTATCGGGGAATAAACCCCTGCAGTCCATAGCGTATGCCATAGATATGGCGTACGCCGTACGTATGGTAGAGAGCGAGGACTATAGAACGAATTACGTCATTGATACCCGGACACAGCCCCCCCGCAGTTACTATGGCGCATCTCAGTTTTTTCGGGTCGAAGTATATTTTCTTTCGCGGCCCGGCCAGCTCCAGCGTGACCGGATCTATTTTCTTTTCCAGGCAGTGGCGAAAGTATCTTTCTCTCTGGTAAAAGAGTATGCGATCGCTATCGGAAGCAAAGTTGATATATTCTCTCCCGATGTCAATATCCGGGATGGGGGAACCTATCTTAGCCGTCCCGAGTGTCTGTATGGCGGTCTCAATTTTTTCTTTGGTGTAATCGCTCTCTTTCATGGGGCGGCCCCTTTTCGTTTTAGTTGAATATGCATAGCGAGCGTATTCCCCCCTGCTTGCCATCCAGGTCCGACACTGGCGGCCTACGGGGAGCTTCAATCTTTGTCCCTGGCCAGCTATATCGGAATTTATGGAGAAGTTCTTAATATTATACCAAAAAATAGACGGGGAGGTTTCTATGCTTACACGAGAAATTTAAACTCGCCTTTCCCCAGCAGATCATGGAGATGGAGTATTCCCTTTATATTTTTTCGGGTGTCAACTATGGGCAACACCGTGATTTCGTGTTGTTGCATTATGCTTAATGCATCGGCGGCCAGCATATCAGCGCCGATGGTTTTAGGGTCAGCGGTCATAATTTCTTCAACCTTCATGCTGTCAAGACGGTCGTACCGTAAGATGACGCGTCTGAGATCACCGTCGGTAATGATACCGGCAAGCTTTTGTCTTTCTCTGGTTATAAGCACCGCCCCTATATTTTTCGTATTCAACTCTTTTATGGCCTCGGGAAGGTGGGCGCCTACGGGCACCACCGGGATCTTCTTACCTTTTAACATGACTTCACCGACCAGGACTTTCAGTCTGTCACCCAGGCTGCCGCCGGGATGGTAGCGATAAAAATCCCGCTCGTTGAAGTTGCGTTTATGGAGGAGGGTTACGGCCAGGGCATCACCCATAGCCAGTATAGCCGTAGTGCTGGCGGTAGGGGCCAGTCCCAGGGGGCAGGCCTCACGTTTTACACCGACGTCTATGGCTATGTCACTTTGTGCGGACAGTGTGGATTTAAGATTTCCGGTTAAGGCCACGACCTTGGCTCCCAGGCGCTTGATCTGCGGGATGAGGGCGGTTAATTCCCTTGTTTCTCCGCTGTTGGAGATGGCAATTACAATATCGTGTTTGCCTACCATGCCCAGATCACCGTGCATGGCCTCTACCGGATGCAGGAAAAGGGCGGCTGTGCCTGTACTACTCAAGGTGGCGGCAATTTTCCGGCCCACGATACCGGACTTGCCGATACCGGTGACAATGACCCTGCCTTTTATCTCGTAGATCAGCTCCACGGCCCTTACAAACTCGTTATCGAGCTTATCTATGAGTTTTAGAATGCCTTCGGCCTCGATCCGAAGGACTTCTTTGGCCCGCGCGAGTGTCATAATTATTTCAAGATTTTCCTTTTTCTAAACAGAACTTAGAGAATTCTTCTTCAAGCGGCAGGGGATAATTGCCGTCAAAGCAGGCCAGACAAAAACGGTTTTGCTCACCATTGACCGACTTCAGAAGTCCCTCCAGGCTAAGATAATGTAAGCTATCCAACCCGAGATAACGACGGATTTCTTCTACAGAGAACCTGGAGGCGATTAATTCTCCCAGATTGGAAAAATCTATGCCGTAATAGCAGGGAAAGCGATGGGGCGGGCAGCTTACCAGCATGTGCACCTCTCTGGCCCCGGCTCCCCTGATGGTGTGTACGCGGGTACGCGATGTCGTGCCCCTTATGATGGAGTCTTCAACGATTATCACACGTTTGTTTTTAAGCAGGCAACGGACCGGGTTCAGTTTTACCTTTACTCCAAAATCACGCATGGTTTGTGACGGCTGAATAAATGTCCGCCCCACATAATGATTGCGTATTACGCCTATCTCAAAGGGTATGCCTGAGGCCTGGGCCGCGCCCACCGCGGCATAATTACCTGAGTCAGGAAAGGGCATAACGAAATCGCCCTGGACTTGCGCCTCCCGGGCCAATAATTCTCCCATGCGTTTACGGGTCATATAAACGTTGGTGCCGAAAATATTGCTGTCCGGCCGGGCAAAATAGATCAACTCAAATATACAGAAAGAGGGCCTTACTTCAGGAAAAGGTTTTATAGAGCGGAGCCCGTTTTGATCGATGATTATTATCTCTCCCGGTTCTACATCGCGTATATATTGCGCTTCAATGAGGTCCAGGGCGCAGGTCTCAGAGGCTAATACGTAGCTCTCATTTAATTTACCCAGACAGAGAGGACGAAAGCCGCGGGGGTCGCGGATAGCGATTAACTTATCTTCCGTCAGCAGGACAATAGAGTAAGCCCCCTTTAACAGAGAAAAGGCGTCTATAACAGCTTCTTCCAGTCCCTTGTGTGCCGACTTGGCAATCAGGTGGAGAACGACCTCGCTGTCCATGGTGGATTGGAATATAGAGCCTTCATTTTCCAGCTTACTGCGGATGCTTCGGGCATTTATCAGATTGCCGTTGTGGGCGAGGGCCAGGGTCTTTCCCTTATGACAGACAGTAAAGGGCTGGGCATTTTTAAGGAGGGAAGAGCCGGTGGTAGAGTAACGCACATGCCCTACTGCCATGTGGCCGGGAAGGTTAGAGAGGATGGCCTCATTAAAGACATCGGGAACCAGCCCCATGGCCTTGTGTTCCCGGACTTTGGATCCATCTGAGGTTACAATACCGGCGCTTTCCTGCCCCCGATGTTGCAGGGCATAGAGACCAAAGTAGGTCAGCTTTGCCGCTTCCGGATGATTATATATGCCAAATACACCGCATTCTTCACGCGGCCGGTTAGGGATACACAGATTCATTTTTTACTCCGGGTTAATTCCTGTGCCGTCCAAACTTTGACTTTTTACGAGTTCATCAGTATTTAATCCGGCATTGCTTTGCAGACCATGATACTCCTGAACAGGGCTTACCCGCAACTTTTTTTGCAGCATGGCCTCAATGGCCGCGGCTATGGCCCTGGCCCCGGCTATGGTAGTAGTATAGGATATGCGGTAATCAAGCGTGGCCCGGCGGATTTTATAGGAATCCCGGGTAGTGCTGGCTCCCAGAGAGGTGTTGATTACCAACTGAATAGCGCCGTTTTTAATGTGATCCACCACATGGGGACGGCCCTCCGACACCTTATGGACAGTTTCGCAGGCAATCCCGTTGGAAGCCAGAAACGCGGCTGTGCCCCGGGTGGCCAGGGTTTTGAATCCAATATCGGCCAGTTTTCGGGCGACAGGGAGGACGGCCATTTTATCTTTGTCACGCACACTGATAAAAACCGTGCCGGATAGGGGGAGATTCTGGCCGGCGGCCAACTGTGATTTGGCAAAGGCCATGCCGAAACTCTCGTCAATGCCCATAACCTCCCCGGTGGACCTCATCTCCGGCCCGAGGAGGGTATCTACCCCTGGAAAGCGGTCAAACGGGAATACGGCCTCTTTCACCGCTATATGCCTTATTTCTTTTTCGGTGGTAAGCCCCAGCTCGCGGAGCGTTTTCCCGAGCATGACCTTTGTGGCCACCTTGGCCAGTGGAATGCCTGTGGCCTTGCTCACAAAAGGCACAGTGCGCGAGGCCCGCGGATTGACCTCCAGCACATAAATATCCTTATCCTTTATGGCGTACTGGACGTTCATGAGGCCGATGACGTTTAGTTCTCTGGCCATGGCCTTTGTGTCCTTTTTTATTCTATCGATTAAATCAGGGCTCAGGGTGTGAGGGGGAAGGACGCAGGCGCTGTCGCCGGAATGGATACCGGCCTCTTCAATATGCTCCATTATCCCGCCGATGATGGTCTCCTGACCATCGGAGACGGCATCTACATCGATCTCGATAGCGTCTTCCAGAAACTTGTCGATAAGCACCGGATGTTCGGAAGAGGCCCTAACCGCGGATTCGATGAAATCCTCCAGTTCCCGGTCATCATAAATAATGCGCATGGCCCGTCCGCCCAGGACGTAAGAAGGACGCATGACCACCGGGTAGCCGATGGACCGGGCCACGGCCAGGGCATCTTCCCTGGCGGTAGCCGTGCCGTTGGGCGGCTGCTTCAGGCCCAGCTTTTGCAGCACGGCCTGGAAACGCCTCCGGTCTTCCGCACGGTCGATACTGTCGGGGGATGTCCCCATTATCCTTACCCCGGTTTGGGACAGAGGTACGGCCAGATTGAGGGGTGTCTGTCCGCCGAATTGTACAATGACGCCCATTGGTTTTTCTTTAGCGATGATATTCAGGATGTCTTCTTTGGTCAGAGGCTCGAAATAGAGCTTATCTGACGTATCATAATCAGTGCTCACGGTCTCCGGGTTGCTGTTGACCATGATGCTCTCATAGCCTTCTTCGCGCAGGGCAAAAGAGGCGTGGACACAGCAGTAATCAAATTCTATCCCCTGGCCGATGCGGTTAGGCCCTCCGCCCAGGATCATCACCCTGGGGCGTTCGGAGAGACGGGATTCGTCCTCGACTTCGTAAGTGGAGTAATAATAAGGGGTATAGGCCTCAAACTCCGCCGCACAGGTGTCCACCAGTTTATAAACCGGTTTTATGCCTGCCTTCTCGCGCCGGCTGCGGATTTCATCCTCAGTCCGGCCGGTAAGGTAGCCCAGTTGATAATCGGAGAACCCTGTTTTCTTGGCCTGATGCAGAAGGTCTTCGGTAAGTTTTTTATCTGCGGACCGGATATTACGTTCCATATCCAGTATCTGCCGCATATTTTCCAGGAACCAGGGGTCTATCCCGGTCAATTCGTGGATTTTTTTGGTATCCAGACCGGCCAGCATGGCATAGCGTATATAGAAGATGCGCTGAGAATTGGGGATGCGGAGCTTTTCTTCTATTTCGGCCATAGGGGGAAGGCTCCGGCTGCGTTCGTAACCATCCTTCCCATCGGCTCCCCATCCGTAACGTCCGATCTCCAGGGAACGGAGCCCTTTTTGCAGGGCTTCCTTGAAGGTGCGTCCGATGGCCATAGTTTCACCCACAGACTTCATGGCCGTGGTAAGGTAGTCCTCAGCGCCCGGAAATTTCTCAAAGGTCCAGCGCGGGATTTTTACTACACAATAGTCGATGGTGGGTTCAAAGGAGGCCATGGTCTCCCTGGTAATATCATTCGGGATTTCATCCAGGGTATAGCCGACGGCCAGTTTGGCGGCAATCTTGGCGATGGGGAAGCCCGTAGCCTTGGAGGCCAAAGCGGAACTGCGTGAGACGCGCGGATTCATCTCAATGACCACCATCTCTCCGTTTTCCGGATTTACGGCGAACTGGATATTGGAACCGCCGGTCTCCACAC
Organism: Desulfovibrionales bacterium; assembly: GCA_028715605.1. NCBI lineage: Bacteria > Pseudomonadati > Thermodesulfobacteriota > Desulfovibrionia > Desulfovibrionales > Desulfovibrionales bacterium. Next base: position 67,248 of record JAQURM010000002.1, read on the forward strand.
CTATCTCGCGGATGATAGCGATGGCCGCATCGCGCATTATTTGATATTCCCGGTCGGTCAGGGTCTGGGCCGGGGCCACGGTTATGCTGTCTCCGGTGTGGACGCCCATGGGGTCGAAGTTCTCGATCGAACAGATAATGACCACATTATCTTTAACGTCGCGCATGACCTCAAGCTCGTATTCCTTCCAGCCGATGACCGATTCTTCCAGCATAACCTCATTTATCATGCTGAGATCAAGGCCCGAGGTCGCCATTTTTTCCAGGTCTTCCCGGTTATAGGCCACACCGCCCCCGGTGCCGCCTAGGGTAAAACTGGGCCGGACGATGAGCGGGTAGCCGATCTCAGCGGCAATGCGGCGTACGTCGTCCATATTACGGGCGATGCCGCTTTTGGGTATCCGGAGGCCGATATTGCGCATGGCCTCCCGGAAGAGATCCCGGTCTTCGGCCTTTCTGATTACTGTGGCAGAGGCCGCGATCATTTCTACGCCGAAGCGGTCCAGGACACCCATATCCGCTACTTTGATGGCCACGTTCAGACCCGTCTGCCCGCCCAGGGTGGGCAGTAAGGCATCCGGTCTTTCCTTTTCAATGACCATGGCCACCATCTCCGGGGTAATAGGCTCTATATAGGTGCGGTTGGCCGTCTCCGGGTCGGTCATGATGGTAGCCGGGTTGCTGTTTATCAGAATAACCTCGTAGCCTTCTTCCCTGAGGGCCTTGCAGGCCTGGGTCCCCGAGTAGTCAAACTCACAGGCCTGGCTGATAATGATAGGGCCGGAGCCTATGATCAGTATCTTTTTTATGTCATTTCTTCTGGGCAAGGTATTTAGCCTCTTTCTTTCATCAGGGCCACAAACTGATCGAAGAGATATGCGGCATCATGAGGGCCGGGGGCGTTTTCCGGGTGATATTGTACCGAGAAGACAGGATAATGCCGGTGTCGCATTCCCTCCAGGGTCTGGTCGTTCAGATTGACGTGGGTGACCTCTACCTCTTTTTCATCTAAAGAGCTTACGTCCACACAGAAGCCGTGATTCTGCGCCGTGATCTCTACTCGTCCGGTAAGCAGGTTCTTTACCGGCTGGTTCCCTCCCCGGTGGCCGAACTTGAGTTTATAGGTTTTGCCGCCAAAGGCCAGACCCAATAGCTGGTGGCCCAGACATATGCCAAAGATAGGCTTTTTGCCTATAAGATCGCGTATGGTCCCGACTACACCGGGTATGCCCGCCGGGTCACCCGGGCCATTGGAGAGAAAGATTCCGTCCGGTTCCAGGGCCAGCATATCACGGGCGCTCGCTGTGGCCGGGAGGACTATTACCTCACAGCCGCTGTTTTTCAGGCAGCGCAGGATGTTGAATTTTATGCCGTAATCCAGGGCTACCACCCGAAGGGCGTTTCCTTTTGGCGCGGACGCTCCTTCTACCGGGCAGTCTTCCCAGAGATAGGGGGCGGAGCAGGTAACTTCCCTGACCATATCCCGGCCCACCAGGCCGGGTGAATCTTTGGCTTTTTTTATCAGGGATGCCGGATCAAGGTCTTCCGTGGAAATTACCCCTTTCATGGCCCCGGCCAGCCGTATGTGCCTGGTGAGGGCGCGTGTATCCACGTCTTCGACGCCTAGCACATTATATCTTTCCAGAAAGTCTTTTAAGGTCTGAGCGGACCGCCAGTTACTGGGGACGCCCTGGTATTCTTTGACAATAAAGGCCTCGGTCTGAACTTGGCGCGACTCCATATCTTCGCTGTTTATGCCATAGTTGCCGATCAATGGGTAAGTCATGGTGACTATCTGACCTTTATAGGAGGGGTCGGTCAGGATCTCCTGATAGCCGGTCATGCTGGTATTAAAGACTATCTCGCCACAGACCTCCCCGCGGCCGGCAAAGGCCCGTCCGCTAAAAATCCTGCCGTCTTCGAGTGCGATCAATGCCTTCATGCTGCTTCCTTACGGCCAGCGCCTTCCAGTACTTCTTTGATGAGAAGGGCCTGTCTCTTTGCCGTTCCCTGATTGGCCTCCACGGCCTTTTTCCCTTGCATCCCGCGCGCCTGCAACTCGGCCGGATTTTCTAAAAACCAGACGGCTTTTCCGGCAAGATCGCGGGCATCCTGGACTTCCACGCCGGCCATAACCGATTCGAGAAGGATTTTAGCATCCAGAAAATCCTGCATGGACGGCCCGTAGAAGACCACTTTCCCCCAGATGGCGGCCTCCAGTATATTATGCCCTCCATACGGTATAAGACTGCCGCCGCAGAAGATAATCGTGCCTATGCTATAGAGATGGAACAAATCCCCTATCGAATCCACCAAGATGACGGATTGTCTTGTCTCAGAGGCAAGGTTACTCCATTTGGTATATCCCCATCCATTCTTCTTGAGCAGGGATTCGACTCCGGAGACCCTTTCTATATGCCGTGGGGCGAGGATCAGCAGCATACCCGGATATTTCCTTTGCAGGAATTGATAAGCCTGCAGGATGATCTCCTCTTCACCCGTATGGGTGCTTCCGGCTATAAAGACTATATCATCAGGCGTAATCCCCAGCCGTTTCCGCATAGCATCTTTAACTTCCGGTCCGGCCTGCCGGGATAGAAGGTCATATTTGGCATTGCCCTGGACCACGACCTTATGTCTCTCTGCCCCCAAGGCCAGGATACGTTTGGCATCGTCTTCCCGGATCATGCTTAAGTAATCAAATCTTTCCAGGATAGGCCGCATAAACGACCTGATTTTTTGATAACGGGCCAAGGAACGCGTCGATATACGTCCGTTAACCAGTATAATTTTGCTGCCCTGGCGGTGTGCCCGGTAAATAAAACCCGGCCAAAGCTCTGTTTCCAGGCAGATTACGGCCTCCGGGGAGACTAACCGCAAGGCCCGGCCTACTACCCAGCCGATGTCTATCGGGAAAAAGGTACAGAGGGCCTGATCCCCTAATTTTTCCCTGGCTATTTGTTGTCCCTGCTCAGTAACTGTGGAGAGGACAAATAATAAATCAGGAGGCAATATCTCCCTCAGAGAGGCTATTAAGGCAGCCGCTATCCTTACTTCACCCACGGAGACGGCGTGAATCCACAATCGACGGGGGCTCGCCTGTAGCTTTTTCTTTAAGGAAGCGGGGTAGAATCCCAGGCGTTGCCAAAGGCCCCGGCGGTGTTTGCCGGTAACCAGACTATAAACTAAAAAGAGGGGAAAGAAAGGAATGAAAAGTGCGCTGACTAAGACGTCATAAATTTTATATGCCCAGGGCATCTTTCCCCATAATTACATGCCTGAAATTTGTGAGGTAATATAATCAATCTCAGGCGTTAGTCAAGTCTTTTGCCGTAGTAGCGCAGGGCTTCAGGGAGGTGTTCCTTGATGTTTCGAATACGGGTCTCATCAGCAGGATGGGTGGACAGGAAGGCCGGGATCCTGTCTTTTTCCACCCGAGACAGGCGTTGCCAGAAGGCTATGGCCTCTCCGGGATCATACCCGGCCCGGGCCATCAGGATGAGGCCGATGCGGTCGGCCTCCAGCTCATGCGTGCGGCTGAAGGGCAGGATAAACCCAATCTGCGCCCCTACCCCGTAGGCCATGTTGGCGGCCTGTACGGCTACAGCGCTTTTCTCGCTTATGGCGATATTCATGGCCTCCTGTCCTATCTGGGCGATCAGGGTGGTGGTCATACGTTCGGCCCCGTGGCGGGCAATGGCGTGGGCCACCTCATGGCTTATCACGGTGGCCAGTCCGTTTTCGTCTTTAGTATAGGGCAGTATGCCCGTATAGATGGCGACTTTACCGCCGGGGAGACAGAAGGCATTCGCCGTCTTATCGTCCTCGATGACATTAAATTCCCATTCAAATTCAGGACGGTCTGCGGCCCCGGCAATACGTAGTCCGACACTCCTTACCCGGCTGACTAATTTTTCATCCCGGGATAAGTTAGACTCACTTATTATCTCTCGATAGGATTTAAGGCCGAGGGCCGTATCTTCTCCTTCGCCGATCAATATGAGCTGTGAACGTCCGGTAAACGGAGCGGTCGCGCACGCACAAAGCAGCATACAGAGACAAACATAGCATACGTTTCTCACTTGCCTGGACAGCCATAACTTTTGCACTGGTTTCATAAAAAATCACCCTCCTTCTGAGACCAAGATATGCCACGCCTGTAAGGTTTTTATATACCACAAGTTTCCCTCCTTGGACAACTAATTGTGCCGGCTGTTAAGACTCTTCCCTGTTTTTGGAACCCGGGCGACATCATGTGGCTCAGTTAAATTTTTCCTGTCGCGCGACCCGCATACGATACCACCCCTTTGCTTCATAATGCAACAAAGGGGTTACGACCGTAACATGTACATAGGCTTTTGTTATTACAAACAAAATAGGTTGTTTTCAAAAATCGGTTGCATTTTGTAACAAAAGGTCGCGGGTGAACAATTGAATAACATGTAATAATTACAGCTAGTTATTGCTTAAGCGCGATGTGGCACGGACCTTGCATTATCTTAGTCGATAAAACGGCGAGCGATTTCGCATCAAGCAAGGAGGAATATGGAAATGGGATTGAAGGAGACATTAGAAAAGGTGCTCTTAGCGGTAACATTTGCTGAGGCCGGGGAGTTCGATACGGCGAGGCCGCTTATGCGTAAGGAGAAGTATGTGTGGAATAAATTCCTGCAGAGATGGACGGACCGCGCGTGGAGGCCGTAAGCCCCAAGGAGAACAGTATCGCGCCTGACTATTCTTCAGCGAGGAGATAGGTATGAGTTCATTCGTCTTGAACGTTTTCTCGTGTGAAACGAGTGAATTTCGTAGTGAAATCTTTCCGGGAAGGGAGTGGTGTCTAAGTCCAGGGGAGATTTCATGGGGACAAAGTCGGAGATTACATCACGCTCGATATGCGCGACTCGATGAGGAAGCTATGGGATGGCATGGCTGCGGCCAGTTTTGCCGAAGCCGGAGAATTCGAAACAGCCGGGCAACCCATGGACAAGGAGAGGGATCAGTATAAGAAGGCCATTCTCACGGTTGAGGCCTCGCTGGCTTACCGAGGAGGCATTCACCCGTACAAATAACCTATGTGGCAGATTGAATGCGCTTATCGAGATACGCCACGTCATTGAGCCGGATAGTCCGGTCCTCCAAGGGAAGGCATCTTTCTTTCATCCCCGGCGGTCTCATAAAACAGAGTGTGGGGCCTCTTTCCTGCGTGTACATCCTTTTCTGCATGGCCTGCCTGACGACCTCGTGGCCCTGCTTCTCCAGGACATATTGTAAACTGCTCCAGGCAGTGGCTTCCGCGTCCGCCACTATAACGCGGTACTTTGTCCCGGACCTCAATGTTCGTTCGTACCGCCCCCTTGCATCATTCAAGACCATATTTCTTGAGCTTACGCCAGAGGGATACCCGGTCTATGCCGAGCACTTCTGCCGTTCTGCTTTTGTTGCCGTCCATCTGTTGAAGAATCCATTGAATATATTCTTTTTCCCTCTCTTTTAGAGTCAAGAGTTGGTTTTCACGTCTTCTGAAGGTATGGATTTCCATCTGTTGCAAATCAAAGGGCAGGTCTTTCAACTCGATCGTTTCCTGGCCGGCGAGGGCTACTGCTCGTTCCATGATATTCTCAAGCTCCCGCACGTTTCCCGGATAACTATAGCTAGTCAGGATTTCCAAGACATCAAGAGAGATATCCTTCGCTGCTTTATTACCGGCTCTCGCATATTTGTCCAAAAAATAGTACGTTAAGAGGGGAATATCTTCTTTCCTCTCCATCAAGGTCGGCATCTGCAGGGAGACGACATTCAGACGGTAGTAGAGATCCTGGCGAAAGGCTCCTTCCTCTATCGTTTTTTTGAGGTCCTTATTCGTAGCCGCAATAAACCTCACATCTATAGGGATGGGGTTTGTACCCCCAAGACGTATTACTTCTTTTTCCTGGATGACGCGCATCAGTTTGACCTGCATGGACGGGGGCATATCACCCACTTCGTCGAGGAAAACCGTTCCTCCGTTGGCGGTTTCCAGGAGCCCTATCTTGGTAGAGAGGGCTCCCGTAAAAGCCTCCTTTTCGTGGCCAAAGAGTTCATTGGCCAGGAGCTCTTCAGTGAATGCCCCACAATTGACAGCCACAAATCTCTTTGTGGCCCGCAAACTGTAATGGTGAATAGACTGGGCGACGAGTTCCTTGCCGGTTCCGCTTTCTCCGGTAATGATTACGTTACAATCGGAGGGGGCTATTTGCTGGATGAGACGTTTAATCTCCAGGATGCTCTTGCTTTTCCCGATGATCAAGGGCGCGTTGCCCTGGATGGTCAACTGGTGTTTGAGTTCCCTGTTTTCGTCCTGAAGCCGTTTCTTTTTTACCGCTCTCGCTACAACAAGACGTATCTCATCCAGTTTGAAGGGCTTGGCAACATAGTGGAAGGCTCCCTTTTTCATGGCCTCGATGGCGGAAGAGACCGTAGCGTAACCGGTGATCATGATCACCTCGGTATCCGGGTGGCGCTGTTTGACCTTCTCGAGGATCTCCATGCCGTCTACCTTTTTCATCTTGAGGTCTGTGAGGACCAGATCAAAGGGAGAAGCTTCGAGGTGTTTCAGTGCCTGCACCCCACTGGTCACGGCGGCAACCTCGTATCCCTCCTTTTTGAGGACATGTTCCAGGTTTTCGAGCGTAATCTCCTCGTCGTCGACGATCAGTATTCGGCTCTTGTCAGACAACCGCTTTCTCCATTTTTTTCTGTTCCAGGGGCAGTGCGATGGTGAAGATCGTGCCCTTGCCCTCTTTACTCTTTACCGTAAGGCGGCCCCCATGTTTTTTTACTATACCATAGCTTACCGAAAGGCCAAGTCCGGTACCTTGACCGACTTCCTTGGTGGTGAAAAACGGGTCAAATATCTTATTTAGGTTTTCCGGAGGAATGCCGACCCCCGTATCAGAGATATCAATAAACACCGTACCATCTTCGGTACGGGCCTTAACAGACAATGTTCCGCCGTCGGGCATGGCATGAATGGCATTCAGAATTATATTGAGAAAAGCCTGTTGCAGGCGGCTCCTGTCCACCATGGGATCGGGGATATCATCCGCGATCTGGACGCTGGTCTCCACATTACTGGAGAGATCACTCTGGACAAGCTCAAGGCTGTCTTCCACTAGTTCCCTTAATCGCACGCGATCGACTGCAAATACCTTCTCCCGGGAAAATTCCAGGAGATTCCGGACTAAATCTCTGGCCTTGTCCGCCTGGACACTGATATTCCGCAAGAGTTTGCGGAGATAATCCTTATCCGAAGAATCGAGCTCCTCGATAAGGATTTGACAGGACGTGGAGATGTTGTTTAAGGGATTGTTAATCTCATGGGCCACTCCGGAGGTCAGGGTGCCCAGAGAAGCCAGCTTTTTGGTCTGTACGAGCATGTCCTGGTTTTCCTTAAGCTCTTTGACCATGCGATTAAAGGTTTCTATGCAAGAGCCTACCTCATCGTGTGACTTGATCTCGGGTACAAAACTGAAATCTCCGTTGGCTATCTTGCGGGTTGTTGCCTCGATCTGGCCGAGCGGTTTTACGATGTGACGGCGAACCAGAGAGTAGGATACAGCGGCAAAGAATACAATAAATACTATAGCTCCGAGGGAGAGTTTTTGATATCGTTCCAATAACGAACTGATTTCCAGCCGTTCGAGGCGTGCCATGCCCTTCGTGAATTCATAAAGTCGCCGGCCTGTTGTCCTCAATTCATTAGCCTGCCCATTATTACGGGGATCTTCTCCGAGTAGATTTCCTACAATGTGTTCGTAGCTGTTCAGGTCTTGTTTAAAGGCTATAAACATCTTGTCTCCGGCCAGATCCATAATCTCTTTGCGCAGGTTATAGCTGAGGTCCTTAATACGATGGACATAATCCAGGGCCTCAACAAGACTTGCCTCGTCATGGTACAAAAAGTAATTTTTTTCAACCCTTCGCATCTCAAGTATATTCTTTGTAAGATCATCGGCCATCTCTACAAATTGCAGCCTTTTATCAAACCGCTGGAGGCTCCTGTATGCCGCGATTTCTATAGCAGAGATCATAAATATAATTACTGCCAGGAAACAGACTATCTTCTGACCCAGCTTGAGATTGATATGCACCAGCGGGCTACCTCAGATGGAATAATAGCAAAAACCGTTGGTTCATGCAATGGAGAGGGACCGATTTAATTTTAAGCAAACATTGGCGGGGAAGGGATAACGGCGCAGACTCATCCCCATGGACCCAATCCCATGATATTATAGGCAACGTCACTGGTCATTAGTCATCGGTCATTGGTTAACTGTCGAAGATTGCTCTCTTTTACCAGTGACAAATGACAATTGACTAATGACTCTCACTATCAGATGCCGGGGATTAAGGGATTACCGCACACTTTAGGGGGAAGGATGCTTTTATTCTTTCCAGAAGATACATTGGCCGGGGCAATTATCCATGGCCTCCTGAACCTTCTCTTCGGGGCAGTCAAAACCGGTTACCTCTGCATGTTCCATAGCCCCTTCCTCAAAACGAAAACAATCAGGACACAGCTCCGCACATGATCCGCAGGCCAAGCAGTCCTCGGCCGCAATGTAAAATTCCTTAGCCATCGTTGACCTCCTTTTGATTTTTGTATGCCATATCAGAGGCAAATTACACGCAAATTTTTTATGGCTCTATATCGCTTTTGATAGTCTAGGGACTATTTCAATGTAAAGTCAATAATAAATTTGGGGGTGGTGTAGCTGCTTATCGGCTTCAGTAGTTTTATTTGAGATCCAGGCCGGATGTGGTCATGGTTAATTGACTATGTTTAATGCCTTTAAGGGCGTTAATCTTATCCGCCAGTTGGCGTACCTTCTCCGCCTCACCCCGGACGATGATAACCTCCAGACAGTTATGGTGGTCGAGATGAATATGTTGCGACGAGATGATATGTTCATGGAAATCGTGCTGCAGGTCCGTCAGTTTATTCAGCAATTCCCGTTTGTGGTGGTCATAGACAGAGGTAATGGTTCCGATTACCTGTTTGCCTTTGATCTTCGCAGCCCATTCCCGTTGTACCAGTTTTTCACGTATCAGGTCGCGGATGGCCTCGGAACGGTTTGTATAATGGCGTTCCGCTATAAATTGATCGAAGGAGGCAATCAGATCGGCCGGGATGGATATTCCAAACCGGATGATATCGCTCATATTTGGATCCCTGTATCAGAAATTTTATAAAATAATAGCACGAAGCTATCTGTTGTCAATTGTTATTGATAGGCTGATAGGTATCGGCAGATGTAAGATAGTGCTCATCCGGCCCTAGGCCGACCGTAGGCCGGAAACTGCCGTTTCCGAATGAAAGCTCTCAGCAATCAGCAATCAGCCGTCAGCCGTCAGCAAGAGAATACGAGAAACACCCTCTTAAGCTGAATGCTGAGAGCTGACTGCTTAATTAAACGATGTTTTTTTGTTGGAATCGTTCAGGGAGGGTTTGGATGCCTCGTTAATATCTACTATCTTGATGCCTCCGGGGAACTCTTTGATGATATATCTGGTAATCCTGCTTATTTTTTGTGTCGTTTCAGCCATTTTATGTACTTGTTTGTAGATGGTGTTTATAGTCTGATAGTTTGGATTTTCCGGCGTTATCTTAAGCATTAAGAGTTCCGTTATCCCCAGAAGGGCGGTCATGGGCTGAGCCAGTTCATGGGCAGCAGCCCCGGCCATTTCTATTACAGCCTTTAATTTTTCCTGCTGAATCCTTATCTCTTCTTCTTTTTTTCTATGAGTTATATCTCGTATAATGGCCTGAAAACCGGTCTGGCTGCCATCTTTACATAGACAGCTTAACTTGACCTCGATATTCTGCTCGTTACCTTCTTTTGTCACCGCAACCAGGTTGAGAGGCTTTAAAAGGGTGCCCTGTTTTTTTAGAAGACCCAGACTTTTCAAAAAGTTATCCACGTCATGCACGGAAAACAGGTTCTGTAGGGATAGGGCGGCTATTTCTTCCCTGCTGTAGCCCGACATTTCAAAAAATTTCTTGTTTACTTCCAGCAGCTTTCCACCGGGATCCAGAATGGCTATGGCATCAGAGGCATTTTCAAAGAGTTGCCTGTATTTCTCTTCCGACTCCTGAACCCGGGCCGATTCGATAGCCAGCTTTTCCTGTTCCTGGTGAAGTTTTTTGACTAAGACATCATATTCTATGTTAATCTTTCCGAGCTTAGTATTCGCCTCCTGAAGTATCTGATAATAGTCCCTGATATCAGATGCATTGATCTCAAAAACATCGGCCAGGCCCTTGACCCTGGTTACAAAGGAATTCAGGAGTGAATTTATCTGATCCTGGGTGAACTTAAAGAAGCGGCTTGCTTCCCGGGAGAATTGGGCTGTTCTATGCCCGTTTTCTCCCCTGAATATCTCCAGCATAATATCCGAGAGATAGATGATACGACACAGTTTTTGGGCGTGGATGTGGTCACTGACCATCAGATCCGGATTATGGTGACACCTTATAGTAAGGCTCATGGCAGGAGGGAGGCACCAGTGCTCGGCGATGATTTCTCCCAACTCTGTATGATCGATGCCCAGAATTTCCTGCTCAATAGCCTTCATGGGCTGTCCGGATGCCTCTTTTTTTGCTAAGACCGTATCAAAGAGGTCAGGCTGATAGGTAGCCATGACCAGCACTCCGATATCGTGTAAGAGCCCGAGCACAAAGACCTCTTCCGGTTCCTGGCAACCACATTCGCGGGCAATCATATCTGCGGCTACTGCCGAACAAAAGGCATCGCGACAAAACCTCTTGTGATCAAATCTCCCCTTTTTCTTCAAGGCAAAGGCCTCGACGATGGAAATGCTCAGCACCAGATTACAGACCATCTTGAACCCCAGGAGGGCAATAGCGTGCTGGATGGTGGAAACCTTTTGTGAGAGGCCATAAAAGGGCGAGTTAACAAGGCGCAAGACCTTGGCCGTAAGGGCCGGCGATTCCAGGATGGCCTTGGCTAATTCCTGAGCGGTAGCCCCGTCCACGGCTATTTTCATCACTTTGGTGGCTGTACATGAGAGAACAGGTATGTCCTTTCCTGATTTAAGCCATTCGGTCAGTTGTTTCTTTACCATTATCTGGGACTCCTGTGTGCCGGCATTTGTTATGCTTATCGGCAGGGCGCAGCTTTACTATAGCGAAATTTTTTGCAGCTATCGGTCATCATCGGTCGGCAGTCGATAACCAAAAAAGGTTCGAAACGTTAGAGCGTTCGACACGTTCGAACGGCTCGAAGGCCGAAACCTGAAGTTGTGATGAGAAATGAGTGATAGGTAATGGGTTGCGAGTTGTGGGTTACGGGTTTCGGGTTGCAAGTTTTCTGACCCATTTTCATCCGGAAACTGCCGTTTCCGAATGAAAGCTCTCAGCGGTCAGCTTTCAGCCATCAGCAAAAATAAGACAAACAACATGTTAAGCTGACTGCTGATAGCTGATTGCTGACAGCTTACTTCCTAACCAGGCGCTTAACGGTTCGGGCTATAGAGACCGGATCCAATCCCTGCATACGGTATAAATCGTCCGGAACGCCCGATGCCCCATATCCGGTTACACCTAATTTTGCGAAATGCGCTTTTATACCTTCTTCAGCCAGGACATCTCCTGCGATTTTACCTAAGCCGGTATAGACATTATGGTCTTCTACGGTTACCAGGACCCCGGTTTGTGCAGCCCTGATCACGCTGCGCCGATCAAGGGGCTTGATAGAAGCCATATTGAGCAAGCTGACAGACAGGCCATATTTTTCCTGCAAGATGTCTGTTGCGGCCAGGGCACGGGGGATCATGGCCCCGTAGCTTATAATACAGCCGTCCTTACCCCTGCGCAGCCAGTCGGCCTTTCCCGGTTCAAACTTGTAATCGGGGCCAAAGAACGGTTTGCCCTTTTTATCGGTTATAACCGGTACCTTGGACCGCCCCATCCCGACAAAGTGATTCCCGGGATTAGCCGCCACATACCGGATAATCCGGTCGGTCTGGTTCGGGTCTGCGGGGAGAAAGATAGAAAAGTTAAAGAGATTGTAAAGAAGTCCAATATAATCAATGCACTGGTGGGTAGGCCCGTCTTCACCCACGTCCAGCCCCAGGTGGGTGCATACGAGTTTAAGGGAGGTCTCGTTTATGTCATTTAAGCGATGCTGGTTATATGTCTCTCCCACGCCAAAGACCCCGAAGGTGCTGAAGAAACTGATAAACCCTTCTCTGCTTATAGTCCCGGCAATGGATGCCGCATGGTGCTCCTGGATGCCGGCCTCAAAAAAGGCCTCCGGGCATAGGTCGCGGAACTTATCCATCTTGACCGATCCCTCCAGGTCACAGGAAAAGCCCAGAATTTTTGGGCAGCGGCCGCGGACATTGTTGGTCTTCGCCAGATCCAGTAAGGCGGCTCCATAGGCAGAACGGTTGTCGGTCATCTTCCCGGCCTCATAAGTTATGGGAGTGCTGCTATCAATCGACGGAAGGGGAGGCGTATAGTGGGTTGAGGGGGACAGGATTCGGTTTTTCTTTCTTTTTTCCATCCACAGGGAAGGATCGTCGGCAAAGCCCAGCTCGCCCAAGGCCTTTTGCGCCTCTTCTAATCCCAGAGTTTGTCCGTGGTACTTGCTGCGATTTTCCATAAAGGAGACGCCCTTGCCCATTGTGGTGCGGGCAATAATTGCAGTCGGCAGGTGGGGATTTTCTGTTTCGCTGTTTTTGATCTTCCGTAGTGCGGCAAAGATATCCTCCACATCATGACCGTCTTCCAGGTAAATGACATTCCATCCATTGGCCTTATATTCGGCACGAAGGTTTTGCGGCATGACCTCCTGGGTATCGCCGCCGATTTGTAGCCTGTTACGGTCAACAATAGCGATAAGGTTGGATAGTTGATATTTGAAGGCAAACCGTCTGGCCTCGCAGACCTGGCCCTTTTGTTGCTCACCATCACCCATAAGGCAGAAGACCAGATTGTCCTGCTTTTTGAGTTTAGAGGCCAGGGCCATGGCAGCGGCGGCGGAGAGCCCCTGTCCCAGATTCCCGGTATTCCACTCTATTCCCGGTACGCCTTGTTCCACATGTCCGGCAAAGGGCGACCCGGCTTTGCGGAATTCGAGTAAAAAGCGCTCCTCCGAAAAGTAGCCAAACTCACTTAAGACACTGTAGGCAGCGGGTGATATGTGGCCCATACTGATTACTACGCGATCCCGTTTAGGCCAGCGTGGATCAACGGGTTTATGTCTGATTACGGAATAAAGCATGATTAATAAATGCAGCGAGGAAAGAGACCCGCCCGGGTGTCCGCTGCCGGCCAAGGTTGTGCTCAGGATTATGCGCCGGGCGCAATTTCTCCACATAACTTCTAAAGATTTTTTTTCTTCTACGGTCAAGGCTTCCTTGTTGATATCCAGTTTAAATTTCACGATAACTCCCCCGTAATTGGTTAGTTTTCATCCGGAAACTGCCAAATCCCCCCACACCCCCCTTTGCTAAGGGGGGGAAACATTGGAATCCCCCTTTGGAAAAGGGGGATACAGGGGGATTTTCGGATGAAAACTAGTTATAAAAACTTGCAGTCTAATAACCTATTTTCAAATGGATATGCAAGGGAAAAAATGGGGGTATGACTGGTTAGATATTGTATTTTTTCATCTTGTATTGCAACAGGCTTTTGGTAATTCCCAGCATGGCAGCGGCATGGGCCTGCACATTTCCGGCGCGGGCCAGCGCCCTTTTTATCATCTTGGCCTCCACGTCTTCCAAGGCCTCGTTTAGTTTGACCTGCATGGGGATAAAACGGTCTATGTCCAGGTCGATATTTTCTGCTTCCTGTGATTCTGAAGCCATATCGGCCGGTGTTATCTCGTGGCCGGAGGCCAGAATAACCGCCCGTTCGATGACATGCTCCAGTTCGCGCACATTGCCCGGCCAGGATCTGGCGTAGAGTTGACGCATGGCTGCCGGAAGTATTTCCAGATGACTCTTACCGACTGCCTGACCGTATTTATTCAGGAAATGTGCGGCGAGGAGAGGAATATCACCGGGTCTTTCCCGCAAAGGGGGTAAATGCAGGCGTACCACGTTGAGGCGATAATAGAGATCTTCCCTCAGGTTACCTGTTTCGACCTCTTTTTTGAGGTCTTTGTTGGAGGCGGCAATAACCCGTACATCTATTTTGAGCGTTTTTGTCCCCCCTACGCGTTCAAACTCCATCTCCTGCAGGGCCCTCAGCAGTTTGGCCTGTAAGGCTGCCGGCATCTCGGCTATTTCATCCAGAAAAATAGTGCCTCCGTCCGCCAGTTCAAAACGCCCCTTACGCATCGCGATAGCGCCGGTAAAAGAGCCTTTTTCGTGGCCGAAAAGCTCGCTTTCCAGGAGGGTTTCCGGGATGGCGGCACAGTTTACAGAGACAAAGGCATTATTTTTACGCGGGCTATTATAATGGACAGCCTTGGCTACCAGTTCCTTACCGGTGCCGGTTTCACCGGTGATGAGCACGGTAGCCTTGGTGTCAGCTACCTTTTCAATCATCTCATAGAGTTTAAGCATAGCCGGGCTCTTGCCTATGATATTCCCGAATTGATATTTGCGGCTTACTTCGTGTCTGAGGTTCAGATTCTCGCGTTTCAGCTTATAGAGGTCGATTGCCTTGCGGACGGTTATCTTCAACTCCTCATTCTGAAAAGGCTTGGTGACGTAATCAAACGCCCCTTTCTTCATGGCCTTGACCGCCTTTTCTACCGTGGCATAGGCGGTCATGACAATTACCGGGATTTCGCTGTTAACAGACCGGATGTTTTCCAGGAGTTCTATGCCATCCATGTTGGGCATCTTCATGTCCGTCAGCACCAGATCAAAGTCGGATTCCTTAAATATTTCCAACGCCTGTGGGGCATTTTCGGCGGTTACGACCTCATAATTTTCTTCGGATAGCAGTTCTTTTAGCACAATTAAATAGTTTTTTTCGTCATCCACGATCAGTATGCTTTCCATGGTTTCTCAACTCTCGTCCAGGGCCTGGCGGACCATTTTGGTTAATTCGTCGATCTTGTAAGGCTTCTGGATAAATCCTTTAGCGCCTTTTTGGACTACGGCTTGATAGTGCCCGTCTGAGCTATAACCGCTGGAGACGATAACTTTGACTGCCGGGTTGACGGCTTGAAGCCGTTCAAAGGTCTCGATACCACCCATCCTGGGCATGATCATGTCCAGAATAATCAAGTCAATTTCGTCTTTTTGTTTCTCATAGATACTAACGGCTTCGATGCCGTCAGCCGCCGGTATAACCTTATATCCGTAGCTCTCAAGGACTTCCCTGCCCAGGTCCCTTACTACCTCCTCATCATCTACCAAGAGGATATTTTCATGCCCGCCCCTTGATTCCTTTACTGATGCGGCTGAGTCTGATGGGGCAGCTATGTTAGTTGACGCCGGGATATAGATCTCAAGGGTTGTGCCCTTCATGGGTTCGCTTTTGAGGTTGATGAACCCCCCATGATTTTTGATCACGCCATAGACTACGGATAACCCCAGGCCCGTTCCCTTCCCCTTGTCCTTGGTGCTAAAAAATGGATCGAATATCTTGTGCTGGATATCCCTGGCTATCCCGGTGCCGGTATCGGAAATGGTAATCCTGACGTAATTGCCTGTGGCTGTCTCCGGGTAATCGGCCAGGGGTTCGTCGTTAAGCGTTACATTTTCCGTCTTGATCGTTAGGATGCCCCCGGTGGGCATGGCATCCCGGGCATTTATGCAGATGTTGAGGAGAACCTGTTCCATCTGAGAGGGGTCTGCGTCTATGGCCCATATATCCGGCGAGAATTCCTTATGGATCTGGATGCTTCTATCGATAGTTCTTTCCAGGATTTGAAGGGTTTCCTCGGCAATCTTATTTATATTTACAGGTTCTGTACGGGATTTATCCCCACGACTGAAGGTCAGTAATTGCCGGGTCAAACGGGCGGCCTTGACCGCTGATTGCTCAATGGTATCGGCATATCTATATAAAGAATCTCCCTCCCGGGTCCTGGTTTTAAGGAGCGAGGCATAACCCAGTATCCCGGAGAGCAGGTTATTAAAATCATGGGCAATCCCTCCGGCCAGGACCCCTACGGTTTCCATCTTCTGGGCCTGCAAAAGCTGCTGTTCCAACTGCTTTCTTTCTGTAACATCACGGGAATACTCTACCACCTGTATTATCCGGTCTTCATGGTCGAATATGGGGAAGGTAAATACGTCGGCGCTGACTACCGTCCCGTTGCTTCTGGTCCGCTCCCGTGTTTTAAAGTATGTTTTGCCAGTTTTAAAGGTCTCCTCAACCACACAACCCTCGCACGGCTTTTGACGTTTGTAGAAGATTTCGTAACACTTGCGCCCAATCATGTCCTGCACGGGTATGCCACGCTGTCTGGCCATGCCTTCATTGGCCTTGATAACGTTGTAATCTCTGTCCACGACGTCTATGCCATCGGTGATGCTGTTAAAGAGCACCTGAAGTTCATCCCTGGTGCGGGACACATCCTCTTCCAGTTTCCTTCGTTCGGTCACATCCCTGGCGATGCCCAGTATCCCGGCGCCGGCCTTGCCTTCCTTCAGTACGGAAATATGCATTTCTATGATTTTTTCGGTACGGGTCTTATCTATTAAGCGGAAAGCGATTCCCACTGTTGCGGCCTTACCGGCAATGACTCTTTCGATCTTATTCCTTACCAGATCGCGTTCATCGGGATGGACGATGTCCAGGAGATGCATTTTTCCTGTCATATCTTCCCGGGAATATCCGGTTAGATTTTCTCCGTAGCTGTTGATAGAGGTAAAGATATAATTTCTGTCTATCGTGAAAAAGGCGTCATTGGCTATCTCGAAGAGGTTAGTATAGCGCATCTCTGTAGCCAGAAGCCGTTCGGTCCGTTCTTTAACCAACTCTTCCAGATTTTTGGAGTAATTATAGAGACTCTTCTGCGCCTCATTCAGGGCCTCAGTCTTGGCCTGGATACTTTCCGTCATACGATTGAAAGAGGAGGCCAGCATCCCGACTTCGTCCGGACTTTCTATGATAGCCCGTCTGGTGTAGTCGCCTTCGGCAATTTTCTCTGTAGCAACAGCAAGTTCTTTTATGGGTCGTACTATCTTCTTGGAGACAAATATAGAGATCAGCACCCCAAAGGGGGTAATACCTATGACGAAGAGAACGATCTGGGTAAATAGCTCATCCTTTAACCCGACGTAAGGCGATTCCAGCGTCCCTACGTAGAGTACGCCGATGATCTTTTTATCAAGGTCATAGATAGGCTCATAGGCTGTGATGTACCAATCTTGGACTACAAAGGCCCGGCCGATCCAGCGCTCACCTTTTTCCAGGCAGGCCTCGCCGACCTCGGCCGATATACAGGTGCCGATGGCCCGCCGGCCATCCCTTGTCTGGACATTGGTCGAAATCCTCACTTCGCCCTGGAAGATAGTCGAGGTGCCCACCATGCGGCCCTTATAGAGCCGATCCCGGTAAACCGTATCTCTGGTTTTATCAACAATGTCAAAATTGTGATTAAGGAGTTGTGCAGTATAGAGCGTTCCTGCTACCTTGCCGTCGGCCATAACCGGTTGAGCCGCCGCCAGCACCATGCCGCTGCCGAGGCGCTTTGGTCTGGACTTCGGTTTGGCCCGTGGTGTGGGAATTATCTCAATGCAAGCCCGTTCTGCCAGGTCTCCTCTCTCCCGGGCCAGTCTTTCTAAGGGGAGGAGGTCTGTGGCATAAACACACTGTCCCTTCAGCGCCCTTGATATCAGTTTATCTGTGGAGAGGTCATCACCCTGTACCTCTGAGATTCCAGCCCGGGCCACTACCCGTCCTTTATTGTCGGTGGCCAGGAGGATATCAACCTTTTCCAGGTCCTTTAACTTATCCAGTTCCTTTTTCAAGGGTCCCGGTTTGCCGCTAAATATTTCATTAGTTATGGAAGTCCGCAGGGATTGATAGAGTATTAACCTGGACAGGTGATAAAGCTCGCCGTTATAAATAACGCGGGCAGAATTGAGGTCAAACTCCACTTTTTCCTGGGCCTGTTTTAGCGCGGTCTTATCAATAAAGTTCAGGCTCCAGGGGATGAAGATAAGGACAGAAAGGGCCGGGACTGTCAATATACCCAGAAGGATCCGGTTACGTATGGACTTTTTGAAAAAGCCTGTTTTCACGTGAAAATACCTCTTATCTGTCATTCCGTGCCTGACCCCGTATCAAGTACGGGGCAGGCTACGGAATATAGGGTTTCCGGATGAGCACTAAACTACCTCTATTACCTTTCGGCATAACGGTAATTTTTGTTTATAGCATAGATCGAGGATGGATTAAAACTTTTTTCACAAGTGAAATTTTTTGTAATTGTGAGGGATTGTTAACTATTGGCCTCCCCTAACCGTGACAAATAGCCATTAACAAGTAGCACTTATTTTCTACCGGCTTTCCGGGGGCCTGTGCAACCTTGCTCCCAGAATGTGGCCCAGAATAAAAAATACGGTAACGGCCGGCAAGTAGTAAAGTGAGAGTCCCATCGCCCTCCGTATGAGATAAAGAGCGGGGATGGGGATGTGAATGGAGAGGAACCAGGCCAGAGAATATTTACGGGTTTTATCCCGCCAATAACCAAATGGTGCGCTGATTAAGAGGGTCAGGGTAATTAGCTGGATGAATTTGATGGTCAATTAGAAACCTACAGGCTGCGGGTTACGAGTTGCGGGTTGCGAGTTAGACAGGACCCGCAACTCGTAACAAAACACAATTACTTTACCTCTTCGAACTCTGCTTCCACCACCTCTTCTTCACCCTTTTTGGCCTGCTCTTCGCCGCTCGCAGCCCCCGGGCCGCCGGCGCCGGCCGCTTCAGCCTGAGCTGTTTTGGCATAGAGCGCCTCGGCCAGCTTATGGGAGGCCTTGGTCAACTCCTCTGAAAGGCGCTTAATCTCTTCTGCGTCGTTCCCTTCCATGGCCTTTTTCAGACGGGTAACGGCATCCTCGACATTGCTCCTGGTGGTTGCATCAACTTTATCCCCTAAATCGGCCATAGATTTCTCAGTGGCGTATATAAGAGTGTCGGCGTGGTTTCGCGCCTCAGCCAGGGCCTTTTTCTTATGGTCCTCTTCGGCATGGGCCTCTGCATCCCGGACCATTTTCCTGATCTCTTCCTCGGACAGGCCGCTTGAGGCAGTAATTTTTATGGACTGCTCGCGTCCTGTCCCTAAATCCTTGGCGGAGACATGAAGGATACCGTTGGCGTCAATGTCAAAGGCAACCTCAACCTGGGGCACTCCGCGCGGGGCCGGGGGGATGCCGACGAGTTCAAAACGGCCGATGGTCTTATTATCTGCCGCCATATCACGTTCGCCCTGCAGGACGTGGATAGATACGGCCGGCTGACTATCTGCGGCGGTGGAAAAAATCTGGCTCCGCCGGGTAGGGATGGTAGTATTCTTCTCGATGAGCTTTGTAAGCACCCCCCCGAGCGTCTCAATCCCCAGGGAGAGCGGAGTCACGTCCAGGAGCAGGACGTCCTTTACCTCGCCTTTAAGGACACCGGCCTGAATGGCGGCTCCCACGGCCACTACCTCGTCCGGATTGACGCCCTTATGCGGCTCTTTCTCGAAGATCTCCCGTACCTTTTGCTGCACACTGGGCATACGCGTCATGCCGCCGACCAGGATTGCCTCATTTATATCCGAAGGCTTAAGCCCGGCGTCTTTCAGGGCCATCCGGCATGGTCCTTCCACTTTATTGATAAGGTCTTCCACTAATGATTCCAGCTTGGCGCGGGTAAGTTTCATGCCCAGATGTTTGGGGCCGCTGGCGTCAGCCGTGATGAAGGGAAGATTTATATCCGTCTCCAGGGAGGTGGAAAGTTCCATCTTGGCCTTTTCTGCGGCCTCTTTCAGCCTCTGTAAGGCCATCTTGTCCTGCCTGAGATCAATTCCCTGATCCTTTTTAAATTCATCGGCCAGGTAATGAACGACGCGCAGATCGAAATCTTCACCACCCAGAAAGGTATCCCCGTTGGTGGATTTAACCTCAAAGACGCCTTCGCCTATTTCCAGGATGGAGATATCAAAGGTACCGCCCCCGAGGTCAAAGACGGCGATCTTTTCTTCCTTTTTCTTGTCCAGGCCGTAGGCCAGCGAGGCCGCTGTCGGCTCGTTTATGATCCGGAGGACATTCAGGCCTGCAATGCGGCCGGCATCCTTGGTGGCCTGGCGCTGACTGTCATTAAAATATGCCGGGACTGTAACTACAGCGTCGGTGACCTTTTCCCCGAGATATTCTTCCGCAGTCTGCTTCATCTTCTGCAGGATCATGGCCGATATTTCTGCCGGGCTATAGTCCTTATCCTTGATCTGTACGTAGGCGTCTCCATCTGTTCCTTCCACGATTTTGTATGGGAGGACCTTAATAGCCTTCTGGACCTCCGCGTCCCTATATTTGCGGCCTATGAGTCGCTTAATGGCAAAAACAGTGTTAGTCGGATTAGTAATAGACTGCCTTTTGGCAATCTGGCCGGCCAATCGCTCACCGCTTTCCGTAAAAGCCACTATAGATGGAGTGGTTCGACCGCCTTCAACGTTAGCTATTACTTTAGGCTCGTTTCCCTCCATGATAGCTACACAAGAGTTGGTCGTTCCCAAATCGATACCAATAACTTTACCCATTTTATCCTCCTTATATAAATAGACGTATTATCGGGATATTAACCACAGAGGACACAGAGTTTTAAAAATTTAAAATTATTTTTCCCCATGTTCTCTGTGATAAAATTCTTTTGCCTTTTTCTCAAAATCGTCTCAGAAACTGCTTTGGAAAACACAGAGATTACAACAGCACCTGTATTGGTTATTGGTTATTCGATTAACGATTAACAAATAACTGCCTTCCTTGAACAATATTTAGTTTTCTCTGTGTTCTCTGTGGTTAATTGTGTCGATGTTAAACATTTTCCGGGGTACTAACCGGCCGTCTGGAAACCACCACCATAGCCGGCCTTAAGAGGCGATCTTTAAATATATACCCCTTTTGAAGCTCATTAAGTATGGTATTGTCCTCTACGCTATCATTTTCTTCTACCATAACCGCTTCATGATATTGCGGGTCAAAGACCTGGCCACAAGCATCTACAGCCTTGAGGCCAGACTTTTCCATTACATTAATAAATTCCATCAAGACCATCTCTACGCCGGCCAGAAGGGCCTGCTTATCCGTATCATCATTTTTAGCGTGCTCCACCGCCCGTTCCAGATTGTCGAGTATGGACAGGAGTTCCTTGGCAAGGGACTCATTTGCATACTTAATATGCTCTGCTTTTTCCCTCTCCGCCCTTTTTTTGTAATTTTCCAGTTCCGCTGCCATACGCAACATCCGGTCATAATGGGCGATGGCCTCTTGTTCTTTTTCTTTAATCAGGGCTGCTAATTCTTCAACACTTTTTTCCGTAAGAGGTCTTTTCTGTGTTTCCAAGGCCTCTTTGCTTATTTCAACCTTAACATCTTCCGTTTTATTTTCAGTCGCTTTATCGTCAATTGACATGACCCGTCCTTTATCGGAGCTTAAGGTTGATGAATTCGCAAAAAAGCTTTTTCACCGCTGAGCACGCAGAGTCCGCAGAGAAAAACTGTAAGCTATTAAATATGTTATCTCAGCGTTCTCTGCGGTAAAAATTTACTTTTTACGAAGCCATCAAGGTTGAGATTCCAGATTTCGGCTTTCAGCTTATCCGGAACGCTCTTTAATCAATTCACCCAGGAGGTCAGCGGTGTATCTGACTAACGGGATGAGCCTTGCGTAATTCATGCGCATCGGACCAATTACCCCCAGGGCTCCCAGTACATTTCCCCCGGTGACGTAAGGTGAGGCCACAATGCTGCATCCTTCCATGGCATTATATTCACTCTCTGAGCCGATAAAGATTTGCACTCCCTGCGCGGTTATACATTTGTCCAATAGCTTGATGAGGATACCCTTTTCCTCGAAGGTCTCGAAAATAGCCTTCATTTTATCAATTTCGCAGAGCTCCGGGTATCTTAAGATGTTGGTCTTGCCTTCGATATATACCGCTTCTTCGCCATCCGGAAGATTTTTTTCACTCATCTCCAGGGCGCTGGAGAGCAACCGGTTAAACAGGTCCTTTTCCGCCTGCATCTCACGCAAGATTTTTTTCTTTGCCTCTTCTATGGTCATTTCGCTTAGCAATTCAGTCAGATAGCGGGACAATCTATCCAGCCTGGCCTGGTCAAGGTTTTCTTCCACTTCTATGATCTTGTTTTGAACGATGCCGGCGGGAGAAACACAAATTACAAGCACAACACCTTTACGCAGCCGGATGAATTCAATATGCTTGAATACCGCTTGTGTGAAACGGGGAGCGGATACAATAGCTGTATGGCCGGAAATGGATGATAAGGCCCGTGAAGTATCCTTTAGTACCTCCCCGGCAGGCAACTTTCTTTTGAGGCTGCCGGCGACCAAGGCCTTTTCCGCTTCAGAAAGAGGGGTGACCTCCAGTATGCTGTCTATATAAAAGCGCCACCCGCTTTCGGTCGGTATGCGGCCGGCCGAGGCGTGGGGTTGAAACAGAAACCCCATTTCTTCCATATCGGCCATAATATTGCGGACGGTGGCCGGGCTTACGTCAAAACTGTATTTGTGACAGACGCGACGTGAGCCTACCGGTTCTGCTGTCGCGATATACTCCTGAATTACAGCTTGCAGGACTTTGCGCTGCCTTTGTATATCAGATTTTACCATTGGCTTAACCTGTTAGCACTCTTGGCGTTACATTGCTAACGATAATAATCGTGGGGATATTTGTCAAGAGACAAACCGGGGTTACGGTGGAGATAGCCGAAATGCACTTAACAAGTGCTCAAGGCTCAAGACGCAAGTGAATGTCAAAGCTCAAAACGTCACTCGTCACTGGTCATTGGTTAAGTTGGGGGAAAGATAGACCCCTTTTACCAGTGACAAATGACTATTGACTAATGACTTCTACTTTAGTTATTTGGATTTCATTTGTACTTTGGATTTTGTAATTTGAACCCTTGCCCCTGGGGTCTATTTTACCATTTTCAAGATTTTTGTCTTTTGTTCTTCAAATGATTTCTGCCCTTCCTCTATGGCCCCAAGCAATTTTTTCTTCACATCTTCGGTCAGGTCCTTCCCGTGGCCGACGACATCGGACAATAATTCGCCTACGTCATAAATCACGTTCTTGACCGTATGGGCCGCATCTTCGGCCACATCTTCCGCCCGACGTTTGGCCTTGGTAGCAATGCGGGCGATATCTTCCCGCGTCCTTTTGCCTGATTGAGGGGCAAGCAAAAGGGCCAGACCGGCGCCAACAATTCCGCCCAGCAAAAAGGCGCCAATTATTTTTATGTCTTCTTTTTCGTTAGGCATAAGTTTTTAACCTCCCTGCACACTCAGCATCTATTAAATAAAATTGTCATGTTTTAAGGTGGAAAAGTCAATACAAATCTGGTCCAAGCCTCCTATTTTTTGTTTGACTTTTGGGGTTTGTAGTGTATAAATTCACAGAATGAATGGCCATTCATTGGCTTGGCGTTTGACGGCAAATCAAATGAAGGAGGTGGTTATGTCTGGAATACACAAGAAAAAAACTGGAACAAGGAGGTTATGCACAATCCGATTCATGTCGCTGGTGACTTTTTGGGTCATAAGCACCCTTATGTCGAGTGTCCCGGCCCTGGCTGAGGAACCCAAGCTTTCGGACCTATTACTTGAGGTCAAAAAGCTGCGCGAAGAGGTGCAGGAACTGCGAGGAAAAGTGGCCGAGTTTGAGAAGAAAGAGGTCACGACCCAGGAAAAGGTAACACAGGTTGAGAAGAAGGCCGAGGCGGCCAAAGAGGTCAGCGACAAGGTGGCCAAAAAAGTCGGTCGTGACCGGATCAACTGGGGCGGTGAGTTTCGGGTGCGTATGGTATCCGAGCGGGCGGAGACGACGCAGGGTTTTTACGGAGCCGGACAGCCTACCAGCGACAAAAAATACAAGAATGAGACCGGGTTTCCGATGCGTCTGCGTCTGAATTTTGATGCCCAGGTGGTACCGGATATGGTGGACCTTTACGGCCGTCTGACTATCAACAAAAGGTTCGGCACTTACGCCACGTGGCCGGATCAGGACCCCCTGGACAGCGTCAATTCCTTCCATTCCGGTATCGGCAGCGATGTATCCACGCGTGTAGAACATATCTACGCGAAGTTTAACGTCCCCAAAATAAACTCCAATTTCTATGCCGGGCGTCTGGCCGGTATGGATGGCCCACCATCACGCCAGAATGCCCCGTTCCCCCGTGTTTTTATAGATTCTGAAGTAGATGGGGTCATGTGGGAGTACAAACTTCCCGACACCACCTTGGACAAATGTTACTCGCCTCTGGCTATACCGTCAGAGGGGACAGAGAAATTTCCGGTGGGCAAGGGACCTCTGGGCTCCTATGGAAAGAAAGTCAAGGAAGGTAACAGCCTGATTTTGTCCTATGCGAAGTATCGTGACATGGGTTTTACAAATCCCAAGGGTTCAAGCACCGGGAGAGATCTGCTCGGTTTGGAAGGGCAGGGGCCGGATACGGATGTTTATATCGCCCAAGGGCAGTTAAAACTGGCCAGGGATACTGTGGTTGTAGTCAGCGGTCTCTATATGCCTGACTGGTATATGCCGAGGTATTCCTTTGACACCGCCGGTTCTTATAAATGGAGTGAGACCTATACCAGTTCCGACGGGCTAAAAAGGTTATTTATCCCTTATTTTACTACCTATTATTCCCTGGCCGGCGCTTATCTGGATACCCAGATCTGGAAGTTTCAGGTCTATGGGGCGACTTACTTTAATGAATTTAGTTGTCCGCCTCACTCCTGGCGGACACAGACGAAAGATCCGGCTACGGACGTCTGGACAACTACGGCAACGAATTACTATTCAGGCGAGAAATTTAACGGCTATGCCTGGTGGGTAGGGATGAATACCGGCGATGCCATTGCCCCCAACCAGCAGTTATGCGTGGAATTTTTCCGGGGTGATGACAACTGGATCAACCCCTTAAACTACAGGGGATTCAGACGTAAGGGGTCCGTTAACAACGCGGCCAACAATTACTATTACAATCCATCTTTTATGACAGATACAGTGGTCGTGGGCTTCTACCCTGTAAATGCCCGGATATGGGATATCTATTATGATTACTACCTGACCACTAATTGCCGGTTCCGTCTGGGTTATATGGACTTTAAATTCGACACCCCCGACAAGACTTCACCTATCGGAGCCTCGGGCTATGAACGCCATTATTGGCCGTACATCGAAGTTAATTTAAGTTTTTAGATCTGAACATGCATAGAGCGCATTCCCCGCTGTTGGCAGCGGGGGGTTAGCGAGCGAATACGATACATTTTACCTTGCATACGGAGATTCCCCGCAGCAAGCTGCGGGGAGCTTCACTCACCCATAGTTCTCTTAACGAACCGCTCCGCCTGTCCCGGCCGGGCGGTTCTTTTTTGTGGCGGTCGTTGATAAATTTCCCTTTTGGTGTTATGTAGAAAATCCGACTCGTAACTTTATTCAGCCACTAAGACACAAAGGCCCTAAGATCACAAAATAGTTTTCTTAATACTGAAACTCTTTTCAGCAATAAATTAACATTCTTCCTTCGTGTCTTGGTGACTTTGTGGCTGAATATCTACAAAAAGTGAGGAATTTTTGCGTATGCATTTATCTGTAGCCGAGAAGATCGTAAAACGTCACCTGGTAGATGGGGACTTGACGCCAGGGGAGGAGATAAGCCTGCGTATCGACCAGACACTGACCCAGGACTCCACCGGAACTATGGCCTATCTACAGTTTGAGGCCATTGGCCTCCCCAGGGTCAAAACGGAACTTTCCGTAAGTTATGTCGATCATAACACCCTGCAGGTCGGTTTTGAGAATGCCGATGATCATCGCTTCCTGCAGAGCATAGCGGCCCGGTATGGTTTGTACTTCTCGCGGCCCGGCAACG
The DNA here is from genome assembly GCA_028715605.1 of Desulfovibrionales bacterium. Lineage (NCBI taxonomy): Bacteria > Pseudomonadati > Thermodesulfobacteriota > Desulfovibrionia > Desulfovibrionales > Desulfovibrionales bacterium. Next base: position 93,316 of record JAQURM010000002.1, read on the forward strand.
GCATCTGCCATCAAGTCCATCTGGAACGCTTTGGCGTACCCGGAAAGACGCTCCTCGGTTCGGACAGTCACACGCCGACCGGCGGCGGTCTGGGGATGCTGGCTATCGGCGCGGGCGGCCTGGATGTGGCCCTGGCCATGGCCGGATATCCCTTTCACCTGGTTATGCCCCGGGTTGTACTGGTCAGACTGACCGGGGAAATGGCTCCGTGGGTCACAGCCAAAGATATTGTCCTGGAATTGCTCCGGCGGGTCACGGTCAAGGGCGGCGTGGGAAGGATATTCGAATACGGCGGTGACGGCATAGCACAGCTATCCGTACCGGAACGGGCCACGATCACCAATATGGGCGCAGAGACCGGGGCTACTACCTCCGTCTTCCCAAGTGATGAAGTCACCCGGACGTTTCTGAGGGCGCAGGGGAGGGGCGGTTCCTTTGCTCCGCTGGTAGCTGATGAAGGCGCAGTCTATGATGAGGTCGTAGAGATAGACTTAAGCCGGCTGGTTCCTTTAGTGGCCCGGCCGCACATGCCGGATCAGGTGTGCCCGGTTTCAGATTTGCAGGGACTGAAAGTTGACCAGGTGGCCATCGGCAGTTGCACCAATTCATCTTATAAAGACCTGGCCACGGCGGCAGCAATATTAAAGGGTAAAACCATCCATCCAAACGTAAGTCTGGTCATCTCGCCGGGCTCCCGGCAGGTCTTGGCCATACTGGCCAGGAAGGGCTATTTGAGTGACCTTATTGCCTCCGGCGCCCGGATTCTGGAGAATACCTGTGGCCCCTGCATCGGTATGGGACAGGCCCCGCCCACCGGTGGGGTAAGCCTTCGCACCTTTAATCGCAACTTTGAAGGGCGTTGCGGGACAAAGACCGCCTCTGTCTATCTGGCCAGTCCGGAGGTGGCCGCGGCTACGGCCTTAACCGGAGTTCTCACTGACCCCCGGACCCTGGGTGAGCCGGTCAGGGTAGCTCTCCCACGACGCTACATGATAAATGACAGGCTTATTATCCCACCCCTGGAGCCTTCCAGGGCTGAGGGAGTAGAGATTATCCGCGGGCCTAATATCCAGGCCCTGCCCGGACGGGAGGCCCTGCCCTCTGAATTGACCGGGCCGGTCTTGATTAAACTGGGCCATGATGTTACCACCGACCACATCCTCCCGGCCGGGGCCAGTATTACCGCGCTTCGCTCCAATATTCCGGCTATTTCCCGCTATATCTTCAGCCAGGTCGATCCCACCTTTTATGACCGGGCAAGGGAGGCCGGCGGCGGGTTCATTGTCGGGGGCATGAATTACGGCCAGGGCTCCAGCCGCGAGCATGCCGCCCTGGGGCCCATGTACCTCGGCATAAAGGCCGTGCTGGCCCTGTCCTTCGCCCGCATACACCGGAGCAACCTGATTAACTTTGGCATATTGCCCCTGGTGTTCCTGAAAAAGGAGGATTATGATTCCATTCAGGCGGATGATCGTTTGGCTATCCCGGATATCAGGAAGCAGCTCCTTTCTGAACAACCGGTCCGTATTATTAACGAGACACAGGGGCACCATTTTATGGTCAACCTGACTGTCCAGAAACGGGAGAGGGATGTCCTTCTGGCCGGGGGGCTGCTCAATTACGTCCGTGAGACACTGTAGGGAGGAAAGGTTATATGCTCGACTTTATGCGTAGGCACACCCGTGCCTGGCTTATCAAGATCATCCTGGTGGCTGTCATCCTGGTCTTTATATTTTGGGGTGTGGGCACCATACGCGCCCGGCGCGCCGACATGGTGGCGGAAGTAAACGGCCTGATTATAACCAGGGCTGATTACCAGAGGGCCTATAATAACGCCCTGAAAAACTATCAGCAGATCTACGGGGACGCCCTGCCCGGGGACCTGCTTAAGAAGATGAACCTGGATAAAGTGGTTCTGGACGGTATTATAAAGGATGTCCTGGCGCAGGAAGGCGCGGCAGGTCTGGGTATCCGGGTGAGCGATGAAGAGATCAACGAGTATATCCACAGCATGCCGGTATTCAATGAAGGGGGCCGGTTTAGCGAGGAAAGGTACCGGGGTATTCTGGAAAATGCACGCCTGACCCCGGCTGCCTTTGAAGAGGATTTGCGTAAGGAGCTTCTCTGGGCCAAGGTGGCAGATACGCTGGGCCGGTTGGCCAAGGTATCCGATGACGAGGTCTGGAATGCTTTTCAGTACGCCAATCGCCGGATAAATCTGGCCTATATCCCGTTTACGGCGGCAGCCTTTAAGAACCAGGTCAAAGTAGAGGAGCCTGCCCTCCGGCAGTATTTTACCGGCCATCAGGAGGATTATCGTGTGCCGGCCCGGGTGCGGGTGCGGCTGGCCCGTTTTCTTTTCAAGGACTATGCGCCTAAGGTCAATGTGTCGCCGGCAGCGGTAGAGAACTACTATAAAAGTAATACAGAGGCATTTAGAGAACCGGAAAGGCGAAGGGTAAGCCATATCTTTTTTTCCCTGAAGCCTGAAGCGACGGGTGAAGAGGTAACCGGAGCCCAAGCCAGGGCCGAAGAGGCGCTCAGGAAGGCCGGATCCGGCGAGGATTTTGTCGCGCTGGCCAGGCAGGTTTCCGAAGACAAAAGCGCCCTCAGAGGTGGAGACCTCGGATACTTACGGCAGGGGACTACGGATTCCTCTTTGGAGAAGGTGGTCTTTTCCCTGGAAAAGGGAGGCATCAGCCCGGTGGTGAGAAGTAAGGCCGGGCTGCATATTATCAAGGTGACCGAGGTCGTCACCTCCGCGGTAAAACCCCTGGCCGCAGTGGCTGCGGATATCAAAAAGTTCCTGACCGAAAATAAGGTTCGGGAATTCGCAATGGCCGGGGCGGCAAGGACATATGAGCAGATTATACGCGCAGGCGGTCTCGATAGATACGCAAGGGCGCAAAACCTTCCTCTGACAGAGACCGGTTTTTTTTCTGAACAGGATGAAGTGGATGGAGTAGGCCGCGAGGCGGGCTTTAACCGCGCCGCCCTGGCCCTGAAAAAGGGAGAGGTAAGCTCTTTGATTAAACTGCCACAGGGTTATTTTGTCTGTGAGGTTATCGAAAGAAAGGAGTCATTCATACCAAAGTTTGAGGAGATTGAAGTAAAGGTAAAGGCGGACTTCACGGAGAATCAGGCCGCAAAACTGGCCGAATCAGAGGCCAATAAATTTATATCCGGACTTAAGGGCGGGCAACAATTTTCTGATCTGATTCGCAAATACGGATTTTCGGCGCGAGAGACCGGGTATATAGCCTCAACCGCCCTTTCCGGTAACGAGTTTCCGTTTGCAAGGTCAGCGCAGGAACTGTCCATACTGACACCGGCCCATCCGTATATCCAACAACCGGTTAGAGCAGGGGACGCCTTTTATGTTGTGAGCCTGGCCGGCACTAAAGAGGCCCCGAAGGAGCTTTACGAGACGCAGAAAGACGCCATAAAGGAAAAACTCCTCCTTATGCAAAGGGACGTCATCTTAAAAGGGTGGCTGGACGGGTTAAAGAAGAAGGCTGAGATCGGGTATGGCGAGGAATTTGAGAAGTACCGGTAAGACTGCCAGGGGATTTTAACCCGGGGCGTGCCCCTTTCTGACCGTGTCCAATACCCTGCCCAGTTCTTCTATTTTGTAGGGTTTGGCTACGATACCGCTGAACCCGTAGCTTCTGAAGTCAGCCATAATCGGGTCGTTGGAATAGCCGCTGGATACAACCGCCTTGACGGAAGGATTTATCTCCCGTAATCTTTTGATAGCTTCCTTGCCACCCATACCTCCCGGTATGGTCAAATCCATGATGACTACATCAAAAGGCCTGCCTGACGACCTCGCTTTTATATACAGGTCTATCGCCCCGACGCCGTCTTTGGCAAATTCCACCGTGTATCCCATGTGTTTCAACATCTCTCCGGCCACATCTCTGACCACCTCTTCGTCGTCCATCAGGAGCACCGTTCCTTCTCCTCCGATTATCTCCTCCTTTGGCTTTCCTCCAGCCACCATCCTTTCAGCAGAAGCAGGCAGATAGATAGAGAATCTCGTCCCAACCCCCAACTCAGATTCTACATCAATATATCCACCATGTTGTCTGACAATAGAATAGGTAATGGCGAGCCCCAGGCCGCTGCCTTTTTGTTTGGTAGTGAAATAGGGATCAAATATCTTCTGAAGATGCGCCTTTGATATGCCGATCCCCTCATCTTCAATAGATATTTTTACATATTCTCCTTCTTTGAGTGGCAGGCCCTGTCCGGCGCCCACGATTATATTTTCCGCCCCTACTTTAATTGTCCCGCCTTCCGGCATGGCCTGAAGGGCATTGACAATCAGGTTATTGATAACCTGATTTATCTGCCCTTCATCCACGTCAAGCGGCCGGAGGTCGGCCGGGATGGAAAATTCACACTGGACATTGGAACCGGTCAGCGCAAACATGACAGAATCCCTCAACAGTTCTGTAATCGAGGCTGCCTTCTTGACCGGCGCTCCGCCCCTGGAAAAGGTGAGCAGGTGTTGGGTCAGATCCCTAGCCTGGAGGGCCGCTTTTTCCGCTGCGGTTAACCTCTTAAAGGTTATGTCTTCAGATTGCATATGTATCATAGCCAGACCGATATTGCCTAGAATTCCGGTCAAGATGTTATTGAAATCATGGGCAATACCACCCGCCAGAATGCCCACTGATTCAAGCTTCTGGGCCTTCAGGAGATTTTCTTCCATTTTTTTGCGCTCGGTGATATCTCTGGCGGTAGAGACTATATGTATGGTCTTACCCTCCCTGTCCTTTCTTACCGAGGCGCTGATAAGAACGGGGATCTCTTTGCCGTCTTTGGCCTTATAAAGCGTCTCACAATTCCTTAATTCACCTTTAGCGATGAGTTCATTCAATCCTTCTCCCTTGAGGGGTGCGTCTCCCGCGAGAATCTTATCTGCGGGCCACCCAATTATCTCATCTGCGCTGTACCCCAACATATCCAAAGTGGCCCTGTTTACCGTCTCTATCACTCCTTGCGCATCGATTACGATTAGGGCATCAACGATGGATCTTATAATATTGTCCGTATAGCCCTTGGCCTCTATCAATTCGTCTCTGGAGTTTTTCAGATTGGTGGACATCTGATTGAAAGCAGAGGCCAGTTCGCCTATCTCGTCCCGGGATATGACCTCTATTCTTGTGTCAAAGCGGCCGCCGGCGATCTCATGGGCTGCCTCCTTTAATTTAATAATGGGTTTTACCAACTGTCTGCTGTAAAGTATTTTGAAAAGGATCCCGACGATTATGCCGCCCATGGTTATCAGGATTATCTGCCTGCTGCCTTTCGCTGTGGAGACCTCTATACTTTTTAAAGAATAACCGACCCGGGCCACTCCAGCCACCTCTGATCCTACCCTGACCGGTACGCCTATGTCATATAAACGGCCTTCTGTGCCGGAATCGGTGATCCTGATATACGGTTTGCCTGTGGCAATGACATTATCCAGAACAGGGTCTGCGTCCTTAATTACCTTGCCGACCCTGTTAAGATCGTTATGGACCCTTACCCGGCCTTCCCTGTCCATGACCATGGCATAGACTACGTAATCCTGCCTGGAGATGGTATCGATGTAGTCCATAGTGTGAACAAACTTATCTATAATAAAGGCCTCCGTACTTTCCTCGGCCAGGGTATTGGCCAGAATGAGTCCCTGTTTTTTCAGCTCTTCTTTAAAAGTATCGGACTCGCGCCGGATGGACAGGAAGGCAATGGTCCCGGTGACAGCAATTATTATTACTGTAAAGGCGAGGGCTAATTTTGTCCTAAGCTTCATATCTTGTGCCGGAAGTCGGTCCTGGGTAGCTAATGAGGCACACTATGTTTTTGAACCAACCTTCCGTTTTCTTATTGGCTTTCATTAATCTCCGGTTTTTCATTACACGGGTCCACCGGGCTGATATCACCGTACGGGTATCGAATACTTACGAACCAGGTTGTCGATGCGTGACAGTTCCTTGCCGTTAACGGCTATAAATCCGCTCCATTCGCTCTCTTTCAGGACTTCCTCAGCCAGGGGGCTTTGCGGTCCTATTTTTAATAAGGCATTCCTGACCTTTTCCACCACCTTCCTGTCCACATCCTTCGAGGCCGCCAGCATCCAGCTCGGTAAGGGTACGGTATCGGCCACAATCCTCAGGTCAGTTTTAAAGTTGAACTTCTTCTTACCCTCCGGCCCCTCCGCAAAATCTTTACATACTGCGCCGGCATCGTATTCCCCTAAAAATACGGACATGGCGTTATCGTCACAGTCCCCGCCGAACTCATAGCCTTTCAGGTCACGGTTGGGGTCGATCCCGGCCCCTTTCAGGGTTATATATGCCCCGGCGAACTTTGGCGTATTATGCGGGGCGCCAAACAAAAATGTCTTGCCTTTTAAATCGCTTAAGCCCTTAATAGAGCTATCCGCTCTGACGATGATTACCCCCCTTTCTTCAGTCTCCCCATCTTCCGAAACGGCAATCGCCAAGGGATCAAAAGCAGCGCTCTTTTTGTTGTGCGCGTATATGGAAAAGGCGTCCTGCAGGGTAAATGCCGCTGTATCCAATGCCTCATGAAAATCTTCTTCTGTTTCCAGGATAACCAGCTTTATATTCAGTCCGGTCTCCCTTGATAGATAATCTGCCAGCGGCGTAAACATGGTAAATGTATCCGGGGGACTCCAGCAGGGCTGGACGGCCAGTCTGAATACCGCTCTTTTGTCTCCCGCCGTTTCTGAGGCCGCTTTTTTCCCGATGGCCGTCTCTTCGTTTTTAGTACACCCGCCGGCCGTTAAGATTCCAATGAAAAAAAATATAAAAAAGCCTGTTATTGCCCTGGCCATCTCCATGCCTTCCCTATACCGTTTTTGTCCGATTTTTCTCTCCTGCATGAGGTGGGGCCCCTTTGGCCGGCTTATTGTTCCGGTTAGTCAATAACAATTCTACTGTTTAATTATCAGGCATGAGGCTGTAAATTGTCAACGAAAATTGACCCCTTCGTGTCCAACGAAATTTGGACATACGACCCTGCAAAAGTTGGACTTTTATTTAATTCAACTTTAAAAGATGCTCTTGCAAAAGTCTTCACACCGGTGAAAACCGGTGTCCAGGAGTGTCTTAATCTGATTGGAGTCATTGGATTCCGGCGCCTGCCCCGACCCCTAATCCGGGGTTCGCCGGAATGACCAATCCGATCATAAGAATTTTGCAAGAGGCTCAAAAGGAGTAATACAAGCATGGCTCTATCCGGAAGCCGATTGCCTTCTTCACATGACTTTTCAGGGAGTAATAAGCATCCATATATCCGTTCACTGAAGCCGGAAATATCCTTGACCATCCGTTTGATTTCATGATATTTCTTTCTCACTCTTTTTGCGCTATCAGCTTTCTTTGCTTTTTGGGTTAAAGGACATGGAATGATAAGTCAACGTATCAACAACGTATCCAAGATTCACAAGATTCAAGATTTCCAAGATTCTTAGAGAGCCTCAAAATAATGGAGGTGAAATAATGATCATCTCACGAACGATCCTTAAAAACTGGCGGAACTTCCGATCAGTCGACGTCCGTATGGGGAGGAGGGTATTCCTGGTCGGTCCAAACGCCTCGGGGAAATCCAACTTCCTTGATGTCTTTCGATTTCTCCGGGATATTGCCAAACCCGGAGGTGGATTGCAGAAGGCAGTGAGTGATCGAGGCGGCATATCCAAAATAAGGTGCCTTGCGGCCCGCAAGGATCCCCAGGTGGAAATAGAAGTGCACCTTGCGGAAGGTAATGGCAATGATCCCGTGTGGCGGTATGCGATTGGCATCTTACAGGAAAGCAGGGGCTATCGCCAGCCGTATCTCAAGTATGAGAAGGTTTGGAAAGGCGCAGAACTGATTCTCAACAGGCCGGATTCTCATGACCGAGAGGATAAGCTGCGCCTGACACAGACCCATATCGAGCAGATCAACGCCAATTTTTTGTTCAGAGATGTGGCCGAGTTCTTCCAGACCATCGGCTATTCACATCTGGTGCCGCAACTGCTGAGATATCCGGATGCTTTTGCGGGACCGGCGCCGGCTGGTTTTGAAGACCCGTTCGGCCGCACTTTCCTGGAACAGGTAGTGCAGACGCCGGAAAAGACCCGCAAGGCACGTCTCAGGAAAATTGAGAAGGCATTACGGCTGGCGGTTCCTCAGCTCAAGCAGCTCACCGATACCAAAGATGAAAGAGGTATTCCCCATTTAGAGGCGGTCTATGAGCATTGGCGTCCCCACGCCGGGAAACAGACGGAGGAGCAGTTCTCGGATGGGACATTGCGTCTTATTGGCTTTCTCTGGTCCATGCTGGAAGGAGATTCCCTATTGCTTCTAGAGGAGCCCGAGTTGTCGCTTCATGCCGCGATAATACGTAAACTTCCTGGGCTTATATGGCGGATGCAGAGTAAGAAAAAGAGACAGATCGTAATAAGCACGCACAGCTATGATCTCCTGTCCGACAAGGGCATTGGTGGAGAAGAGGTGTTGCTGCTTACGCCCGGTGTAGAAGGGACTAAAGTCGAGCCGGCTGCCGAAATAGCTGAGGTGCATCAATTACTGGAAAGCGGTTTCAGCGTGGCCGAAGCCGCCCTGCCAAGGACAGAACCCAAAGACATTGGACAATTAAGCCTATTCAATGACTGAAATCGTTCCCATACACCTCGCTGTCGAGGACGATCTGAGTGAAGCAGTCATGCGGCGCATTCTCCAGCAATGCGGTCGCTCCTATTACATAGGGAGCTGCTATAGTCAGCGAGGCTTCGGCTACTTGAAAAGAAATGTCAAAGGTTTCAACAATGCGGCCAAAGGAACGCCTTTCCTTATTTTGACCGACCTCGACAGATCGGAATGTGCACCGACCCTGATTAGTGAGTGGATTTCGGCTCCTATCCAGAAGAACCTGCTATTCCGGGTAGCGGTAAGGACAGTAGAAGCCTGGCTGCTTGCGGATCGAACAACTTTTGCACGTTTCATGGGTCTCTCGGAAAAGAATCTCCCAGAGAACCCAGACGAACTCGAAGCCCCTAAGCAGTTTCTTGTCGAACTGGCCCAAAAATGCCGGAAACGGCAATTGCGTCAAGCTCTTGCGCCTCCGGCTGGGAGCACTGCAAAGGTAGGTCCGGACTATAACGGCAAGCTGATTGCTTTTGTTCAAGAGCTATGGAGTCCAAACAAAGCTGCAAAGCATTCACCGAGCTTGTATCGAACTGTAAAGGCAGTGTCATCATTTCAGCCCGTTTATGGGGATTCAAGGAAGTGAAAGCGGGATGCCCTTAAGATTCTGAGTTGACAATGTATAAGGTATAAACATAGTATCTGCTCGCTATGCATGTTCAATAACTTAACATCGACAGGCGGGAAGAGGGGAGATGACCATAAAATTCTTCCCGGCCAGGGAGGATAATTCAAAATGAAAACCAAGGAAGAAATTCTCAAAATGTTAGCGGCATTGAACCCCGAACTTCAATCCCGGTACAAGATCAAAGAAATTGGGGTGTTTGGCTCCTTGGTTCGGGGCGAACAGACGGCGGCAAGTGATGTTGACCTCTTGGTGGATTTCAGCGAAGATGCCGATCTTTTTGACCTGGTGGGGCTATCGCTTTTCCTCGAAGAAAAACTTCGCTGCAAAGTCGATGTGGTTACCAAAAGAGCTCTCAGACCGGAGATTCGCGATGCGGTGCTAAGGGAGGTCGCCGCCATATGAGAGACTATAAGCTCTACCTGAAAGATATCCTGGAAGCAATGACCAGTATTGAAACGTTCGTAGAAGGGATGGATTTTGAGTCATTCCGTGCGGATGACAAAACATCAAGTGCCGTGATACGGAAGTTTGAGATTATTGGTGAAGCAGCGAAGAAAGTTCCTGACGAAATACGGCAGGATTATCCTTCGGTGCCCTGGAAGGAGATGGCAGGTATGCGAGACAAGCTTATTCATTTTTACGCTGGGGTTGATTATCCTCTGGTCTGGAAAACTATAACAAGGCGCTTGCCCGAAGTAAAGTTGCATATTCAGAAGATTGTAGAGGAAAGGCAATAAAGACAGGGCACCAGAAATTAGAGAAGGAGTATGCTCAGTAATTCAATAACTCAACATCGACGTCATATACTTGCATCCCTCATGACCATGCCAGAAACAGCCATGGATGAAAATAACCGTCTTATATTTTGGGAAAATCAGGTCAGGCTTGCCCGGCACAACGAAAGGAATATCCGAAAGAACGGACGCTACACTTTTCTGTACCTTTTTAAGCAAATCTTTTTCTGAAACAAAAGTCAAGTAGTTTCATATTTCTTTTGATATTCTCCAACCAATCTGGAGAAGAAGCATAATAGGTTAATTCAGGTATTTTTGTCAAGAATCACTAAAATATGGCGGGGAATTTGAGAGGTACCGGTAAGATTTAATTATTCACCGCAAAGGACGCAGAGAAATATGGGTTTTAAAAGATAAGAGATAAAAGGTGCTTTCTTTGCGTACCTGGCGTCTTTGCGGTGGGCGCTACCTGGATTTACCCAGTACCGTGTCCTTGATGCTGGAATATATCTTCTGGAAGTTTTCCTCAAAAGAGGTAGGTGAGACACGGCCGGTCTCGATGAATTTTATGACTATCTCTTTGGCGGCCCGGAGGATGATCTCATCGTCTGCCGTTAATTTTTCATATTTTTTTTCTTTTTGATCCTTACTCATATCCGGACCCGGTCAAGTAATAAAGCCTCTGCTGTTTTGGAAGAAGGCGGTTACTTTCAGCAGAGGCTTTTATCATGGCAGGAAAAACCGTTTGGCAGCCTTCCCTGAACCCAAAATTTGGTGGAGCTGATCGGGATCGAACCGACGACCTCTTGAATGCCATTCAAGCGCTCTCCCAGCTGAGCTACAGCCCCACATCGAGCAATGTGTTTCAAGTAGTTTCTAATTAACACTGACAAAACTTTCCTGTCAAGAGGTTTATATCAAATCTAGGGACAGTTCAGCCTGGCCTGACACCGGGCGTTTTTCGCTTGACAAGCTACCTTGTTGTGATAGCTTTACAACCCTATCTGATTGTTGTGTTTTTTGCGGGGGGATACATGGACTACCGGGAGACGCTTAATCTGCCGCAGACTGATTTTGCCATGAAGGCCAATCTTACCGAACGTGAGCCGGCCGTGATTGAGAAATGGGAGGCGACCAGACTTTACGAACGCATACGCATGGCGTCGGGCGGGAGACCCCGGTATATACTCCATGACGGACCGCCTTATGCCAACGGCCACATCCACATGGGTACGGCCTTTAATAAGATACTGAAAGACATAGTCTTAAAGTCCAGGCAGATGGCCGGGGCTGATTGTCCCTACGTGCCGGGCTGGGACTGCCACGGACTGCCCATCGAACACCAGGTGGACAGGGAGCTGGGGGCCAGGAAGAAAGGCTTATCCAAACTTGAACTCCGGCGGCATTGCCGGAAGTACGCCGAAAAATTCATTGATATCCAGCGGGCCGAGTTCAGGCGTTTAGGCGTCCTGGGGGACTGGGATAATCCTTATCTGACCATGAGTTATGAATACGAGGCAACGATTGCCCGCGAGTTTGGCCGGCTTTTTCTGAACGGCAGCATATATAAGAGCAAAAAGCCGGTTTATTGGTGCACTTCGTGCAGGACGGCACTGGCCGAGGCCGAGGTTGAGTATTATCCGCACCGTTCGCCGTCCATCTATGTCAAATTCCCGCTGGCTTCGGATTTGACCTCCCGCCTGCCGTCCCTGGCCGGCAGGAATGTATTCATGCTGATATGGACTACTACTCCCTGGACCCTTCCGGCCAACCTGGCCGTGGCCCTGAACCCCGGATTTGATTATGTGGCCGTACAGGTAGAAGATGAGGTATGGATCGTGGCCGAAGGGCTGCTTCTTTCACTGCTGGGAGCCCTGGGTATTGAGGGATATAAGATATTGGAGCGTTTCCCGGCACGGCGCCTGGAGGGGCTGAAGTGCCGGCATCCTTTTTATGAGCGCGATTCTGCCGTCATTATGGCCTCCTATGTAACCATGGACACCGGCACCGGGTGTGTACATACCGCGCCGGGCCATGGCCGTGAGGATTATGAGAGTGGTTCGGCCTACGGGCTGGACATCTATTCGCCGGTGGACGCCGGGGGTAAGTTCACGGATGAGGTCGGCTACTTTGCCGGAGAGGATATATTCAAGGCCAATAGGGCCATTATTAATCTTCTCAAGGAGAAGGGGCGTTTGATAGGGAGTGAAGAGATCGAGCATAGCTATCCACATTGCTGGCGTTGCAAAAGGCCGGTCATTTTCCGGGCTACCGAACAGTGGTTTGTCTCCATGGAGAAAAACGGCCTCCGGGAAAAGACGCTGGATTGGGTGGACAAGGTCAAATGGGTGCCTAAGTGGGGCCGGGACCGGATCCACAACATGCTGGCCAGCCGGTCGGATTGGTGTATATCGCGGCAACGTTCCTGGGGTGTGCCCCTGACCATTTTTTATTGTCGCGGCTGTGGCGAGGCGCTCATGAATGCGGAGATCATGGGAAAAGTGGTTAATAAATTCCGCGAAGGCGGGGCGGATACGTGGTTTGAGCTTGAATCCGGGGAATTTATCCCGGAAGGAACCACATGCCCCAAATGTAAGGGCACGGAATTTGAGAAAGAAACGGACATCCTGGATGTCTGGTTTGATTCCGGGGTCAGTTTTGCCGCTGTCTTGGAAGGCCGGAAAGAACTGGGCTTCCCGGCTGACCTGTACCTGGAGGGGAGCGATCAGCACCGCGGCTGGTTCCACAGCTCGCTGTTGGCGGCGGTGGGTACCCGGGGACAGGCCCCTTATCGCTCGGTGCTTACCCATGGCTTTGTAGTCGATGGCGAAGGAAAGAAGATGTCCAAATCCCTGGGCAATGTTATTGCCCCGGAGGAGATCATAAAAAAACATGGGGCGGAGATCCTGCGCCTCTGGGTATCAGCCGAAGATTATCGCGATGATATCAAGATTTCTCCGGAGATCCTGCAGCGGTTGACCGAGGCCTACCGGAAGATCAGAAACACGGCGCGCTACATACTGGGCAACCTGTATGACTTTTCACCGGAGAAAGATGTCATTTCTTACAGTGAGATGGTGGAGATAGACCGTTTTGCGCTGCATCAACTTGTGCAAATAACAGATAAGATACGCTCGGCCTACGAGGAATTTGAACTTCATACCGTTTATCACACCCTCTACCAGTTTTGCGCCGTGGATTTGAGCGCCTTTTACCTGGATGTCCTTAAAGACAGACTTTACACCAGCGGCAAGGAATCAAAAGACCGGCGCTCGGCCCAGACCGCCATGTTTTACATCCTGGATACCCTGGTGCGTCTGATGGCTCCTATTCTTTCATTTACCGCTGATGAGATATGGCAGTATATGCCTGAGACGGCGGGCCGGGAAGAGGGCATTCACCTGGCCGGTTTCGCATCCCTCCCGCCGGAGTTTAAGGATGCGGCGCTCGCCGCGAAATGGGAAAAGCTGCTTGCCGTCCGGGCCGGGGCGACCAAGGCCCTGGAACTGGCCCGCAGGGACAAGGTGATCGGACATACCCTCAGCGCGGCGCTCAAGGTTTATCCTGCCTCTGAAGATTATTCGTTTTTGAGCGAAAATGCAGAGCAATTACGCGCCATACTGATCGTATCGCAATTCGGGGTTGCCGAAGGGCCAGCGCCGGCCGGCGCCTACGTGGCTGAAGAGATAAGCGGGCTTTCTATTGTGGTATCTCCGGCTAAAGGGACCAAATGTGAACGCTGCTGGACGGTATCTGAGAGTGTGGGCGCTTTTACCGATCATTCGACTATCTGTGCCCGATGCCGGGAGGTGGTTACGGCAAGCGGGAGTAAAGGATAATAAAAGTAGTATGGATACTCTATCAGAAACAGAAAAAAAATCTTTAAAGCCGGCGGACGACCTCTCTCAGAAGAGACTGTGGTATTTATTCCTGGGCATGGCTTTTGGTGTTTTCGCCCTGGATCAACTGACCAAGGGACATATACAATACCATTTTGGCCTGTATGAGAGCCGGGCCGTCGTCCCGGGTTTTTTTAACCTGACATATATAACGAATTCCGGCGTGGCTTTTGGGCTGATGAGCGGAGAGCCGGATACCTGGAAGCGGTTATTTTTTCTTTCGGTAACACTGTTAGCCGTAGGGTTTATCTTTTATCTCTTCGGACACTTCAGGTCAAAGGGCCGGGGAGCGGTCATCGCTATGGGGATGATACTGGGCGGCGCCATCGGAAATATGGCAGACCGGGTGCGCATGGGCAAGGTGATCGACTTTCTCGATTTTTATATCGGCGGCTGCCATTGGCCGGCTTTTAATGTGGCTGATGCCGCCATAAGCTGCGGCGTGCTGTATCTGGCGCTTACGCTTTATAGACAACAGGGGTAATCTATGCATCCGATACTCTTTCGCATAGGCGGGCTTACTATCCACACCTATGGTCTGTTTGTGGCCATGGGGTTTATGGCAGGCATGGCCCTTGCCGTCCGGGAGGCCAGGCGCGCGGCTCTGGATACCGAGAAGATTTCCAACCTTTTTTTCTGGATCATAATTTCGGCGATCATCGGTTCGAGGCTTCTTTATGTCATAGCAGAGGCCCCGGGGCTTATAATGTCTCCCTTCGAGATCTTTAAGATATGGAAAGGCGGCCTGGTCTTTTACGGCGGGGTTATCCTGGCGATGGCAGTTACGATTTTTTATATAAGGCATAACAAGCTGCCGCTCTGGACAACCATGGATATCCTGGCCCCGCCCCTGGCCCTTGGCCTGGCCTTTGGCCGCCTCGGATGTTTTTCTGCCGGTTGCTGCTATGGCCGGCCTGCCGATGTCCCGTGGGCGGTTACGTTTACCAATCCGGATTCGCTGGCGCCGCTTTATATTCCCCTCCATCCTACCCAGCTTTATGAGGCCGGCACGGCGCTTATTATTTTTGCCATTCTTATGCTTACACGCCGGGCGAAGCGGTTTGAAGGCCAGATGATGTGGACATTCTTTTTTCTATACGCTGTGGCGCGCTTTATCATCGAAAATTACCGTGGCGACCCCCGTGGGGCGGTATGGGGCGATCTCCTCTCTACCAGTCAATTTATAAGCTTACTTTCGGCTGTTGCTGCGCTGGCGGGTTTCTTTTATTTTCTGAGGAAGCAAGGCGCAAGGCAAGGGGGCACGTAATAAAAAATCTTGCAAAAGGGGCAAACTTCATTATTATTAGGCCCGAATTTTTGGGGCGTAGGATTTAGGCCCGCTGTTATTGATCTTTATGGCTGCTTGGAGGTGCGTATGCTTATTCTGGAAGATCTTAAATATACTGAAGAACATATATGGGCCAGACACGATGGGGGTAAAAAGATTACCATAGGCATTACTGATTATGCGCAGAAGAAATTTGGTGATGTTGTTTATATTGAATTGCCGGAGGAAGGGGAAGCGGTCATTAGCGATGATCCGTTCGGCAGTATAGAATCTTCTGAATCTGTTTCCGATCTGTACGCTCCTTTGAGCGGAGAGGTAATCGAAATTAATGAAGAGCGCATCGATTCCCCGGAGATAGTCAATGATGACCCTTATGAAGAAGGCTGGCTTATACGTATAAAGGTTCCTTCCCTTAAGGAATATAATGAGCTTATGAGTGCGGACGAGTACAGGGAATACGTGCAGCAGGAGGAGATGGAGGAGGAAGAAGAAGAGGAAGAAGAAGAGGAAGAGGAAGCAGAAGCAGATTAGAGAAGGAAAAATTTTATTTGCAGACCTGAACATGCATAGCGAGCGCATTCCCCTCTGCTTGCAGCGGGGTTAGCGAGCGAATACGATGCATTTCACCTTGCATACGGAGATTCCTCGCAGCTTGCTGCGGGGAGCTTCAATTGGAAAGGGATTTGATTTTGTGAAAAAAGTAGCTTTTTTATTCCCCGGCCAGGGGTCTCAGTACGTGGGCATGGGGAAGGATCTTTATCTGAAAAGGTCAGAGGTAAAGAAGATTTTCGACACAGCCTCTGCCATTACCGGCCTTGATCTGGCCTCTCTCTGTTTTGACGGCCCCTTAGAAAGATTGACGGAAACGGTCAACGTCCAGCCGGCCATTACCGCCGTTAATCTGTCCTGCCTAGCCGTGTTACAGGAAAATGGACTGGCCCCGGATATGGTGGCCGGACATAGCCTTGGAGAATATTCGGCGCTCTATGCCGCAGGGGTTATAGGTCTGGCGGATGCCTTTCGCCTGGTAGCGGAGAGGGGCAGACTAATGCAGCAGGAGGCGGAAAAGAATCCCGGGGGCATGATAGCGGCTATTGGCTTGGATATAGATGTCATAAAAGGATTGGTTGAAGATGTCCGGGGAACAGGCGTGGGCGTGGTTTCTATTGCCAACCACAATACACATGAGCAGATCGTACTTACGGGACAGAAAGAGGCGTTAAATAGATTGTCGGCTAAGGTGAGCGCCGCCGGCGGGAAGGCCATCCCCTTAAAGGTCAGCGGGCCCTGGCATAGTTCCCTTTTAAGGGATGCAGTCAACTATTATAAGGAATTTATGGAAGGGATCACGTTCCATAATCCCTCTGTCCCTGTATTGTTCAATGTCACCGCCGAGTTCGCGGAAGAGCCGGGAGAGATCCGTAAGATCATGTCCCGGCAGATATGTTCACCCGTACTCTGGTATGATATAATGCAAAAGATGCTGGCCGGGGGTGTCTCTATTTTTGTTGAGGCCGGCCCTAAAAAGGTTTTATCCGGTTTATTGAAAAAGACCTTGCCGACTGATGATCGCTTCGAAATCTATCAGGCCGACGATCTGGAAGGCCTTTTGGCCGTTGCTGAAAGGTTGGCCGGAAATTGAACATGCATAGCGAGCGAATACGATGCATTTTACCTTGCATACGGAGATTCCCCGCAGCTTGCTGCGGGGAGCTTCAAAGCTTCAAAGCTCATAGCTGATCGCTTTAAGATGCCAAAACTAGTCCTGTATAAAGACCGGTGTAAAGGATGCGCCCTTTGCACCCTGGCCTGCCCCAAACACCTCCTTGAGATCAGCACGGAGATCAATAGACAGGGATATTATGTAATTTCTCTGGCCTCGTCCGGGAAATGCGATGGCTGCGGCCTGTGTGCGGAGATGTGTCCGGATATGGCGATAGAGGTCTGGCGTTAAAAATGCGGAAGACAGAAGCGGTTTCTAACCGGAAGCTGGTTAAAGGGAACGAGGCCATTGCCTTGGGCGCTATTGCGGCCGGATGTCGTTTTTATGCCGGCTATCCGATTACTCCGCAGAACGAAATCCCGGAATTCATGGCCGGCCGGATGCCTGCCGTGGGCGGGACATTCATTCAGGCGGAAAGTGAGATAGCGGCTGTCAGTATGGTGATGGGGGCTGCCGCCACAGGGGCGAGGGCCATGACCTCTTCTTCCAGCCCGGGCATATCTCTGAAGCAAGAGGCCATCTCCTATATGGCCGGGTCAGAGATCCCGTGTGTAGTGGTCAATGTATGCCGTAGCGGTCCGGGGTTGGGCGGGATAAGCGCCTCCCAGGGCGACTATTTTCAGGCCACCCGGGGCGGCGGTCACGGTGACTATCGCACCTTTGTCCTGGCGCCCCATTCTGTGCAGGAGAGTTATGACCTGACTATGCTGGCCTTTGATATTGCAGACCGGTACCGGACACCGGTTCTGGTTTTGAGCGATGCAGTCCTGGGACAGATGAAAGAGCCTGTTTACCTCCGGGGTTATAAGGGGCGGGAGATAAGAAAACCCTGGGCGCTTACCGGCGCAAAGGGACGCAAGGCCCGGTATCTGAAAAGTCTGTATTTGAACGAAGGTGAACTCACGGCGCGCAACTGGAAACTTTTCAGGAAATACAGACGCATGGAGAAGGAAATTCGTTACGAAATGTACCTTACAGAGGATGCCGAGGCCATAGTCGTGGCCTTTGGGTGCACAGCCAGAATTCTCAAGACCTCCATACAGATGGCCCGCATGAAAGGGATGCGGGTCGGGATGTTTCGTCCCATAAGCCTTTTCCCGTTTCCTTCGCAGGCGCTCGCCGCTATCTCGAACCGGGTGAACCGGTTCCTGGTTTGTGAATTGAATACCGGCCAGATGGTCGAAGACGTGCGCTTAGCGGTTAAGCCGGGCGCCACTGTGGAGTCCTGTCTATGTCCGGGTTATATCCCGACCCCGAATGAGCTTTTTAAACAAATTAAAAGAAGGGTATCACTTTAGTCTTTTGAAAATGCCACAAAACCCAAGACCAAATCCCCCCTCGCCCCCCTTTCCGAAAGGGGGGAAATACGTTTCCCCCTTTGAAAAAGGGGGATTAAGGGGGATTCCCGAGACGCTGTTTTCTGGACGACTAGCTCTTTTCAAACAGCTAAGGTGTTACAAAAAAAGTTTTATCCAATAGTCCTTAAGATGAAGCCGGTATTTAAGAGACCAAAAAGCCTTTATGACGTCCCTTTTCATTATTGCCCCGGGTGCCATCACGGCATAGCCCATCGTCTGATCGCCGAGGCTATAGATGCTTTGGGCATTCAGGAACGGGTTGTTGCCGTGGCTTCTATCGGCTGTTCGGTCTTTCTTTATGATTATTTTGCCGTTGATGTGCTGGAGGCCCCCCATGGCCGGGCCCCGGCAGTGGGTACCGGTATAAAGAGGGCGCGGCCCGAAAGCATAGTCTTTACCTACCAGGGCGATGGGGACCTGGCCGCCATTGGCCTGGCAGAGACTATCCATGCCGCTAACCGGGGAGAACAGTTGGCGGTATTTTTTATCAATAACACTATCTATGGGATGACCGGGGGACAGATGGCCCCTACCACCTTGCCCGGCCAGAAGACTACGACGACGCCTTCAGGCCGCCGGGTTATTGGCGAAGGGGCCCCCCTTAAGATGGCCGAGATGATTGCGGCGCTGAAGCCTCCGGCCTTTGTGGCCAGAGTGGCCGTTAACAATCCCAGAAATATTCTCCAGGCCAAGAAGGCGGTTCAAAAGGCCTTCCGCATACAAGTGGAAGGGAAGGGCTATGCCTTTGTCGAATTCCTCTCTGCCTGTCCGACCAACTGGAAGATGACCCCGTGCGAGGCCAATCGCTATGTAAGTGAGACGCTGATTCCGGAATTTCCGCTGGGGGTGTTTAAAGGCGACTTATAAGGATTAAATTAGGACGCAGATTTTCGCCGATATGCGCAGAAAAGTTTTTTTACCGCTGAGGACGCAGAGTCCGCAGAGAAAGATTGTGAGACAGACAATATGTTATCTCAGCGTTTTCCGCGATCTCTGCGGTAAATATGAAGCTGCTAATATCCTGGTAATCTGCGTTCATCTGCGTCCAACATAGAGAAGATAATGTATTTTGACGTGATCATATCCGGATTCGGCGGGCAGGGCATACTGTTTATGGGCAATCTTCTGGCCCATGCCGCTATGCTCGAAGGGAAAAATGTGACCTATATGCCTGCTTATGGGCCGGAAATGCGGGGAGGGGCGGCTAATTGCACCGTGGTTGTGGCGGATGAGGAAATCGGTTCTCCGGTCATTTATCACCCGCATACCGCTATCGTCATGAACAGGCCGTCTCTATATAAATTCGGCCCGCGCCTCCTGCGCAGCGGTTTGCTGGTGGTCAACGCTTCTCTTGTTGATCCTGCGGAGGTTGTCTATAAGGGTATCAACCTGTTGTTTGTCCCGGCTAATGACCTGGCCCGGGAGACCGGGGATGATCGCCTGGGAAACATGGCGGCCTTGGGGGCATTGATAACAAAGACCGGGGTTGTGCGTTTACAGAGCCTTGTTGATGCGTTATCAGAGATTATACAGGAAAGATATCGTGACCTGCTGCCGGTAAACGTCAGGTGTCTGGAAAAGGGCGCCATCTACGTAAGAAATCTCAAATCTCAAATTTGATTAACTCGTAAAAAGTTCAAAATATCACGCAAAGCCGCTAAGGACGCAAAAATAATAAAATTTGGAACTCAGGAACTCATGAAGAAAAATGCATTCCTGATTTCTTGATTTCCAGATTTTCGTTTTTTCTTTGCGGTCTTTGCGCCTTTGCGTGAGAAATTGCCTTCTTAGGCATCGAGGGCTTTTCGCACTGCGGTTAGAAACTCTGCCACCTGAAACGGTTTCCTGATAAAGCCCTTAAGTTCAGGGCGCATAGCCTCTTTCCCATGGCCATTTAAGCTGTAGCCGCTGGTCAATATTACTTTGACCCCCGGGTTGATCCCCAATAACTTATCCAGGCATTCCATCCCGCCCATCTGGGGCATAATCAGGTCGAGGATGACCATATCGATATCCTGCTGTTGTTTCTGATACAGACCCAGGGCCTCCCGCGGGTTTGATACGGGTATCACCTTGTAGCCAAAGTCTTCCAGGATGTTTTGGGCCACGTTGAGTACCAGAGGTTCGTCATCAATAATAAGGACGGTTTCATCCCCTGTAGGCAGGTTTTTAATTTTTTCTTCCATTTCCTGCCTCGTTTCTCCACCGGCCGGCAGATATATCTTAAACATGGTGCCGCGGCCGATTTCACTATAGACGTTTATGAATCCCCGGTGATTTTTGACGATGGCATAAACCACCGACAGCCCCAGGCCCGTACCCTTGCCCAGTCCTTTGGTAGTAAAGAAGGGCTCAAAGATACGCTCTGTGACCTCCCTGGGCATCCCGATGCCGGTGTCCGAGATCGCTATGCAGACATAGCGTCCGGGGAGAACACCGTGGTGGTTGTTGCAATAGGTCTCATCCAGGCCGGCGTTGATGGTTTCAATGATCAGCCTGCCGCCGTTGGGCATGGCATCACGGGCATTGATACAGATGTTCATGACCACCTGCTGGATCTGCACCGGGTCGGCCTCTGTGATGGAAAGGCCGGGATCAAGATAAGTCTCGATAACTATACTTTTAGGTATAGTGCGTAAAAGCAGGCTTCGGGTCTCCTCTATCAGCGAGTTTAATTGAAAAGGTTTCGGGTTGGTGGGCACCTTGCGGCCAAAGGTCAGGAGCTGCTGGATAAGTTCAGCCGCCCGCCCTCCGGCCTGATCAATGTTTGCAACGTAAGTATATTCAGGTCTGTCTTTATCCAGTTTATTCAAGAGGAGAGATGCATATCCGGTTATGCCGGTAAGCAGGTTATTAAAGTCATGGGCGACGCCGCCGGCCAGAAGCCCGATGG
Source organism: Desulfovibrionales bacterium (assembly GCA_028715605.1). NCBI lineage: Bacteria > Pseudomonadati > Thermodesulfobacteriota > Desulfovibrionia > Desulfovibrionales > Desulfovibrionales bacterium. Next base: position 114,547 of record JAQURM010000002.1, read on the forward strand.
ATTCCATCTTCTGGGCCTGGAAGAACTGGGTTTCCAACTTCTTATACTGGGTTATGTCGTCCATAATAAGGAGGGCCATCTCTTTTTCTCCCCGCTGCAGAGATAAGACGGTAAAAAGGATAGTTTTTTCTGCCTCCTCGCCATCCGCCTCTTTTTTTAGGGACATTTCCTTACGTACGGTCTCTTCTCCGCGGGTGAAAAGGGCAATTAATGCCAGCCGGAGCGGACAGTTGCGGCATGCCGGGTGTGTCTGGCAGCGGAAGCAGTCCGGCCTGTCGCCGCATTCCCGGCCTTTCCGGTAAATGCATCCAAAATGGCAGAGGCCCCATTTACCCAGCATTTCCTCCACCGGCCGGTTGAAGAATTGCCCGGCGTGGTCGCTGACGAAGGAGAGCCTGAAATCCGGCTCAATGACGCATATAAAAGAAGGAATGGCATGCACCATCCGCGTATTAAACTCTTCCAGCTCATAGCGTGCCTCTTCGGCCTTTTTGCGTGTGGTGATATCGCTTACGATAGCCTCCGCGCCGATTATTTGGCCGGTTTCGTTTCTTAGGGCGTGGGCGTTCAGGCTGACCCATATTATAGTCCCATCTTTTTTCTTAAAGATTGTTTCGAAGTTTTTTACAGACCCATCCTTAATCAAGTTTTGCAAATAACGATCTCTGTCGGATGCCGATGCGTAAATATCTTTTGGGATATTGAGCGCCAACAGTTCCTCCACGGATTCGTAATCCAGCATAGCTACCAGGGCCGGATTGGCCACAATAAACGTTCCGTCCAGGGTGCTGCGGCAGATGCCTTCAGCCGCATTTTCAAAGATGCCGCGGTATTTTTCCTCTGATGCACAGAGGGCCTCCCCGGAGAGGGAGACCCGCTTTATCTCCTGATGCAGTTTGCCATAGAGATTTTTCAGAGTTGCGGCCATGGAGTTAAATGCCTCACCCAGGGCCTGGATCTCATCCCCGGTCTTAAAATCAAAAAATACCTCCCAGTTGCCGTTGGCGAATTCCTGTGTGCCTTCCTTGAGCGTAAGGATAGGCCTGGTTATGCGGCGGGAGAGATAAAGGGTGGCGGCTATCAGCACGCCGATAGCCGCCAGCAGCCATAATGTGGTCTTGAGAACCGTTCTCTTTATGGGGGCATAGATGCTGGCCAGAGGCTGTTCGACTATTACACCCCAGCCCATAGGTTGGATTCGGGTATGTACACCTATTACCTTCCTGCCGTTCCAGGCCCGGTATCGGTCTGATTTGAAGTTGTGAGCATGGTCTATACCGGACATTATATGTTTCACGGAAGCGACTTCAGACCACTTCTCACTTGTTAAGACATGCCTGAAGTCTGAATGGGCTATAACATAGCCCTTTTTATCCACCAGATAGGCGTAGCCTTCTCCGCCGCCTATCTTTACTGTGGATAGAAGGGTTGAATATTTGGTTATGTCCAGGGTGGTATAAATCATCCCTACCGGCCCCTTATCATTATTGATAGTGGCTACTATATTAGTCATAGGCCGGTCTTGTTTAACAAAGACCGGACCGATATAGGATTCGGCGTCCCCGTTTTGCAGGGCATTAGCGAACTGTTTCTTAAACGGGCCTTTTCCCAACGGGTAGGAATGAGGACAGGACCCGGCGCGAAGGATTTCGTGGCCGTTTTTATCCAGAAGACAAAAGCAGACAAAGTCCGGGAAACGGTGCATGGCACGGGTAAAATAGTTTTTTATGCGCGGTATATTCATCTCCTGGAAGCAGTCATCCTGAACTGCCATGTAGAGAAGGGACTGACTGTCTCTGACCACTTCCCGGACTACCTCGGCTATGCGCTGGTTAATGGCGGCCATAGATTGGCATTGATTATCATAAAGAGTTTGCGTCTGGAGGTAAATGAGCGAGGAGCCGACCACGAGGGCGATAAATACGGCGGAACCCACGATGTAAAGCGAAAGCCGGCGGGCCAGGCTGGACTTGAAATGGGATTGTTTGACGTCGGACAATGCCTCTCCTTTAATCCCTCACCGAAAAGGGCACAGGATACAGGGAGTTAACAAGCTTATATAAGAAACAAATATGGAATGCAAATGTATTTTGTTCACTTATGGGCCTTTCATCTCCGTATCGGCTATCGGCAAGATTCCTTGAACCAAAAACAAACGGATCCGGTTCAGACCGTTCAAGGTAAAACCATACATTTCCGAAGAGTAGATGAGGAGAGGTAAAATGGTTGCGAATCCTGAGGCGGGTAGCGCGGTTATAACCAGCAATAAGGTTGTGGTTCGATTTTTAGACGGCCGCATGATCAAGGGCCGGTGCCTGTCCTTTAATCAACAGAATCCGGTTGTAAAGGTCGAGTCCATAGACCGGTCGAGCTCCTGTGACATCAAATGGGATGACATTAAGGCCGTATTTTTCGTGAGGGAATTTGAGGGCCTGGCCCGACCCGCAGATGACTCAGTTCAGCTTCAGACCTCGCCTGTTTCGTCGGTGGGGCGCCATGTGCAGGTAGAATTTGTGGATGGTGAGGTCATTCAGGGATATGCGGAGGCGCTGAAAACCGGCCTGAGGGGATTTTTTATTTCGCCACTCAATCGGCGGGACAACAACCTGCGGATCTTCGTCCCTAAAACCGCGGTAAAGAGTGTGCGTGTAGCCCCTAAGCTGGGCGAGATCATGGTGAAGGAAGGGATGCTGCGCCAGGAGGAACTGGCGAAAGCGCTGGAAAAACAACAAGAAGATCGGGAGATAAAGCTTGGCGGGGTTCTTGTCCAGGAGGGTGTGACCTCTACAGAGGAGGTGGAACGGGCTCTCAAGGTACAAAAGACGGTAGTCGGACAAAAGATCGGCGAGATACTCGTCCAGGCCGGAATCCTGACCCGGGAAGACTTGGAGAGGGCCTTGTCGGCTCAAAAGGAAAACCGGAGCAAAAAACTGGGCCAGATTCTATTGGAGATGGATCTGGCTACACCGGAATCCCTGGCCCTGGCCCTGGCCCTTAAGTACCGGTTACCTTATGTTGACGTTTCGACCTATCCCGTTGATCCCGTGGCTGTGGCCACGGTTAAGGAGGAGTCAGCCAGGAGATTACAGTTTATCCCCATAAATAAGACCAGTGACACGTTAACCATAGCTATCGCTGATCCCATAAATTTTGCCGCAAAGGATTATATCCAGTCAACAACCGGTCTTAACATTAAGGAGGTGCTTTCTACACCCAACGACATCGAGGAGGCCATAAAGCAGTACTTTGGGGCGCCTGCCCTGGACGATGAGATACAGCGTCTTTCCGAGGTAGTAGCCGCGGAAAAGGGAGAGACGGACGACAAGATGGCCGACCTCATTCAACAGGTGGAAGAGGCCTCCATTGTCAAGCTGGTCAATGGGATAATAAGGATGGCTGTGGCCAAGAGAGCCAGTGATATCCATATCAATCCGGAACGGCGATCGACCGTCATCAGCTACCGCATCGACGGCATCCTTCGTCAGGAAAAGGCCATAGACGAGTACATCCATCCCATACTTATCTCCCGTATCAAGATCATGGGCAATATGAACATTGCCGAGAGAAGACTCCCGCAGGATGGCCGGGCCCGATTGCGTGTGGGAGAAAAACTGATCGATCTCCGTATATCTTCCATACCCACCATCTGGGGGGAGAGTATAGTCATCCGTGTCCTGGAAAAAAGCGCATCGGTTATAGGGCTAGAAGACCTGGGTTTTTTCCCTGATGATCTTGGCTTGGTCCGTTCACTTATAAGCCGCCCCTATGGCATGCTCCTTATAACCGGCCCGACCGGCAGTGGAAAATCTACTACGGTTTATAGCCTGCTCCAGGAGCCGGTTTTTAAGGGTAAAAATATCATCACCATTGAAGACCCCGTGGAATATGAACTGCCCAACGTGAATCAGATCCAGGTCAAGCCCCATATTAATCTCACCTTTGCCAAGGCCTTGCGGCAGATTTTAAGGCACGACCCGGATGTGATTATGGTGGGCGAGATCCGGGATGCGGAGACGGCGCGCATTGCCATTCAGGCGGCTTTAACCGGTCATCTCCTCATCAGCACCCTGCATACCAATAACGCCCCGGAGACCCTGAGCCGGCTGATGGACATGGGTATCGAGCCTTACCTGCTTTCTTCGACCGTGCTGGGCGTAATCAGCCAGAGATTAGCGAGAACGATCTGCAAGTCGCCCGAGTGCCGGCAGGTAGATACAAAGGCGCCGGAATCTTTGGCCGCCGCCGGTCTCGCGCCTGAAAAATACCAGGGGCATACTTTTTACAAAGGGAAAGGCTGTAAGGACTGCACAGACGGTTATAAGGGGCGGACCATTATTTATGAATTTATGCGTATAAATGAGCCTATCAAAAGGGCTATCGTAGAGAAGGTATCAACAGAGGAGATACGCGCCCTGGCCAGGGCAAACGGCATGCGCACCATGGCCGAGACGGCGCTCCTCAAGGCCAAAGAAGGAATTACCACCGTGGAGGAGGTATTTAACAACCTGATAGGGTAGGTAGCCGGCAATGTTTGTTAAAATGTACGCCTGGTGGTAGGAGCATAATCACAATCGGTACGAGAGGACCCGTGAAAATGGCAGTTGCTGCATGTCATGGTAGGCGGACATCCGCCACCGGAGCTATGGCAGCCGCCGCATGACACTTGAGTGTACGCTCTGTCTGTGTCGGAATTATGATGAATGTATTCAAACACAGGCCCCCTGGTTGTGCTGCAAGGACTGGTGTCTTCTTGATGGCATCTGGCGCACAGATATTTCCAGTTCGTTGTTGAAAAGGCAGAAATAGTTGCGTCCAGTGTTCCACCGTTCGCCTCTTTTCTTATCAGAAAGGCATTAGGCGACCCATGAGGTTCGTGGCAGTCGGTGCAGGAGAGGACATAACCCATTGTGGTCGAATAGGGCGCATCCACTGTGATTGCTACTTCTGCAAGACCCTTACCATGTTTTTCGTTGTCCCAATCGATGGTTTTTAAATTGCGTCCCAGATTAGTGCTATATATCGTGTTTGTCGCATTGTGGCAATCAATGCAAAAGTTGTTGTAATCCGTCAGGTTGGATCCATTGGTGGTAGCAGAACCGTCAGGCTCATAGGTTGTAGTAGAACCAAAGCGATAAGGGGCCTGGTAAGAGGCGGTATAGTCGCTCATCTTTTCTCCCCCCCCATCTCCCCACAATCCCCAGGTTGCAAGCGTCGCATGCTGGCTTGGCCGGGAGACAGGATATCCCCTTGTGCCGGAACTCTTGGCAGCGCCGCTTGAGTTTGCAGGGTCTCCCTGGACCGCGTGGGGGTTATGACAGGCGCAGCAGGGATTGGAATCGACAGTATAACCCCACCTGCCGGTCGTGAAGGTCTTTATGTCTCCCAGGTTGTGTGATGAAATACTGGGCGGGTTGGAGAATGCCTCCAGGATGTCATTCAGGGTATCGGCAGTCCAGCCGCCGGCACGAAAACTATAACTCCGGTTTATTATTGCGGTTACCGCCACGGTGGTAGTGTTGTCATGGCATTTAAAACAGAAGTTATCGCTCTGGCTGGTGTGATTGGTATAAAATAAGGTAATTTTTGAGGGTGAACCGCCGGTTGGAGCTGGTTCATTCCCCTCAATACTGGCATGCATTTCATGGCAGTGGCCGCAATTACCCTTTGTGTACCCGGACGTGCTGCTCCGGCTTACGCCATAAGTGGTATTTCCGTGGGCTGAGTCCAGATAGGCGCCGGCCCCCAACGGGCTTGCGGACAGGGTAATGAAGAGAAATGTTGCAAGGCGAACAGCACATTTTCTTATCGTATGCCTGGGCCACATATAGTTAATATATCGGCATAACATGGCTATATCTTTAATTAAATTACATCCGAAAACTCGGAAAATTCCGGCCCTACTTTAAGCGCTCAACAGTCAACATGAAGCCGGTTCACCGTTCAGTGTTGACTGTTTACCGAAAAAATGTCGGACAATGATTAACGGTTAACGGATAACGAACATGCCGATCGCTGAAAGCTTGAACATGCATAGCGAGCGCATTCCCCGCAGCTTGCTGCGGAGAGCTTCAATCCGAAAACGGCAGTTTACGGAAGAACACCAATTCTTCATCGGCCGCCGTCGAGGTCGTTTTTTTCTCTCTTGACATAATAGCGGTCACCAATTATAGATAGACCCAATAAAGTGCCGGAGTGGTGAAACAGGTAGACGCAGGGGACTCAAAATCCCCCGACCCTCGCGGTCATGTCGGTTCGATTCCGACCTCCGGCACCATATAATTTCCCGCATATAGCCTGTGCCATCTTTATTACTGCCGATCCGGACATAACCGTGTTTCCGGCTACACGATCACCGACCAGAAGACAGAATTTAGAAGTCAGGAGTAAGAAATATTCCGGGTTGAAAAAACGCTACTCGTAACCCGTAACCCGCAACTCAAAAAGCTGAATGCTGACTGCTGAGCGCTGATGGCTTCCTTACGCCTTCACTACATTTCTTGTCTTGTCGTTGATTTTGATCAGGTTTCGTGTGTCAACCACGAGTCGGGCGTGCCTCCGGATAAAATCCGGGTCATAGTCGGAATGGTTGGTGGCGATGAGGACGCAGTCGTATTTTTTCAGGTTTTTTTCGGTGAGGGGCACCGATCTCATCCTGAGGTCATAGCGCCTCATCTTGTGGGTCCTGGGGACATGAGGGTCGTTATAATCCACCTTGGCCCCTTTTTCCCTTAATAGCTCGATAAGCTCCAGGGAAGGAGATTCCCGGACGTCATCAATATCCTTCTTGTAGGCCAGTCCGAGGACCAGCACCTTTGATCCTTTCAGGCTCTTGCCCCGGCTATTCAAGGCGTCAATAAGTTTGTTTATTACATAGGCCGGCATCGATGTGTTGATCTCTCCGGCCAGCTCGATAAATCTCGTGGCCATGCCGTATTCGCGCGCCTTCCAGGTGAGGTAGAACGGATCAATCGGGATGCAGTGGCCGCCCAGACCCGGCCCGGGATAAAAAGGCATGTAGCCGAAGGGTTTTGTGGATGAGGCGGCAATTACCTCCCAGACGTCAATTCCCATCCGATCAAAGACCATCTTCATCTCATTAACCATGGCGATATTTACGGAGCGGAAGATATTCTCCATGAGCTTGGTGGCCTCTGCCGCACGGGTGGAGGAGACGGGCACGGTCTTGACCACGATAGTATCATAGAGGGCGCAGGCCGCCTTGAGGCAGTTTTTGGTGTAGCCGCCGACCACCTTGGGTATGGTTCCGGTAGAAAAATCCTTGTTGTTGGGGTCTTCTCGCTCCGGAGAAAAGGCCAGTAAGAAATCCTTCCCGGCTTTGAGGCCGGTTTCTTCCAGGATATGACGCATATTTTCATCTGTGGTACCCGGATAGGTGGTGGACTCCAGGACGATGAGTTGCCCCTTACGCAGGTTGTCCCGGATGGCCCGGGTAGTGTTGAAGACGTAAGAGAGATCCGGTTCCCTATTCCTGTTCAGCGGCGTGGGCACGCAGATGAGGATACAATCCATCCCTTTCAGTCCGGAAAAATTGGCAGTGCAGCTAAAACGCCCCGTGGATAGGGCCTCCCTGACCTTGTCGGCAGAAATGTGTTTGATATAAGACATCCCCGCTTCAAGGGCCTTGATCTTTTTTGTGTCTATGTCAAATCCGGTGACCGGAAACCCGGCCCTCACAAATTCCAGTACCAGGGGAAGGCCCACATAGCCAAGGCCGATGATTCCGACTTGGGCCTGCCGTTTTTTGATGCGATCTAATAGGGTCATGACCTCATTTACCTCGTTTTTTTGTTTTCTTTGTCAGTTTATCGACATACCACGCTACGGTCTCTTCCATTCCCTGTTTCACATCATGCGTTGGCTTGTAGCCCAGGAGGCCCCGGGCCTTTTCAATGTCCGCTTGGGAATGCCTCACGTCTCCAGGCCGAAACGGCCCGTATTCGGCCTCAATCTTTGCAATAGCAGGGTAATGCCGGGCCAGAGAGCCGCGTATCATTGTAAAAAGCCCGTTTAATGTTGTCTTCTCGCCAAAGGCGACATTAAAAACCTGGTTTAAGGCCGCCGGTTTTTTCGCCAGGGCGGACAAGAGATTGGCTTGGATGACGTTGTCGATATAGCAGAAGTCCCGGCTGGTCTCACCGTCGCCGTGGATCGTCGGGGCCTTTCCATCCAGCAAGGCGCCGATCCAACAGGGGATTACGGCGGCATAAGCCCCCTTGGGATCCTGCCTTCGGCCAAAGACATTGAAATATCTCAGCCCGATGCACTCCATTTCGTATGTGCGGGCAAAGACGTCGGCATAGAGTTCGTTTACATATTTGGTGACAGCATAAGGGGATAAGGGCCGCCCGATCACATCCTCTTTCTTCGGAAGCCCCGGGTGGTCTCCGTAAGTGGAGGAGGAGGCCGCATAGACAAAACGCTTGATTTTGGCGTCGCGGGCCGCTACCAGCATGTTCACAAAGCCGTCGATATTTGACTGGTTGGTGGTGACAGGGTCATCAATGGAGCGGGGCACGCTGCCGAGGGCGGCCTGGTGGAGCACATAGTCAACATCGGCGCAGGCCTTCCGGCAGTCGTCCAAATTTCGTATATCCCCTCCGATGAAGGTGAACCGGCTCCAGACCCCGTCGCCCGCTGTATTTTTTACATCCTCCAGGTTATGGAGATAGCCGGTGGAGAAGTTGTCCAGCCCGATGACGTTCTGCCCCAGATTAAGCAGTTCCTCCAGGAGGCCCGACCCGATGAATCCGGCCACACCGGTGACCAGCCACCTCCTGGGTGATTTTCTTAGTTGCGCCTTGATGTTAGCAATCTTCGACATTTTTTAATACACTCTTCGGCCGATTCGGTGTCAGTCTTTATTATTACGTCTCCAAATAAATTGCAAGGACTCTTCTGATTAGTGGTCATCCGGAAACTGCCGTTTCGGAATTCACGCTTTCAGCGATCGGCTTTCAGCCATCAGCATATTTGTTATCCGTTATCCGACATTTTCTTTTGGTAAACGGTCAACAGTAAACGGTGAACCGGCTTCATGCTGATAGCTGAGTGCTTACCGCTCCAGCGGGAACCCCTGGGTCTTCGCATGGAGACTGAATAGCGTCCATTTCTCAATATGCCACGCATCTAAATCCGAGTATATTGGAGTGCATTTCAGCCTCCAGTTTAAAGCGGTTGAACAGGCGTATGTCATTGCCGGAAATCCAACTGCCGCCCTTGGCTACATAGTATTTAACGTCGTGTCTGGCATAGGAAGGCGGGTTACAGGGTTCCATTGTCCACTCCAGTACATTTCCTATGGCGTCAATTATCCCGAAATTATTCCCGGAATCCATGTGTCTGTCCACAGGTGTGGTGTCCGCTATGGAGCTGGCCTCAATATTACAGACATCTCTCTGCCAGTCGTTCCCCCAGGGAAGCGCATAGCCGTCAGCCGTCCGTGTTGCGGCCTCCCATTCATCTTCAGTAGGCAGCCTTTTGCCTGTCCAGGCGGCAAAGGCCATGGCGTCTTCCCGGCTGACCTGAACCACAGGGTGATTTCTTTTATTGTGTATCGTAGTTCCGGGCCCTGAGGGCTGATGCCAGCAGGTCCCATATACTGTCTCACAGCTAAGGCCGGACTGGCAGATAAGTCTTATTGAACCGGTTTTTGCATCTACCGTTTTCTTAAAACGTCCGTAATAGACCTTTCCGTATCCAAGCCTTTCAGCGATGGTTTTGTATCCGGTCTTTTCCACAAAAACTTCGAAGAGCGCGTTTGTAACCGGGAACCTGCCCATATAAAAGGCCTCTAAACGCACTTTTTGTTCAGGACGTTCATCTTTGCCGGGAGACTTATTGCCAACGATATAGTCTCCCGCCGGGATCAGAATATACTGATTGTAAAATCTTTCCCTGTCGCCGAGCAAGCGATTAAATTCCTCGGCCAGGAGCCTGGCCCTCGGTATCTTATCCTCCTCTCCAAAAATGCCGTCCGAATATCCCGCCTCTGAACCGCTGGCGGAGAGGCCTGGCTCTCCAGATTTCTCTGTGATTTCCAGCTCCTCAATGCCTTCCTCGGCCTCATCCTCTTCAACTTCTTCGATGTCTCCCATCTCCTCAGGCTCTAGCTCTTCCTCCGGTGCCTTTTCCATTATCTCTGCTTCATCCGCCACTTCTGCATCATCCTGAGTAACCTCTTCCCCTTCGGGTTTTGTTTCTGCAATTTCATCTACGACCTCGGCTTCTTCAAGGTTATCGGTGAGCTCGGCGGGTTCCAGGTCTTCTGTGCTTCCGGTTTCTTCGGCCTCGATCTCTGGTTGGTCGTCTATGACTTCTGCGAGGGTTTCTTGGACGTTATCCTCGGCGACCTCTTCGACTTCCTCCATCTCTTCCGGTACGGCATCTTCCGGTTCGGCATCCGGCAGGAGGCCGGCTTCATCGACTATTTCTGTGTCCCCTTGCGGCTCTGCCTCTTCCTCTGCTTCCACGATTTCCTGGATGGCTTCTTCCACTTCTTCTTCAACGACTTCGTTAGTATCCTGAAGTTCTTCTGATTCTTCAGGCCCTATTTCTTCGGGTTCCAGGTCTTCGATGAGATCGGCTTCTTCCACTACTGCGGGGACTTCTTCGGCTTCTTCCGGTGCTTTCTCTACGAGGTCCTCTACGACTTCAACTTCGTCGAGGTCGTCACCGGTCTCGTCCGATTCAATATCATCTACGATCTCCGTCTCTGCGAGATATTCCCCGGTCTCCCCGATATTTTCGAGTTTTTCAGATCCCGGTTCTTCCGGTATTATCTCTTCGACAAGCTCGACTGTATCGACTACGTCAACCTCATTCGCAGCGATTTCTTCCGGACTAGCGGCATCTTCGGTTGATTCTGCTGCCGGAGCCTCTTTCGATGTGGTTCCCTCTCGCCCATCAGCTTCACCAACACCAGGTCCGTAGCCTTCGACACCGGACTCGATGCCGGTACCTCCCACCTCGTCTTTATTCTGTTCACTGCCCGTTTCTGCGGCATTTCCTGAAATCCGGGGAAGCGTATCAGTCTTTTCACCTGAAAATCCCCCTGTATCCCCCTTTTCCAAAGGGGGAATTTGGCTTTCTTCCTTTTTCAAGGAAGGAATTGAAAGGCCCCCGTCTCTTCCCAACGGGGGGCTTAATATATCTTCCCCTTTAGTAAAGGGGGGTGTAGGGGGATTATCATTGTCCTTTGTGTCGCCATGTGCCATGTGCGTTTCATACGCCCTGACTTCAGATGGCGCGGCAGGCCCATCAGTCAAATCGCCATGTGCTACTTTTAAACCAATTTGTTGCGACAACCCCTGGATTATATTTTTTAATTGGCTTAGCTTGCCTGTTCTGTCCGAATTCCCCGTATTAGCCAAGGCCTCCGGATCCGACAACACTTCGCGGACAATATTTAAGACCTCGTTTATCTGTTCCAGCGTAACGCCTCCGTCCTTTTTCGCACTGCCGGTAAACGAGGTGAGCATCCGGTCTTTGGCCTCATCGGACATAACAAAGATATTGCCGCGTCCTATGATTATGCCCTCAGGATTTTTTCCATCCTCGTAAAGCCTTTTAAAATCCGCATTGACAGAGGATTTGATACTGCTCAGGTTTTTTCGCTTGGGTTTGATCGCAGAAGGATCGTCTCCGGTGTCCCAGAGCGCCGTGACGAGTCTGTCCGTATCAATGCCCTGGAGGGTGGTGACGGCGTTTTCGCTTTCATAAAATTCCCTGACGGCATGGATCAGCCTGTATTTTAATGTCTTATGGTCTCTATAGTTGAGGTTGGATATCGCCTCGTCGATTCCCTTGAGGGATATTACAGTGGTGGCCACAAGAACCTCCTGTTGCCTATGCCGCTATCGTTTTTTGCGGACAAGAACGCGTCTTCTTACCACTTTCCGGCGAGGGTTGGGAGATGGGGGAGATGGATTTGCAGCGTCATGCCGGGCGGGAACTGCGTTTTCTATTTCACCGGCCAGATGTTGCCGGTAACGGCAGGTCGCCCTCGGACATTTTAAGGATATTTCCCCTGCTGAGTCTTCGGTTTCAATTAGAAACGGATTTTTACACTGTGGACAAACAATGTGATGAGGTTTGCCCCAGCTTATAAGATTACAGTCACTGTTGGAACAGGTGTAGAAAGATTTACCCTTGGCAGTCTGTTTCGTCTCGATCTTGCCGATTCTACATACCGGACACGCGGAGGCCAGGTCCTCGGAGAAGGCTGCGATATGCTTTTCAATGATATCATCCGCGACGGCGGCCTCATCCTGTTCCGAAACAGGTTCGATTTCACTTTTTGCCTCGTCCACTGACTGTAAGTCCTGCATCTCACGCGATGCCTTCTCGGTTTTTTCCACCTCCGTTACTGCCGGACGGTCCGGTTCATCTACGACCGGCGTCGGGGCGGACAGATTCGCATCCGCCGGAGAGAGACGGACATCTTCGACATGGGCGAACAGATCCTGTCCGGAAGTCTCATGTTTTGGAGCTGGCTCCGGCGCTGCCTGTACCGGCACAGGAGATTCTTCAATAGAACGTGCGTCTTCAGCAGCGATTCTTTTTCTTTCCGGCTCAGTTGTCTTTTCAGATTCCCTTAGCCTTTGAACTTTGGTGTCACCGGGTTGGCCTATAATATCTTCGGCAGGAACTTCTTTTTTAGCGAAGAAACTTTGGACCCTGATCTGGCTGATATCCTGGGCCCGGAGCACTGGAGATGCAGTGTCCACGTGTGACCTTGTCTGTTCCTGTCTGTAACGGAAAATTTTTGCCGTCGTTTGTTCCGGTTTTGCCGGGGTCTTTTGTTTTGATAAAGGAACCCCCTGCATCTGTAATGTCTGGTCAAACTGGCTGATCGCGGTTTCCAGTTCTTTACGTCCGGACAACACCTCATCCATGATCTGAACAAGGTAGGCGACAAGATTGACCCCGGGCATTTTGGGGAAGATGCGGTCGACTAAGCGGACCATACTGATGGCCGGTTTCGTGGCGGAAAGACTACTATCTAGGGAGGCATCAATATATCCTTTTTGAATTAAATCCCGGAGGGATGCCTTCAGGTCTTCATCCGGGTCAAGGCCGAATTCCGCCAATTCATTCAGGAATGTTTCCTCTGTAAAACGTTCGGGTGGAAAAGATGAAGCGCTTTCGATATCGGTTTCACGTTCTACGGCGAGGATAAGGCATGGTATGGTCGCTACATTCAGAGGCAGCGAGCCGATTCCATACCTGGTCCCGATCAGCCGTTCTATATGCCGTCCCAAGGCCTCATCAAATCGTGCACGAATATTACGTGTGGAAAGCTGCTCTTGCTCAATATTCTGCTGCATAGGCGATCTCCGTCAGTATCTTCTCTCGGGCTTTTTTAAAGTATGATGGCTTCGCAGGAAGTCCGTTTGCTGCGAAATAGCGATCAGCCATCAGCGGTCAGCTTGAGTCGCCATTCTACTTCCTGAAAGCTGAGAACTGAGTGCTGAATGCTTTTGCATGGTGCATACGGACTTCAGATTTCTTATCGACACAAACGACCGGGAGATTAGCGCGCTAAAGGCAGGCTATGCATCGAGCCATCGAAGGCCGTTGTCTTCGCTTGACTCTTCACAAAGGGAGACTACGTTGAGAAATTCTTCCAAGGCCGCTTTGGCCTTAAGGTCTTTAAAACTAAGGAACATGATGCCTGTCCCACCATTGGCAAGATGCCGGGCCTCCCCGGTCACAAAGACATAGCCGAACCCCGGCACATCTATAGCCAGATCTACCTTATCATTTAAATCAAATACCTGGCAGGCAGGTAAAAAGCAGCCTCTCAGGCTGATATCCTTCGTAAAATGGGCCTCTCCGCCTTTAAGGATAACGACCTTGAGGCCAAAGTCAAAGCGCGGGGTTGTCCTCTGCTCTTTTCCCAAAGACATTACCTCCTTTAGGGCGTTTCGGCATGTTCAGGGGATGACTTTAGATTTTATTTTGTTAAAGAAATAAAAAAAGGGTTATCCGCCATAGGCGGATAACCCTTTGATTTTTCTGGGGTGAGCGGAGGGACTCGAACCCTCGACCTCTGGGGCCACAACCCAATCTTTTGCCTATTTTCGTGTTACTCACAGTTTTTCACTTGACTTCACAACTTACTTACTTTATTATCTTTTTCAATATTAAGACGCTAACCTTAACTTCACTGAATTTCACTAAAAATAACACGATAGGTAACTAATAGGTAACTAATTTGACCTCTGGGTAAAACCCCTGGGTGACTAAGGAGGCCCACCAATATGGCAAAATATGTTTCGGTCGATCCTGTCAGACATCCGGGAGTGGTGTATTACGAATCGGACAACCGGAAGCACAACGGCAAACCCGATAGATGTTTTTATATAACCTACAAAGTAGAAGGAAGGCTGACGCGGGAGAAAATCGGCTGGCTTTCCGAGGGGTATTCGGGGAAACTTGCAGGCCAGATACGGGCGGAACGGTTACGCAGTATCCGGCACGGAGAAGAGTTGCCAAAGCAACGGAAAAAGGTCCCTACCTTTGGAGAACTGGCAAAAGGCTATTTCGACCATTATAAAGGACTGCACGGCAAGATTGATTTGATTGATTTGAAACGCTATGAAGTGCATCTGGCGCCGGTCTTAGGCGATAAGAAAGCCGACCAGATTGACCCTTTAACGATCGACCGCATAAGGATTAACCTGAAGAAAGATGGGCGGGAAGGGAGCGTTTATAATGTCCTGGAGCTTGCCCGTCGAATCCTGAACTTTGCGTTTAAGAAGCGCCTTATAAAGACCGTGCCCGTAAAGATTGGTATGCCCAAACGGAACAATGAAAAGACGGAGTGCCTGACCAGCGATGAATTGACGCGGCTGGTTGAGGTTCTGGATTCATATCCTAATATTCAGGTGGCGGGCATATTTAAACTGGCCTTGTATAGCGGAATGCGACGTTCCGAGCTTCTACGTCTGGAGTGGAGAGACGTTGACCTTGAGCGTCGAACTATCCGGCTAAGAGAGACAAAGGGCGGCATCGACCAATCTATACCCATGAACGATCTGGCATATAAATTATTAAGTGAACATCCGAGGGTTGCAGGATCGCCTTTTGTCTTTCCTGGGAAAGACGGAAATAGACGTTATGATGTTAAGCGCCATGCTGACCATATCCGACGTTTGGCAGGGTTACCTGAAGGGTTCAGGCCGATGCACGGCCTAAGACATACCTATGCGTCTCTTCTGGCGTCAAGCGGGCAGGTCGATCTTTATACCTTGAGCAAGTTACTTACTCACAAATCACCGGTAACGACAAAACGCTACGCTCACCTGGCAGATAAAACGCTACAGCAGGCCACCAATGTAATTAGCAACATAATAAGCCAGGCAAGCATTGAACCGGCTATTGAGGCCAAAAAATAACCTTGACCTATACTAAAAGGTGGTATATAGTCCCATGAAATGGACGGTAACGATCAGCCGGGAAGCCGGGAAACAAATTGCGAAACTCCCACAGATGGTCAGGGATTCGTTGATTGCGTTGATTAAAGAGATTGAGGTGAACGGGCCGGTCAGGGGCAACTGGCCCAACTACAGCGCCCTGACGGGGAACCGTTATCATTGTCATTTGAAAAAGGGCCGACCGACGTATGTTGCCGTCTGGGAGCTTAAGAATAAAAAAGACAGGTCTGTTGAGGTGGTTTATGCCGGAACCCATGAGAAAGCGCCCTATCAGAAACGTTGAATTGCGTTTTAGCGGGCCAGTGAAACACAAGAAGAAGGCTATTGATGCGTTGAGGTCTCTGGGCTTCGCAGAGGTGTTTTTTTCTGGTGAAGCCATTCCATGGCGTGCGGCATTCCCGGAATACACCGACGAACAATTGCCGGGCCGTATTCTGGCCGGAGCGCGGGTAAAAGAAGGGATGTCGCAGGTAAGGCTTGCCAAGTTGACGGGCATTCCACAGCGTCACATCAGCGAAATGGAGAACGGAAAAAGGCCGATCGGCAAGAAGAATGCTAAACTTTTCGCAGAAGCATTGAAGGTTGATTACCGAATTTTCTTATAGGGGTAACTTATGGATCAGAGGAAAAGTAAGAAACCGCAATTAAGGGTATTGCCAAAAAAGTCGAAGCCGTCAGACAGAAAGCCGCTGGTGTACCCGGAAGTGCATTGCCGGATAGGGTTTTTGGATCAGCCGTTGCCAGAGAGCTTGCCACCAAAAAACGGGTTGACTTCACCGGAAGAAGAGTAATCGTCTTGGCCCCCTTACGGGACGCCGGAATATTGAAGTGTTAGAATAAGGAGGCTCCATGAACGTTAAGAATATCAAAACTATCCTGATTGTTTTTGTCTTTTTATTCCCTGCCTGTGCGCCCCAATTAACAGTTCAACATACCTTCTTAACCGCGCGTGGTGTGTTGGTACCAAGGGAAGAATTTGCCCCAATACCTAAGTTTGATTCCACATCCACGTTCCGTTCTGCAAAAAGTGTCAAAGAGAATTCTGTTGTTGAGTTAGGAGTGTGGCGGAAAGTATATATTGAAAGGGAAAAAGTTATCAGGCAGATCTTCCTTGCAGACATTAAAATTACCAATACTTCTACCACACCATACATAACGCCGGAAGAACTGATTATTTTCGATGCGGACAAAAACGCTCTAAGACTACTCCGGCCAGATGAATATGTGTATTACATTGAAGGGATGACATCAGAAGACGCATTAGGACAATCCACAGCATTGTCCGCGTATGCGGCTCGCACTCAGGCAAACCAATTTTATAACACCTACACGGCCCAGTCTTATTACGGGAGTACCTATGGAAGCGATTTTGGGGCTTTTTTTTCGGGCTTTGATTCAGGCATGAGTACCGCTGCAAGTATTCATGCTTTAAGTTTAGCACGCCAGGCAGCCGAAATAAATGAAATTATAAGAACCTTCCGGCTTTGCGCGCTCAGACCTATACTGACCTTGCCTGACAGCAGCAATGTGGGGAGAGTTTGGAGTTTGACGGGAAATTTGCCAATTGAGATACATATTTTTGCAGGTGGAGATCACCACATAATTAAACTAAACCACAATAAACCAGGGCTCGGAGGCACCCTCCCGGGTTTCCGTGGAATTTTGGAGGATGAGGAGGAGGTGATATGTAATGGCAGGTGTCAATAGGGTTATTCTGGTAGGTTATCTTGGGGCCGATCCTGAAGTGCGTTATACGAAAAACCGGGGATCGGGGTCCCTGGCCCCGTATGTTTTATACATGCCCCGGAGATTTTTCAACTTTTTTGGGCTTGTGGGGAGAAATTCCCCTTGACAAAGTGGGACAAAATGTCCCATACTTGAGAAAATTTTTCCCCAAAATAGGTGAAAACGGCGTGGAAAAGAAAAAAATTAAACCCAGACAGATGAAGTTTTTGCAGAAATATGTGGAGCTAGGTGATCTTGGAAAGGCATACGTGGCCGCCGGATATACAGCAAAAAACAAGCATTCAGCGTCTCAAGGTGGCAGTATGATGTTGAAAAAGCTTGATAAACTCATGGATTATCGGGAGATTTTCGACTCGATCGGCCTTACGGAGAGGTTTCTAGCCGAGAAGATGAAGGATTTATTGTCCTCGCCCGACCAGCAGGTGGCCGCCCGCACCCTGGCCGTTGCCACCAAGTGCATAGGCTGGCAGAGGGAAATTATAGGTCTCGATGAAGGCTCTGAGATCGTTATCATGACGAGGAAGCAGGCAGCATCACAGCCCGCAAGCGGCGGTGATTCAGACGACATCCAGGCCAAGACAGCGGCATTGCCTGCTTCCCAGGGTATCATGAGGTAATTTCAACACAGCTCAGCAGGGCCTAAGAAGGATATGGCCGTATCCTTTTACGGGTCTGGCGCTCCACCGCCAGGCCCGGCCCCGATTTATTCTTTAAAAGGTGGAAGCCATTGGTGGAGGTGGGTTAATGTCAAAAAGAAAGACCAGAAGTGACCGGCCTATTTTCCTCGAAAAAACATTTAAACTTCTTTTTTTTGAAAGAAAAGTGCCTGTTTCGCTTAAGATAGGCGCCACGTTACAAGACTGGGAAACCCTGTATACATATTTTTCGGACGATCCTGAAAGTCTGGGAACCCTGATATCCAGCCTCTTCCTGCATCCTGTCTTTAATGAACATCTTAAAGATACTTATTCGCCACGTCCACGGGGGGTGCATTGTGTAGAAGGGAAAGGCGGGGAAACAGAAGAAGAGTTCATGGCAGAAGCCAGACGGTACCTGGCCGCTGCGTATGTCATATGTCAATATTGGTTAAAAAAGGATGAACAGCCGCAATTCTTTAGAGACTTGATGCAGAAAGAGAAAATTGTCACGGCAAGAGGGGGATATAGTGCCATAAGAGCTACCCTGGAACTGTTCGAGGAGAAATTCGGAGAGCGTAGGCGCCAGCTTGGATTGCTTCAAAAAACCAAGCTCCGTGGTTTCAAAGAAACGTATCTAAGACAGAAGACCAACCCGCACCTGGTGCCAGCTCAACACTTCTTTGAAAAAACCGGTCATAAATTGACCATCGATGAACTCACTGACTATCTACCCTAAGTAACATCTATCCAAAACACACAGTCTAAGGCTAACTTGTTTGAGACAGGTTAGCCTTTTTTATTTGGGGGTTTCTAAAATGTCATTTTTGGCATCTTAAGAAACCCCCTAACTAACTGATATACCGTTGATTTTTACGCTAATTGTGATATTATGTTCATCCATAATGAGCACATATCTTAAAGGAGGTTGAATATGCAGAAATCTATCATTCCACAGGCTTTATCCCCCGCTCAAGTCGAGCAATTCTTTGGCATTCCTACCGGGACACTGGCAAATTTGAGGTGGAGAAGGGAGGGTCCCAGATTTTTTCGAAGTTTATCGAGAAAAGTTATCTACAAAACTTCCGATATCCAAGCTTGGCTCTTCTCAAGTCCTGTGCAGACGAGGGATTCGATCGGGAGGTCCGGCGGCCATGAATAGCCTGAGAGGGAATCAGTTAAAGCGATCAGGCCGCCGGGCCTTACGTTGGATGGTTTTAACCTTATTGGATTTGCTGCGCTGGCCCTGGTGCCCGCGGGCTTCCAGGCTACTTGACCGATTGGACAATGAGCGTGGGGCAAGGAATGGATAAACGAGATATTCTTTCACGCCTGGACTTCAAAAACTTCTACAAGAGACTTGTTCCCACCCTTAGGGAGCATGGGGGGCAAGCCATAGGTCTTTGCCCCTGGCATGATGACCGGAGTCCCTCTTTAAGTGTAAATCTCAAAACCGGCCTTTATTATTGCCACGCTTGCGGTGCTAAGGGAGATGTCTTTACTTTCTACCAGCAATTAAACAATGTAGATTTTCACACCGCCTTAAAGGAGATTGGAGAGATGACCAGTATTAAGACTGAACCGCAAAGGGTGGTGTCCCGGTTCGAATACAGCGACCTGGCCGGTAATATCCTGTATGCCAAAGAACGTTTGGAACCTGGCAGTAACGGACGTTCAAAAGAGTTCCGCTTTAAACATCCGGTGGGGGACAAGTGGCAGTCTGGCCGAGGCGGGGAAGCCGTCCCGTACAGGTTGCCTGAGTTGGCCAGGTCAAAATACGCCTTCATCGTCGAAGGTGAAGCGAAAGCCGATCTCTTGCATTCATGGGGCCTGGCGGCTACCTGTCTGGATAGCGGGGCTTCCAGTCCGTGGCATAACCATTATCTTCAATATTTCGCAGACAAGGAAAAGATGGTCATTTTACCCGATAACGATACCCCGGGCCGGGACTATGCCAAAAGGATAGCCGTGGTTTTGCATGGCAACGTAGGGCAGATAAAGATAGTGGCCTTGCCTGGACTTCAAGAAAAGGGAGACGTTATAGACTGGACAACAATAGAGGGCAACAATAAGCAGAGGCTATTAGCCGTTGTTCAAGAAGCCGATGAATGGAAGCCGCAGGCTAAGGATTTAAGCTTTCTGATGAAGGGCTCAGACCTGGCCGGTATGGACATTAAAGTCGAATGGGCAGTCAAAGACTTTATCCCAAAGCAGGGTATAACGCTTCTACATGGCAAGGGTGGTATCGGCAAAACGTGGTTAAGCTTTATCCTGGCTGATGCAGTAAGTAAGGGTATGCCATTTACGGGGATTGAAACCCAGGCCATGCCGGTCGTTTATATTGACCTGGAAAACCCTCTACCTGCTGTAATCGAGCGTGTAAGAAAGATTGGCTGTGATAACGTCCTTTTTTGGCACGCAGGAGGAGGCAAAAAGAAACCACCTAAGTTGGACGGGAAGGATTTCCTTGAGTATGCAGACTTGCCACCCGGGGCATTGCTGATTTTCGATACGTTACGGGCAGCGCAAAGTGGGGATGAAAACAAGAGCCAGGATATGGCCCTGGTTATGAATAATTTGAAGACTCTCAGGGATGGCGGATTTACTATCCTGCTCCTGCACCACACGCCCAAAGGAAACGACCGGACTTATAAGGGGAGCACGGCCATTTTTGACTTAGCCGATCACGTCTTAGGACTTCATAAAGTGCGTAGAAACAACCTGGACGCAGAAGTAGATGACGACGAGGACACGGACTGCTACTACCGCTTTGGAACTAAAGAGAAGACCAGGTATCAGCCCTTTCATGTTTTCCTGGCCTTCGATCCTGAGAAGGGATTTGTCCCGGCGCCTGATCCGGATGAGGAGGCCATGAAAGATTTACATGGGCTAATAGTTGAACTTAAAGCCTCTTCAGGGGATTGGCCTATTCAGGGGAAGATTGTTGAGAAGGCCAAAGAGGTAATTGGACTAAGCAGGGATAGAACCTTAAGACTGCTGGGCAAGGGGGAGAAGGAAAAACTTTGGACTTCCGAAAGCCTGCCCTCTAAGAAGAATGCAAAGGTTTATAGGGCAAGTTCAGTTTTCGAGTTTTCGGGCACTATATATAGCCAGAAAACTAGAAAACTGGCTGAGACAGAAGACCAGTTTTCTGGAAAACATACCCCACCTAATAGCCCTGGAGATAGCATAAATACTGAGTTTTCCAGTTTTCGGGAGGGGTTACAGAAAACTCAGAAAACTGATTCTTCCGGGGTAGGCTGTCTAACCTACCAGGAAACTGGTCGTTGTCCTGGGGCGGATTGGATTGAAGAGCAACTAAAGGACGAGGCTTTATATCTTTCCCTTGAGGAAGAGCAGGGAGCCTTACCATGGAGCTAATCTCTGAACTCAGAAGCCAGGGTATAACTATCTCTCTTGTGGGAGACAGGCTTAAGATCGAACCACGGGAGAAGGTCACACCGGAACTTATCACAAAAATAAAGACCCACAGGCAGGAGATAGCCAGGGAGCTAAGGCAGCCCCAGGAGAAAAAAACGAATACGGCTTACTGCTCATGGCTAAAAAAGAAGGTCGAGGAATGCGGGCCGGTATGTTGTGAGGAACGGCCCGGACGGGGTGTCACATATTGTTGTAACCACTTAAGGACTTATATGGCGAAGATCGGACGGTGGAAGTGATGCAGAGAAAGTCTTCAGAACTTTTAGAACAAGTAAAAGAAATAATTGAAAGCTATGACTTTGCGGTAACTCTGAGACAGATATACTACCAGCTCGTGACAAAACAGATCATACCCAACCAGCAAAAGTATTATGCCAAACTGTCAAGGTTATGCCTGAGCAGAGGCTACCGGGTTGGGATAAGGGCTGTTGGGGATCAATGTCAAGGCCCCGAAGTTTTTGGAGGGCTACAGGGTTGGCAAAACGTAGAATGAGGAGATCGTCAGGGCTGGTTATGCCTGGCTTCCGTTGATCTATATTTTTTTGCTTCTGATTCTGATGCCAGCAAGGACCGCAAGACCAGAGCCGATAAGAAGCATGGTGGCTGGTTCGGGGATGGGGTCGGGGACTAGGTCAGGTACGGGGGCGGCGACATTTCCGTCACGCACGGCAATGGCGTAGTAGTCGCCCCCGCGCGTACCGATCTCGCGCTGGCTGCCGTCGTAAAAATAGAAGCCCAACGCGGACTTCAGAGTGAAAGGATTCTCCGTACTCGACCAGTAGAAGTCGTTAATTAGATTCTGAAAATCACCGGTGTTTATTAAGCCATAGCCCGATTGACGAACGTTGTTCAAGGTGTCACGCCATCCCAGGTTAGCAAGCTCTGTATAGAACAGGTGCCCCATCTCACTGCTCGTGATGTTGTAGCCGAGGTTGGTGGTGCCGTCATAACCCCACACATATAGGCCATCCACTGTTGACGGCAGACGCCAGTCATCATAAATATGCCCGCCGAAATTCACAGTCAAATCAGATGCCCAAGTCATCTGATTTTGCCACCTATCATGGGAATTCGTGTAATCGTACCACGTAATATTAAGGTCATTGTCATAGATAAGTCGATTGCCGAGGATGTCAGTCCCACGGTTGAATAGTTCGGCATGGGCACAGATCGAACCCCCAAAAACCATTACGAACGTAACGAATACCACTAATCCCCTCTTCATCTTTCCCATCCTCTTGCGAATAAGGTCATCACTTACCTCCGAGCGGCGGTCCCGAGGTTTTTGCATGTTACAGATAAGGACAAGCTACTTCTCCTCCTTTTCTTTCTTTAACGGTACATCGGGATAGATTTTAGAGTAAAGTTTTTCGTATAATGGTGAACCTGTCGTGCTGAGGTTATGGAGGGCTCCGACTGCGTTTTCCCGATCGCCTTTTTGTAGATATATGATACCGGCCCTATAGTAATAATCAGCCGCAAGCACCCCTTGACCTCTTCGGCCGTAGCAACATCCGAGATTCAATAATGCTGCGGCTTCGTCCTTATCTATTTCCAGCGCCTCTTTGTACGCACCTTCCTCATCCTCCAGCCTTCCCAGCTTTGAGTAAACAAGCCCGAGATTAAAATAGAGGCTACTGAGGATAGCGCTTGAAAGATCACTCTTGAGATGGATGGCTTTCAAATAGGCTGATTGAGCGCTGTCGTAATTTTTATTCTCATAGTATGCACGTCCTAAAAAGTAATGGGCATACGGGTCATCGGGCGCGGCCTCAATGTACAAGTTAAGGACAGATATGGCCTCTGGATATTGGCTAAGGTTGAAATATGACAAACCAAGCATATGCAGCGCATAAGTGTCTTCCGGGTCAAGTTCTATTACCATCTTATATGCGTTGACGGCCTTGGCATACTCGCCTGTTTGACAATAAGAATAAGCCAAGCGACTGTAAACGTGGATTTGACGACTACCCCTATACTGGCTCCAATCTGGAGATACAGAACCATTTGATATTAGAAATAAGAGCTTTTCGTAACATTGAATGGCTTGCTTATAATTACCAATCTTATAATATCTGGCAGCCAGATACTCTATGTATTCACCGTTGTCAGGTTCAATTTTAACAGCCTGACTTAAGGCTTTTATAGCCTTGTCGTGTTGACCAGATTTCTCGCAAGATCGTCCAAGACAATAGTAAGTCTCCGCTAAAATATCCGGGGAAGCCATTGGATTGGCCTTTAGCTTATCAACTATTTCCTGCAAAGTCTTGGCGGCGTCTTTCTGATGTCCAGTGTTTAGATATGCAAAGTATATCATAACCGAGGTTTGTCTTCGGGGATTTTTTGCGGTCGCGAGAAACGCTTGACGGGCTTTTTGGGGATTACCAGCAACCAGATACGCCCTTCCGAGCCTTACATGATAGCGGGCATCGGGGTTAAGACCTATAGCCTTTTGGTATGCTTTAATAGCCCCGGCGTTATCCCCCGATGCAGATAGGGCTTGCCCCAGGATGTAATGGGGTTGGGCTAAGTCCGGCTTATTCCGAATAATCTTGTTACACAACTCGGTGATATATTGTACGAGTTGAGGGCAACCTACAGGTTCTTCCGGGACTAAGGGTAAGTGTACAGACAAATCTTCTAATAGAGGCAAAGCCCCAGCGTAGTCTTTGCTATTTATCTTATGTAGCGCCTCTTGATACCAGTCATAACATAATTCAGGAGTCATAGGCTCTGTCATAGGCTCTGGAGCGGGAGCTGCCTCAGGAGCGGGAGCTGCCTCAGGAGCCGGAGCTGCCTCAGGAGCCGGAGCTTCGGCTGACAATTTCACAGACGAATTCTCTTCGTTTTGTCCGGGAAGAAGGTTTGCCACATATTTAACAGGGATTGCAAAGTTAAGGTTTTGTCCGCCTTCAACAAGGAAGCTTGCGATACCAATTACTTCGCCCTTTGTGTTAAATACAGGGCTTCCACTGCTCCCCGGTGAGACAGGGGCCGTTATTTGAATAAGGCCACTTTGTCTGCGCACGCCGCTTATAATGCCATTAGAAATCGTAGTTTCATACCCAAAGGGACTTCCTATAACTATGATATCCTCGCCTATCTCTGGTTTGTAGTTTATTGCCAACCTGACCGCCGGGAGTTCTTTGCTTTCTACCTTTAAAATGGCAATGTCATTTTTTGCATCAAATATGATAAGATCCTCTATGCGAAGAACCGCGCCATTTTCCATCTTGACAAAGGACGCCGCCTCTGGTGATTTTGTTGACCCTGTCAACACATGGTAGTTGGTTGCAATAACGCCATTGGAGCCAACAATAAACCCGCTTCCTATAACATCCGCTTGTCCGTCTTTATAAGTATAAATGGTCACAACGGAGTTTTTCTGCTCCAAAACTGCGTCCGGGATTTTAGCATCGGCCAATGAAGCGATAAAAAGAAGAAAGCTGAGGATAAAGAAAAGTTGCTGTAGGTACCCCTTTCTTAGTTCTATCATCATCTCCACCCCCATTTATGTCATTTGATCCTATAAGAGTCTATTAAAACAGTCAACGAATAACTGGCTTATTGTGCTTTGAAAATTTTCGCCCCGGCGAATCTGTTCGCCCAGGTCGAAGATACGCCTTAGGCGTGCGAATCTGACTATGGTGCGACTGGTCAGGAGTGGTTCGTAAGGCAGGGCGTTAACTTAGGCGATTTTCTGGCTGGCGGATATTGCGTAGGAACAAAAGTGTAAGGCTAAAACAGGCTGTATTAGATTCCTGTGCAGCCTGCTTCCGCCTGAATTTTTGCTTCCAGGGTAACTAATAGGTAACTAAAATTAAAAGGGCTAGAAGCTCAATTTCTTCTAGCCCTTGATTTTGCTGGGGTGAGCGGAGGGACTCGAACCCTCGACCTCTGGGGCCACAACCCAGTGCTCTAACCACCTGAGCCACGCCCACCATTGAAGATCTGGCGCGCCTGAAGGGATTCGAACCCCTGACCTACGGATTAGAAGTCCGTTGCTCTATCCAACTGAGCTACAGGCGCAGGCTATTACAGCAGCCATCTTTAACAAGATTTTGGCGCCTTGTAAAGACAAAATTCAGCGCTGGCGTCTGCTTCGGTCGCATATTAAAAAGTTATTGCAAGGTATTCACTTTACCGCTATGGTTACGATCACGCCTCATATCTACGCCAGGGTGAAAAAGCCATGTTTGATCTTCACCAGTTAGAAGTTTTCTGCCGCGTCCTGGAATTAAAGAGCTTTTCAAAGGCTGCGGAATCAGTATATCTTACCCAGCCGACGGTGAGCGGGCATATTCAGGCCCTGGAGCAGTTTTTGGATACGCGTCTCTTTGATCGTCTGGGTAAGGAGGTTGTGCCTACCAGGGCCGGAGAATTGCTTTATAAATATGCCAGGCAGATGTTGAGCCTGCGGTCCGAGGCCCGGCGAGAGTTAGAGCTTTTTCTGGGCAGGGTCAAGGGAGAGATGACCATCGGCGCCAGTACCATCCCGGGGGCATATATCCTTCCTGAGCTGATAGGTTCTTTTAAAAAAGAGCATAGCGACATCTATATCACCCTGACTATAGCTGATACTACGGGCGTTATAGAAAGCCTTCTGGCGGGAAAGATCGAGATAGGGGTGGTGGGGGCTAAAATAGAGGATAAAAGGCTCCAGTACCGGGAGTGGGTAAGGGACGAGATGGTGATTGTAGTCCCCTCCGGCTATAAGTGGGCAGGACGACGTTATGTCGAGGCAGATGAACTCAAAAAAGAGGCCTTCATGCTGCGCGAGCCAGGCTCCGGCACGCGTATGACCAGCCTCAAGGCCCTTGAGAAACTGGGCATGGATGCAAAAGAACTTAACATCATTGCCGAGATGGGCAGCACCGAGGCCGTGCGCCAAGCCGTGAAGGCGGGAATAGGCATTAGTATTTTATCCCGGCGGGCGGTCAAAGACGATATTGCCGCGGGTTCCTTGCACGGACTGAGGGTAAAGGGGTTAGACTTATGGCGTGAGTTTTATGTCGTAGTTCTTAAAGGGCGTACGCTTTCTCCGATTACCGATTCCTTTCTTGATTTTTTGTTTTTGCGTGCAACCGGTTTTACCGGGGAGGAAATCCCGGCATAATGACTCGCCCCTTATCTCTTTAAGAGCGGCGCCATATCCTTTTCGAGGACATCCATTTTAAGCTCGCCTATGTATCTTTTTATTATATTCCCTTTTGAATCAACAAGAAAACTCACGGGGATGTAGTAGATACCCCCGTAATCCTTACATACCGCATTATTGCCTATCAGAACAGGGTAGGTAATGCCGGCTCTTTTGATAAATTCGGCCAGGATTTTCTTGCCGGCAGATGTGGTAACATCGTCAAGCGAGATACTGATAATTTCAAATCCCTTGCTCTTATATTTCTTGTACACAGCAATGAAAGCGGGTATCTCGGCCCGACAGGCAGGACACCCCGTGGCCCAGAAGTTAACCAGGACAACCTTGCCTTTAAAATGGCTGAGGCTTACCATGCGGCCATCCATGTCTTTCAGGGAAAAATCGGCGGCCCTGACGTTTTTTGCCTCTGAATCAGGAGATGTATAAAGTTGTACGGAAACTAACAAGATGAATACTAAAGCAATAAACCACCTTACTGAATGTCCAAAGTAACGACTTAAGTTATCTGCCATGTTTTACTCCCTGAACTGTTCGATTCTTTCTGCCAGGTTGACGAGTTCGTCCGCTGCCGCATATAACAATTTTTTGCCTTTTTCCGTATTGGCCCTGGCCGGGTTGCCCCAGACACCATTCGGCCAGAATTTTCTCTTATTTCTTACCAGGATGAGATTGGGGAATGCCGGATATTCTTCCGGACTTGTGCCCTTGACCCATTCCGGGCGCAGGTAGAGCATGACTGACGTTTCTACCTCTCCGGCATGCGAATCACCGGCTGTTTCTACAAGACCCCGGGCGGCCCTTCCAACAAGATCGAGTATGCTTAAAACCGCTATGTTGGCCTCAGGCAGGGCAGAGAGCAATTCCTCTCCGGCATCGGTAATAGCGGCCAGGTGTGTCCCGCCCGCGTGTCCGGAGATGAGGATGAAATTCCTCAACCCCTGGGAATAGAGGGACGTAACGATGTCTATAGTCAGCCTGCGCAGGGTTCCTGCTTTTATGGTGATTGTGCCGGGATGTCCGCTTGTACTGCGGCACAGGCCATAATGGATGGGCGGAGCCACAAAGAGGGGCCTTTTCGAAGATGCGGCCCTGGCTGTTTCGTAGATATGTACGGTGTCTGTAGAGAGGGGCAGGTGGAAACCATGCTCTTCTACCGAGCCATAAGGGATGACGACCGTACGGGTCTTTTTCAGCCCTTCGACAAATTCAAGCATGGTAAGTTCTTCGAGGAGCATAGTGGAATCTTTGTACGACCTGGAATGACGCCTTTTTTGAAATCTAATTGACTTTCAGGGGCATGTCAATAATAATTGCCGGATGATTGACTTACACATACATACCATAGCCAGTTCCGACGGACAGCACGCCCCGGAGGAGATATTTGCCCTGGCCGGGAGGCATGGCCTTAAGGCTATTGCCTTTGCCGACCATAACAGCGTGGGCAGTGTGCCGGAAGGGGTTCGCCTGGGAAAAGAGACCGGCATAGAGTTCGTGCCGGCCATAGAGATCAACACCTTCTATTCAGACCTTGACCTGCACCTCCTGGCCTATTTTATCGATTATGAAGGCACATCTGTTCAGGACTGGCTGGCTGCCATACGGGTAGAAAAGGAAAAGCAGGCGCTGGGGAGGATCGCCAGGCTGCAGGAATCGGGTTTTGTCCTCACGGAAGAAGATGTACGCAGGCATTCGGGCGGTAAGATTCCAACCGGATATTCTTATCTCAAGGCCATCTTGGACCGAAAAGAAAATAAGGAAGACCCAAGGCTCAGGACATATACTGAAGGAAATGGCGCCAGGTCGCCTTATTATCGATTCTATCATGATTGGCTGAAGGGCGGGAGACCGGCCTACGTGCCCATTGAGGCCCTGGCTACACCCGGCGTCATAAGGCAGGTACTGAAGTGGAAGGCTGTTCCTGTTTTGGCTCATCCCATAGACACGCCGGATGCAGTCATTATGGGCCTTATAGGGGCCGGTTTGATGGGTCTGGAGGTCTATAACAGCTACCACAGCGCGGAACGGGTTAAACATCTCGAGGTCATAGCCGGGAAACACAACCTCCTTATGACCAGCGGCTCTGATTTCCACGGCCAAAAGATGAAGCCGGATATCGAAATGGGGAGATTGCAGGGAAACAAGATGTCCCTCCTTGACGCCCTCAAAGCGGCTAAGGCCCGTCTTGATGCGGCTTCCTGATGTATATTTCCCGGGAGTAGTTCAAGCCGATTGCTTTTTACATGAAATGTATTATTATTTAATCAAAAGGAAGTGTATTCTTGAGTGTAAAGGTAGTCTGCCAGAATAAGAAGGCAGCGCATGAGTATTTTATCACTGAAAGATATGAAGCAGGTTTGGTACTTACGGGAAGTGAGGTCAAGTCTCTGCGGCAAGGAAAGGCAACCCTGGCCGATGGTTATGCGCAGGTGGTCGGGGGTGAGGTCTTGCTGTATAATGTGCATATAAGTCCGTATTCTCATACGCACCATGAGGAGCAGGACCCGACCCGCACACGCAAGGTTTTGTTCCACCGGCAGGAGATAAGAAGGCTGATCGGTAAGATACAGGAGAAGGGATTAACGCTCATACCGACCAAGATATATTTTAAAAATGGCTGGGTGAAGGTAGAGCTGGCCCTGGCCAAGGGTAAAAAGTTATACGATAAAAGAGAGAGTATAAAGAGGAGGGAAGAAGAAAGGGAGATAGCCAAGCGCTATCGAGGTCGAAACTGACATATCCATGGGGGCGAAACGGCTTCGACGGGGATATGGAAGTTTAAGCTGCATACCGAGGTCCTGTTGGCTCGTTAAACAAACAGGAAAAAACAAAAGCAGACAACTGCGAATACGCACTGGCCGCTTAATAGGCCAGCGTCCTTCTGATTCGATCCTGCGGAACTAGAAAGGACGACGGATAGCGGGATAGCATCCCCTCAATCGCCTGCTGAGAGGGGAAGCGAAACTTTATGCGGGCTAATCTCCTGGTTGCCTTGCCCGGGGTGGAACCAGGGGGTGAAATTGAACCCCAGGCTATGTATGTAGATGCTTAAATGGAGTATCTTCGGACGCGGGTTCGACTCCCGCCGCCTCCACCATTTTGATTTAGACAACCCGTTTCTCCGGAGTGGTTCTCCGGGTGAACGGGTTTTCTATTTTCTTCCTGTTTTCAGTCGGAACTTAGTCAAAACAACTATGAAAGCTCTGTACGAACGAGAGTCGAGGACGCCGGGGGCGTCTATACGAGCTTTGCGCGGCATGTTTAATGCCTATATCATAAATAAACAAGAAAAGCATATTTACACGACCGTTGTTCCCTGACCGTCCCCCCTTGTTCCCGTCCCCTCTCCCATTCCCCGCTGCTTGCTACCAGGTTCGACACTGGCGGGCTGCGGGGAGTTTCAATCGTTAGGCGCTTTTTTGATTTTTATAGTGTGAAGCATACCAATCTATAACTTGTCTGATCATCTTTTGATACGAGGTGTGCTGTTTCTTTGCTTCTTTTTTAAAAAAATCAATGCTCGATTTTTTCAAGGCAATCGTTACCTTCACGTTTTCCTCTTTCAAGACCAACTGGTCCGGCGGCAGAAGAAAATCCTTAACAACTCTTAACTCACCCAGCGGTTCATTCGTGTACTTTATTTTGCTCTTCATATATCTGCCTCCTTGGTACGTCGCGCAACGCTGCCATATCGGTGGAATTAAGTCGCAAAGGCTGCTGGCGTCTATCCCGAACCCTGGCCACACAAACCGGCATGACGAATCAATGGCTGAAGGAACAAGGGCTGGTTTCCATCAAAAAACTGTGGGTGGGCATTCACTATTCCGCCTCAGGCGGATGCTAGGTGGTGTGGGGAGGGGGAGAACAAAGCTTCCCCTTACCCGAACACCCTTCAATTCCATTTTTTGATTAGCGCTGTGATCCGATCAGCGACGCCCCAGGCATCGGAGATCTGCGAATTGCTTCGGAGCGCGGCCTTGAGTCGTGACGTAAAGGAAGGCTTCCACGTCTCAAGCTCTTCCAGGTAGCTCAGGTGTTCCTTGGCGGCGGCGAACGTGTTGCTTTGCTCGAAGAGGCTCACCAATGCCTCTGCCATCAACGCCTGCGTCTGCTTGTTCTTCCGATACGTGTCGAACAGTTCGCGGGCCACAATCGCGGCAGACTTACCCGTGCCGTCAAAGGCCTGAAACCGACCGATAAACCCATATGGGTCCTGCCCAAACCGGATCGAAAAAACCGGCACGCCTCGACCCATCCCGAAACCGATCTCCTGATCGGTCCAGTTGCTCTCATGAAAATCAGGATGGAGGAGAGCCACGAGCGCATCGCACGTTGCCAGTGCCGTCTCGATCTCCGTCTGCCATTCCTGTGTCGGCTCAATGTCGTTGTGAGCGACGAAAGCGGAGATGCCGTAAGCCCAGAGCGCTTCCTGGAGATCCGCCGAGAACTTACGATGGGCGGCCAAGTGGGTGACAAACAGCTTAAGCATGCCCGGGCGCTAGAACGGGGGCTCGATGCGGGGCGCGCCGCCAGCAGGCAGTTGGAACCCGACATGACGTGCGAGGTCGACGAGGGTTTCGCCCGAGCCCCCCTCAATCATTTGGAGCACGTACGCGTCCTTGCCTCCACTCCATTCGTTCGTCCACGGAAGCGAGAACTGCTTCAGCGTGACATCGATCAACGGCCAGTCCTCGCCGGCAAGGCGCTGAGAAATCTCCTTCATCAAGACGATTCGCTCGGACGGTGTTAGTGCCATATGGCGGGAGCTTATATATTATATAGACTCTACTTTTTTCATCTGAGCTGAATAT
Organism: Desulfovibrionales bacterium; assembly: GCA_028715605.1. Lineage (NCBI taxonomy): Bacteria > Pseudomonadati > Thermodesulfobacteriota > Desulfovibrionia > Desulfovibrionales > Desulfovibrionales bacterium. Next base: position 145,793 of record JAQURM010000002.1, read on the forward strand.
GAGAAGTATGGTATAGAAATTTGCTAAAAAACACAACAGGATAAAATTGTAATTAAACGAGGCTCTTGCAAAAGTCCCGGTTCTGTCATTCCCACAGCGATTCTGAGCGGAAATCTGGTTCTAACTGTTCGCTTCGGCGAATCTGCCTTTGACACGACAGAAAAAAAAGCGCTCAGAGATGCTTGGATTACCCACTTGAAATGAGAGAGAACCATTAATGATGATTTGTTATTCGGGGCTGTAAGTGGAACATTCACAGGGTGCCCCGGTTGACGCGGCAGACAGAGTGATTTAGTATGCAGGCCATGCTTGGGCCACGCCTAGTACTTATCAATCCCTGGATTTATGATTTTGCCGCCTATGACTTATGGGCGAAGCCTTTAGGTCTGCTCTATTTGGCGGCCATACTGCGCCGCAACGGATTTAGGGTGGATTTTGTCGATTGTCTTTATACCCGTCACTCAGAGACTTCAGGGGGACTTAAAAGTGGGCGCGGTAAAAGACGAAAATTCGGGACCGGCAACTTTTTGAGAACACCCATCCCAAAACCGGCCGGATTAAAAAATATCCCCAGGACATACAGTCGTTACGGCATAACCCCGGAAGACTTCAATGCCGGACTTAAGGCGATAGAAAGACCCGATGCCGTTCTGGTTACCTCCCTCATGACTTACTGGTATCCGGGGGTATTTGAGGCTATTCGTCTGGCAAAAGAGATTTTCCCCGGTGTCCCGATTATCCTGGGCGGTATCTATGCCACCCTCTGCACGGATCACGCGCGTGAGCGCTCCGGCGCTGACTACGTCCTTTCCGGGCCGGGTGAGGCACAATTATTAGACCTTCTATCGGATATTACCGGTCACAAACCGGCCTTTGTGCCTGAAACAAACACCCTGGACGGCCATCCCTATCCGGCGTTTGACCTCGTAGGCGACAGGGACTATGTCTGCCTCCTTACCTCGCGGGGTTGCCCTTTCCGGTGCGCCTATTGCGCCTCGCATAAGCTGACGCCTTTTTTTACGCAACGTTCCCCGGAGGCGGTGATCGGAGAGATTTATTACTGGCATCAAAACTACAATGTACGTGACTTTGTCTTTTATGATGACGCCCTTCTTATTAACAAAAAGGTCCATATCTGGCCCATACTTGAAGGGGTAATCAGAGAAAAATTGCCTGTAAGGTTTCATACCCCAAACGCCCTCCATATCCGGGAGGTCGATGATTATACTGCCCGTCTCCTTTTCCGGGCCGGGGTTCAGACCATCCGATTCGGTTTTGAGACGGCCAACATGGCGCGGCACAAGGATATGGACGGAAAGATTTGCGAAGGCGATTTGATACAGGCCATTAAGTTTCTCCGGCAGGCCGGATTTGAAGCCAAGGACATAGGTGTTTACATCTTGGCCGGCTTACCCGGTCAGGAATGGCGGGAGGTAGCCTATTCCATTGAGTATGTCAAGGCGGCGGGCGGGGCGCCTTATCTGGCCGAGTACTCTCCCATACCAGGTTCCCCCCTCTGGCCAAAGGCCTTAGAGACCGCCCGTTTCCCCATTGCCAGCGATCCCGTATATCAAAACAACTCCATTTTCCCCTGCGCCGGGGACTTTTCCTGGGAGACCGCGCAAAGGATAAAGATGCAGGCGCGCGCGGCCCGGGGCATAAGCTGCTAAGATGGGATATCCTCCGGCGCGGGCTCGATATGGATGGTGACGTCCTTGACGCCGGGGATGTTTTCCTTGATTGTGTTTTCCACCACATGGGCTATCGCATGCGCCTTTTCTAAAGAGATATCCCGCTTCATGTGACAATGCATATCCACGTGGATATCCCCCTTCCTTCCCCGGCTCCTGATTTTATGACAATATTCAATGCCGTTCACGCCCATGACGATGGCCCGTATCTGTTCTTCATCTATGGCCGCCGCATCAAGTAAAATTTGGGAGCTGCTTCTGATGATCTCAACCCCGGCATAACCGATGAAGATACTGATAAAGAGGGCCACGACAGGGTCAACGATAGGGTAGCCGGCCCGGATGGCCAAAAGCCCGATAATTACCGAGCCGGTCGTAAATATATCGGCTCCGGTGTGGAGGGAGTCAGAGATCAATATCTCACTCTGGAAAACCCGGCCCTGCCTGCGTTCGTAAAGCATCACGAAGATATTGACAATCAGGGTGACTCCCATGACGGCAAAGCTTACCGCATCCACTTCAGGGTGGACAGGATGGTAAAAGCGTTTTATGGACTCACTCAGGACTTCGACACAGACAAGGAAGAGGAGCAGGGCAATGCCCACTGAAGTCAGGGTCTCGTACTTACCATGACCGTAGGGGTGGCGCTCGTCCTTGGGCCTGGAGGCCATCCATATACCGAAGAGGCCGATAATATTGGACGAGCCGTCAGAGAAGGAATGGTAGCCGTCCGCCATGATGCTGGCGCTGTTTATAAACCAGCCGTAAAAGAGCTTGGAGGCGGCCACGGCAAAGTTCAGGATCAATATGATCCATAAGACCTTGCTGATCTGGCGGAATCTATCCTGTTCCATAGTTTATGGCATTTATAACCGGTTTATAAGACCGGCGATATAACCGGCGCCGAACCCGTTGTCTATATTGACTACGGCCACGCCTGCCGCGCAGGAATTGAGCATGGCCAGAAGGGCCGCAATCCCTCCGAAGCTTGCCCCGTATCCCACGCTGGTGGGCACGGCAATAACCGGTTTGTCCACAAGCCCGCCAACTACGCTGGGCAGGGCGCCTTCCATCCCGGCCACTACAATGAGTACAGAAGCAGAGGCAATTTTTTCTTTGTGACTGAGAAGCCGGTGGATACCGGCTACACCCACATCATAGAGATACTCCACCCGGTTGCCCATTATCTGGGCCGTAAGGTAGGCCTCTTCGGCCACGGAGATATCAGAAGTGCCGGCGGAAATGACCATGATGGTCCCTTTGCCGATGATTTCCGGCTCTTTTTTCTTGAGGATCAATAACCGGGATACCGGATGGTAATCGGCTTCCGGGAGAGAGGAACGGATGTGTGCGGCATTGTCTTCACTGATTCTGGTGACCAGAACCCGGTCGCTGTGTTCATAGATGGAAGCAACAATCTTAAGCAGTTGTTCGGCGGTCTTGCCTTCGCCGAAGACCACCTCCGGAAACCCTTGACGCAGGGGCCGGTGATGGTCGATTTTGGCATAGGTCATATCCTCAAAAGGCAGGTTTTTCAGGGCCTGGAGGGCCTGTTCAACCTCTGTCCGGCCTTCCTGTACCGACAAGAGCAGATCTTTCAATTTATCCATATCCATATCAACCGGTTATCCGTTTACACGTTAGCACGTTCGAACGTTAGTTGCATCCCTTACTTGCAAATCTATGCCCCGGTTGCAGGCGCTGTCAAGGTATTTATGACACAAAAGGCCAGTCCAAAGACTGGCCTTTTGTTTTGATCATGGTGGGCGGTGCGGGATTCGAACCTGCGACTTCCACCGTGTGAGGATGGCACTCTAACCACTGAGTTAACCGCCCGGTTGTTCTACTTCTACCCAATACCCGGAGAAATTTCAAGGTTATTTTTGTCCTGCCTACTCTGGCATTAAGGTTTCTGGACTTTCCCCAAAATATCAACGTATTTTATTTAACATATTGATGTTTCTTAGAATATTTCATTCCAAAATGGAATCCGTTGTTCCTTCGCTTCATGGCTTCCGCAGTGACCCTATCGGGATTCGCAGGCGGGGAACACCTGCCCCTTCCCGCCTCTAAAGGGCGGGCTTTCCCCTTCCTGCTCACCCTCGATGGGGCCCCCCTGCTCCAGCAAATTTCGCTCAGGAAAATCGGGTTCCATAAAAAATGGGGAAAGTCCGGTTAGGGTTTCATTTGCGGCCATACTTTGTTATATTATTAATTAGTAACCTGTCTGGAGGAAGCCATGAAATGGATAGCGAAGTTATTCATAGTAGTGTCCCTGGCCGTGTTGTTTCTTCCTGCGTGCGCGGCAGATCGCGAGTTTCAGGTGGGGTTGACTTATTGGCCTCCTACTGCGCTGCGTTCCTGTTACACCTTTAAGGAGCCACCCTCCATAGCCCTGGCGCCCTTTACTGATAACCGTGTCGAAAGAAAGCTTCTCTTTAAAAGATATAATAATCTGGGAGGCGAGGACTTTTATTACCTGAGGGACGAACGGCTGGATACGGAGTTTGCTGCGTCCATAAAGAGGGGACTGGAAGAGGCCGGCATCAAGGTTATTGATATTCCGTCATGGGACCGGAGCGCAGACGGTTTTACGGTCACGACAGTTAACGGCATATTAACCGGAACTATCGAGGAGTTTAGTTGTAAAAGAGAGGTCGGCACCAGTCCACTTTTACCCGCCCTGGTAGGAAAGGCCCGGTTAAGACTTTATTGGGGGGATAAACAGGGCCGGCTCATAAAAGAGGATATTCTTGAGGCTAAATTTCAATCAGAAGAGTTCTTATTTATAACTGAGGCCGAGATAGAGCACATCCTCAACCTGGTTATGGCGGACCTGGTGGAAAAGGCGGTCAAGAGTAAGGCCGTTACCGAGATAATAAAAGGTAATCTCTGACCATGAATGCATATTTTTATAAGGCCGGTCCACAAGTTATTAAAACTGCTGTAAACCATCCGGGACTTTTTTCGTCTAACTTCAGTAAACCGCACCGGAGTCGAATGGCTACATGGATGGACTTTGCACGCAACCGCAGTTCTCATACGTGGATTTTATGACCGATAATCCCTCCTGTCCATCAGTGGTTGCCCGTAAGGATACTTATAAGGACTTTGACGAGTTTGTGGCCAAGTATCAAAAAAGGGCTTTTTTCATCGCCTTCGACCTGGTCAATGATGTAGAGGATGCCCGGGATCTTTCACAGGAGGCGTTTGTCCGCGCCTATGAGCGTCTGGGGCAATTTCGCGATGAGTCCTCTTTATACACCTGGTTTTACCGTATCCTGGTCAACCTGTGTATGGACTTTAGACGTCGGAAAAGGCGCTGGTGGAAGATATTTCAGCCGGAAGGAGATACCAGAGAGGACCCGCGTTGCTCGTTAGCCGAGAAGCCGGCCCTTACCCCCGGCCCGGTGGAAAGATACGATCAGAAGGAGTTGTCGCAAAAGGTAAGGAAGGCATTAGATGTCCTTCCTGCCAAGCAGAAGGCGGTATTTATACTGAAAAACTATCACGGGATGCCCATCAAGGAGATCGCAGCCATCCTTAAGATAGCCGAAGGGACAGTTAAAAGCCATCTCTTTCGTGCCGTGAGAGAGTTGCAGGCAAGGTTAAAAGACGATTACGGCTATAACTATGGAGAAAAGAGTTAAATGAAAAGCTGCCGCCATTTCCAGGATGACGCCATTTTAAGGCACTATAGTGAGCTTCCTGCGGGTGAGGAGAAGAAGCTCACGGAGCACCTGGCCCGTTGCGAGGCTTGTTCAACTTATGTCCGGGACATGGAAAAGATGCTGGCCCTTACAACCAGGGGGAGGAATATGGCCGCGCCTTCATCCGTGTTCTGGCAGGCTTACCAGGCCGGAATTAGAGAAAAGATAGATGAAGAAACAAAACGTTGCTGGTGGTCGAAGATTCGCCTGGGCGGAAAAGTTCCAGCCCTGGCCGCCGTCTTTTCAGTCCTTCTGTTTCTGGGGATCTGGTTTTTGTATCCAGGAGACGTGGCGGAAAGGCCTAAGATGTACGATCTACCTGTGAGTGCGGAAGAAGCGCATCTGGTTGAGCATCTGGATATGCTCCAGGAGTATGATTTGATAAAAGACCTGGATGCTATTGAACAGATACAGGATACCTCACAGCGGTCTGTACCGCAGGGTTATGTCCATGCCTAGGATTATATTTTTCCTGAGTATATGCATTATGTTTTTTGCCGCTTCTGCTCTGAAAGCGCAGGCGGAAGTTCGCCCCGGCGAATCTGCCGGAGGCATGAACGGACTTATTCCGGCTGATAATATGGTAGAGACTGTGAAGCGGACGGAAGAGGAGGCAAATTGGCAGAGATGGCAAAGGCTTTCTCCGGAGGAACGTGCCCGTTTGAAAGAAAGATACGGGGAGTATCAAAAACTTCCAACAGAGGAAAAGGAAAGATTGCGGCGGAATTTTGAGCGGTTTCGCAGTCTCTCTCCAGAAGAGAAAGAGCGTTTGAGGGAACGCCATCGCCTCTGGCAATCCCTGCCGCCGGAGGAAAAGCGTTCTTTACGCCGGCATCAGAGTGGGCAGGAAGGCCCTTCGTCTTCTGAAGACCGGGAAGGGCCGGATAAGAGACAGTTCAGAGGCCCATCCAAATGGCAAGGTTCATCCCCCGGCGAGAGAAGAGGTTTTCCGCATGATATGCGAAAGAGGGATTATATGCGTTCGAGAGGCCACAGGAGGTGACGGCTTCGCAAAAAGTCCATTTGCTGCGTTGATGTCAGCTCAAAGATGAAAGCTCAAAACTGAAGGGAAGAATTGTAGTACCTACCCCTTTTAGCTTTTAGCCTTGAGCTATTTCTACTGTGCCGTCCCAATTTTGACTTTTTACGAGTTTATCAAGCTTGCCTGCCCGATGGGAACACGTATCAGCCTTCCACAACCCTCAGCCGAATATTTTCCGAACGTTCTCCATTTTTTGGGAATCCTTCATTCCTTCACTTCATGGCTTCCGCAGTGATCCGCCTTCGGCGGACTCCAGCAAATTTCGCTCAGGAACATTGGATTCCATAAAAGACCGGGAAATTACCCAGACAATATTTGGGCTTGATTTATCGGTGGTCATCTGTGGTATAATCCAGGCCATGCAGAAGATAAAAACTAACGATATGGGAAGACAGATGAATGTAACGATTTTAGGCCATCCAACTCATGTTTCCCGTCTGACGAGATTTTTTGAGGTTATTGGGGCCAGCGACGGGTCATTGCTGCTTACGGGGCCATTTGGCTGCGGCAAGGAAATCTGGCTTGATTACGTGATTGCCAATAGTAAACGGAGTCAGCAGGCCATCATAAAGGTCAACTGCGCCGAACTGGCCGAGTCCGATGCTACGCGGGAGATATTTGCGGATACTGCCGAGAGTCCGCTTGGCCGGGCGCAGGGAGGCACACTGGTATTGGATGAAGCCCAATATCTGCCTATAGCTACACAGGCAAGTCTGGGCAAATTTTTAGAAGACCGGAAGGTGTCGGATCGACGTACGGGAGAATCACGTTTTATTGATACACGCATAATGGCTATGGCTACAGACAGGAAGGCCTTGGCGTCTATGCTTATGTATCGTTTTACCTATCGGGTGAGCATCCCTCCCCTGGCCGGGCGGAAAGAGGATATCCCGTATTTATTAAAAGGGCTTTTACGTGATACATCCATACGCTATATGCGCTATATCGCCCTTTTAAAATTATTCTACAACCGTTGGGATGGAAATGTAAGGGAATTAAAAAGTTATCTTGCCCAGACTATGGCCTATTACCAGTCCACTGCGGCAGAAAAATTCCATGCCGCAGGCCTCTGGGGTGAGGTTTCCACCCGCTACTTCCAGGATGTTTTTGCCGAGGAGACCTGGTACTATGATTACAATTTTGAAGAGGACTTCCGGAGATATTTTTCAGAGATCCTCACCAGGACGACCTTCCGCGAGGAGATCATAAATGAGGGGCTGGTGGTGCCCTTAGAGAAAAAAGACGCCAGTTATCTCGCGCTAAATATCTGGGAGGAGGATTTTGAAGAAAAGGCCTGGCGTATTTATCGCAAGTTTGCAGACTATCTGGAGAAATGCAAGGCCGGTGTAATTAAGGACACCGGCCTATGATATGGCAGGGGAGAGAGTTTTTCTGAGTACCGCGCTTACAGTGGAATCTTTTTTCCACTTTGGGTGGAAATGAAATTCCCACTTTGTGAATTTTATTTCCGTTTTTTCTTATCTACTCAAGAAATATTTGTAATCTCAAGGGGATTATTGCAGTAAAAAGTTAAATCATATCTGGCATTGAAATTGCTAGTCCAAAAGGTCGTCGAGGAGGTCGGCTATGCAGAGAAAAGATGTGAGCGAAAGGCGCTGTAATGAAAGAGTTCTTCTCTCCGTGCCGCAGGAGTTAGGCCTAGAAAAAGCAAAAAATGTTTACTTGGTGGGCCTCTCTGTCCATGGGGCGGAGATAGCCTGCCTGGAAGAGCCCCGGTGGGATGGAGCCTTACAGTTTTGCCTTCAGTTGCCGGAAGGCATGCATACCCTTTCTATTACGAGCGAGGTAGTCTGGCAGAGAAAGGAAAGGGCTTGGCATGCCGGAATTAGATTTGTTTCTCTCTCCGAGATGGACAGACAAATACTCGAGGCTTACGTAGATTATTTAAAACGGGAAAATGTACTCCTGGAGGCCCGTAAGACCATCAACATGCACCTGGGGACATTTATTAGAAATTTTGAACGGCTTCTTGAACTTAAGGATTTATGGGGAGGCATAAGTAAAATCCCGGATCAGGAACCAAGACCCAGGTATCTGCATTAGAGACATAGCCGTTATCAGGCAGCCTTCTTTATGTTATTGCTTTTTGGGAAGCCAGGAGTCAGCATACAAAATTTAGAAGATAAAGAAAGATGGTTTCGTAACAAGTCGAATTTTCTCGTTTTTCGTCATTCCGGCGAAAGCCGTAATCCAGTATTTTCAATTAGTTAAATGCGTTCTGGACCCCGGTTTTCACCGGGGTGACGACTTTTGCAAGAGGCTCATAATAAAAGAAAAAATATCAGTGATGATCAGCGTAGATCGGCGGCTGAGTAGTTACAAATAAAGAAGTTATAGATTATCACTTGTCCCCACGTCCCCACATTGTCCCATCTTTAAAGTTTTTTCCTGAGAGCTACCCCTGAAACAGCCCCTTGAGAGGCGACAAACCGGTATATACAGAAAGGGCGTTGGATTTAGGATGCGTCGCCGGTTGACAGGCCGCGTCTTTTCTGGTAGGTCGTAAGGTCAATTTCTCAAAGGAGGCTGCTAATAATATGGAACGAACCCTATCTATCATCAAACCTGACGGCGTTTCGAAAAGACTTATCGGTGAGGTCATAAAGCGTTTTGAGAAAAATGACCTCCGTGTTGTGGCTATGAAGATGGTGCATCTGAGCAAGAAGGAGGCCGAGGGTTTTTATGCGGTGCATCGGGAGAGGCCTTTCTTTGACAGTTTGACGGGCTTCATGTCCTCGGGACCGATCGTAGTCATGGTCCTGGAGGGAAAGGGGGCTATAAAGAAAAATCGGAACCTGATGGGCGCTACCAATTACAAAGAGGCCAAGCCCGGGACTATCCGGCACGAGTTTGCCTCGAGTATAGAGCAAAATATCGTGCACGGGTCTGACAGCCCGGAGACGGCGGCTACCGAGATTGCCTATTTTTTTAATGCCCTTGAGATATTTGATTATTAGCAGAAAAGACGGCTTCGTAAAAAATCCAAAATATCAAGCAACGCCGCCGAGTACGCTAAGTTTTTTCTTGGATAAACAATATATTGTCTTCGCGGTCTTTACGCCTTTGCGTGAGAAATCGACTTTTTCGAGTTCATCATAAAAGAGAATGGCAAGATTGAAATCATACCTGAACGGGGCCGATCTAAAGGCCATAGGTGAACAAGGACTCTTATCTATTCTAAAGAAGAACTTTTCCCGTGTGGAGAGACCGGACGTCCTGCGCGGTATCGGCGAGGACTGTGCCGTAATCCCCATGAGCCGCACCCGGTATCTGCTGGTAACCACAGATACGCTGGTTGAAGGCATCCATTTTCGCCTGGATTATACCACGCCCTATCTACTGGGCAAGAAGGCTATGGCCGTTAATTTGAGCGACGTGGCCTCGATGGGAGGGACGCCTACGCACGCCTTTTTAAACCTGGCCCTGCCTGAAGAGACACCTATATCCTTTGTGCGCCAATTAGCTCAGGGCATCAATTTTTGGTGCCGGCGTTATAACGTGCCCATTATCGGCGGAGATACGGTCTCCTGCCTCTCTGGTGTTGTGCTCACTATAACCGTACTGGGTGAAGGATATAGGGGAAAAATCGCCTTGCGGTCCGGGGCCAGGGAAGGGGACCTTATCTTTGTTTCCGGCTGCCTGGGTGATGCGGCGGCCGGACTGGCCTTGCTGGAAGGAAAGCGTAAGCCGGAACCGGCCTACCGGAGACTTTTTAGGGCACAACTGGATCCTATACCGCAACTGGAATTGGGAAGATACCTGGCCGGCCATAAGCTGTCTTCTGCCATGATCGATCTCTCGGATGGTCTGGCTACTGACCTGGCGCATATTGCCGAAGAGAGCGGTGTAGCCGCAGAAATTGACGCAGAGAAGCTTCCGGTTTCCACTGCCTGCCGCAAGCTGGCCGAAGAATCCGGCGCTTCCGCACTGGCCTGGGCCCTTTTTGGGGGGGAGGATTATGGTATTTTATTTATAGTTTCACCGGATCATGCCGAAAAGATAAAAAAAGAAGTGAAATCCTTGACCAGAGTAAGCCCGTTCTGTGTGGGTAAGGTAGTCAAGGGAAGAGGAGTTTTTTTGCGGGAAGACGGATATAAAAAAGATATCACCCATAAGGGGTACGATCATTTCGCAAAAAGGCAACCTTAAAAGGAGGTATCCGGGGTGGCTAATACCAGATTTAATTTTTCCACGATAGCGATCTCTTTGGGCCTTTTCATCGTAGCAGTATTTTTCTTAATCTTCATCACCGGCCAGTCTCCGGTCAGAACTGTGGGTGTTGTGCCCATTTTTGACTTGCCCGCCGGTCTAAGCTTCTGTGGTGAGCCGGTCCCTCTTGAAAGGCAGGACGTCCGGGAGATGCTGGACCGGGAATTTGTTATTTCCGTTTATGACCATGCCCAGGTCATCATGTGGATGAAGCGCGCCAACCGGTACTTTCCTTATATCGAGAAAAGGCTTAAAGAACGGAATATGCCGGGTGACCTCAAATATGTAGTCGTAGTCGAAAGCGCGCTGAAGACCTATGCCTTCTCCGGTGCAGGGGCGGCCGGCCCATGGCAATTTATGGAAAAGACCGCAAAACGTTATGGACTGAGGGTCGATGACTGGATTGACGAACGGTTGAATTTTGAGCGGGCTACCGAAGCTGCCCTGGATTATTTCGGAGATCTTTATCAAAGGTTTGGCAGCTGGACTGTGGCCGTAGCGGCATATAATTGCGGCGAAGACCGGATGAATAGGGACATTACCGGGCAGAATGTTAATAATTTTTATGGTCTTAATCTGCCCCTGGAGACAGAGCGGTATATCTTCCGGGGATTGGCCGCAAAGGTAATTCTTGGCGCTCCTGAACTCTATGGTTATAACGTGCCTGAGAAGAGTCTTTACCCTCCCCTGGAATATGATCGTCTTGATTTTAAGGCGTCAGGCGAGGTACATCTGCGTAACATAGCCTCTGCATGCGGTACGACCTTCAAGGCCGTCAAGGAAATAAACCCGCAAATAAGGAACAGCACTATCCCCGCGGGATGCTATGCCCTGAATGTGCCCAAGGGGACGGCGGAACAGTTTAAGGCTAATTTTGCAAGCGCCTTGTCCCGGGGTAAGCGGGATAACATCTTGATTTGCAAGAAGAAGGACCGGGATAAGTGAAGATTACCGGCGCGCCCGGCTGCTCTCCATACTACCGGTCGAAGATGTCCGCCTTAGGCGGATGCGAGCCTTCGACGCATGCGGGTAACCAGCAGGTGGGCGAGCCGTGTGAGTTCCGGGATACGATAGCGGGCTGTGCAGGCCAGGGTATAGCCCATCCCAGGGGTGCAGGTTATCTATTTTCATCCTAATCGCATCGGGAAAATCCGCAGGACCGGCAGACGAGACATCCGCCTTCGGATTCCAGCGTCCCTCCACAGTCCGGGCAGGCCCCCATGGTCTTGTCATGCGGTGAGATGGGAAGATTGGTCACATTAGCTATGGCGCGGGCCACGGCGTCAGGGCAGGAAAGGATCATTTTCCCCTGATCCCAGATAGGCGATGGGCAACGTATTCCCGAAAGCTGTCTGATGATCGCCTCCACCTTGAGGCCGGAACGTAAAGCCAGAGAGATAAGCCTGCCGATGGCCTCTATTTGAGAGGCAGCGCAACCACCGGCCTTGCCTATCTGGGCAAACACTTCACATATTCCCTTTTCGTCTGAGTTTATGGTGATATACAGGTTGCCGCATCCGGTACGCATACGTTCTGTAATGCCTGTGGTGCGCATAGGCCGGGCGCGCGGGACGATTTCTTTTTTTTCTCCCTCTTTTTTAAAACTTAGCACCTGACCCTTCCGACTGCCGTAGCGATAGATGGTCAGCCCTTTCAATCCCTGTTCATAAGCCAGAAGGTAGACCTTGTGCACATCTTCGATAGAGGCTGTGGAGGGGAAATTGATGGTTTTGGAAACGGCATTATCTGTATGTTTCTGGAAGGCGGCCTGTAGCCGGATGTGCCATTTCGGGCTGATGTCCATGGCCGTCATATAGACCTTCTTCAGTGAATCCGGAATGTCCGGGATGCCTTGAATGGAGCCGCCTTGCGCGATGTCCTCCATAAGCTCTTTGGTAAGGATACCAGCCTTCTTGGCCGCTTCCTTGAAGTAGGGGTGTACTTCCAGGAGTTCGCTGCCATCTAAGACGCGGCGCACAAAGGAGACGGCAAAAAGCGGCTCTATCCCACTGGAACAACCGGCGATGATGCTGATCGTGCCGGTAGGGGCGATAGTGGTAGTGGTGGCATTACGCATAAAAGGGGTTTTTGGATTATCGTATATGCTGCCTTTATAGTTGGTAAAGTTGCCGCGCTTTCCGGCTAAGTCGGCTGAGGCCAGTTTGGATTCACGCGAGATAAAAGACATGACGGTCTCTGCCGTTTTAACCGCATCCTTTGAATTATAAGGAATACCCAGTTGTATGAGCATGTCGGCAAATCCCATTACCCCCAAGCCTATTTTGCGGTTGGCCTTGCTCATGGATTCAATCTGCAACAGGGGATATTTATTGATGTCTATAACATTGTCCAGGAAGTGCACGGCATGATGTATTATTTTTTTAAGGCCGGCATAATCTACCTTGTCCGCCTTAACGAAGCGGGAGAGGTTGATGGAGCCAAGATTACAGGCTTCATAAGGGAGTAAGGGCTGCTCACCGCAGGGATTGGTGGCCTCTATCTCGCCCAGTTGTGGAGTGGGATTGTCCCGGTTTATACGGTCGAGGAAGATTATACCCGGCTCGCCGGTGGCCCAGGCGGCCTCGACTATTTGGGTAAAGATATGGACGGCGGGGACAGATTTTACTTTATGTCCATTCCGCGGGTTGATAAGGTCATATTCTTCGCCTTTGGCCAGGGCTCGCATGAATTCGGCGGTTATGGCCACTGAGATGTTAAAGTTGTTGAGCTTATCCGTCATCTGTTTGGCATTTATGAACTGTTCTATATCGGGGTGATCCACACGGAGTATTCCCATATTAGCCCCGCGGCGGGTCCCCCCTTGCTTGATTGTTTCCGTGGCTATGTCAAAAACCGTCATAAAGGAAACCGGGCCGCTGGATACGCCCTGTGTCGTGCGCACCACATCATTGGCCGGACGGATGCGGGAGAAAGAAAACCCGGTCCCTCCTCCGCTTTTGTGGATTATGGCGGTCTGTTTAATGGCCTCGAAGATGCTGTCAATTGAGTCTTCTACAGGCAGGACGAAACAGGCGGCGAGTTGTCCCAGCCTGCGGCCGGCATTCATCAGGGTGGGTGAGTTGGGCATGAAGAGGAATTCGGTCATCATCCGGTAAAAGGTGTCTTCTGTTTTCTTAACATCGGTCTTTTGGCCATGGATGGCGTCGGCAGCGGCCACGGCGCGGGCCACGCGGAGGAACATCTGTTCCGGTGTCTCTACGGCCTGGCCCTGCTCGTTTTTTTTAAGATAGCGCTTTTGCAGGACAGTGAGGGCATTTGCGGTCAGTTTCAATCCGGTTTTGGGAAGGGGCATGATCTCTTCTCCTTATACGCATTTTCCAGGGTGAGGAGCTTTGTTTTCAAGTTCAGGCCGGAACTAAAGCCGACGAGTTTACCGGTACTTCCTATGACGCGATGGCATGGTATTATAAGCGGGAGTGGGTTGGCACCTGCTGCCTGTCCTACGGCACGGGCCGCCTTCACTTTTCCGACAGCCCTTGCTATTTCCTGATAAGAACGGGTCTCACCGTAAGGAATGGCCATTATGGCCTCCCAGACCGTCTTTTGGAAGGTGGTCCCTGTTACATCCATAGGCACAGAGAAGATGCGGCGTCTGCCGGCAAAGTATTCCCTGATCTGGGTTATGACCGGGCCGTGTATTTCGGCATTTTCTTCCAAAGTTACCGCGCTTGCATGTCTTTTCTGTAGCCCGGCGGGGGTGCAATCCTTGGCCTCAGGACAGAAAATTATATAACATAAGCCCTTGACGTTGGACAGAAAAGTGAGACAGACGGAATTAATTCTGGCCTGCGTAAAAAAGAAGCGCATGATGTTTTTACTATAACTTCTCCAATTTTGCGATGTTATCCCTGTGGCCAATTACAAATAGTATGTCGCTATCTTTTACTACAAAGTCGGCGGGTGGAACCAGGATAAAATTATCAGTAAGGACTTCCTTTACGCCGATGACATAGACGTTATGTCTCACCCGCAGGTCAAGACCGCTCAATGTCTTCCCGATAAAGGCGGTAGGGGGCGCCAATTCTACCAGGGTGTAGTTTTCTACCATAGGGATGAAGTCCAGGATGTTCGGTGTAGAGAGACTCCTCGCCGTCTTCAGGGCCATTGCCTTTTCCGGATAGATTACCTCGGTAGCTCCGATCCGTTCCAGTATCTTGCCATGATCCTCATTCATGGCCTTCACTAAAATCTGTTTGACTTTTAGCTCCTTAAGGTAGAGGGTAACGAGGATGCTGGAGGCGATGTCTTCTCCGATGCTGACCAGCACTGCGTCCATCTGATCTATCCCCAGGGTTTTTAATATTTCCTTGTGTGCAATGTCAGCAACCACCGCCTGGGTGGAAAAGGGTTGAATTTCCTGTACCCGGTCCTTATCCTTATCGATAGCTATGACTTCGTGTCCATCTTCAAACAGGGCCTTAGCCAGGTGGAAGCCGAACTTTCCCAGACCAATCACGGCAAATCTTCTCATAGCCCGCTCCTTTTTAACCAATCATAACCTTTTCTTCTGAATAACGGAATTCAAATTCGGGCCGCTCTCTTCTGACTATTACATAGGCAAAGGTCAGTATCCCTACCCGGCCCATGAACATGAGGGCGCTTAAAATGAGCTTATTCATGCTGTTGAGATAAGGGGTAACCCCCATGGAGAGCCCTACCGTGCCAAAGGCCGAGATGGTTTCAAAAAGATACGTAAGAAAACAGCCTCTGGCCGGATGCGAAGTCGGGCATGCCATTTCGCTGAAGAGCATGAGCATGTGGATGGTCAGTACGGTAAATACCGAGAGCATATACAGGGAGATACTCCGCATGACCACTTCAGAAGGGATAGTCCGGTTGAAGACATGCACGTGGGGCCTCCCGCGCAATTTGTTCCAGACCAGGGCGGTCAGTACGGCCAGGGTGCTGGTCTTGATCCCGCCGCCCGTCGATCCGGGGGAGGCGCCGATAAACATCAGGAGGATGATTATATAGAGGCAACTGTCTGTAAGGGAAGTGGTATCGACCGTGTTAAACCCTGCGGTCCGGGGGGTTATGGATTGGAAGAGGCTGATGAGACATTTTTCATAAAATGGACGATGGGCCAGGACATTGTTGGCCTCAAACGCCCAGAAGAGCAGGGTTCCGGTTAAAATCAGTATCCCGGTGGTGACGATAACCATACGGGTATGCAGGGAAAGCCCTCTTCTTTCCGGGTGGCGCCTTACTCGCTGGTAAAGCTCGTAGATAACCGGAAATCCCAGACCGCCCATGACTATATTCGCACATATAGTGAGGTTGACACCCGCATGGCCGGTGTAGTTCATGAGATTGTTGCTAAAGGTGGAAAAACCCGCATTGCAGAAGGCGGATATGGAATGAAAGAAGCCATGGTACAGGGCGGTCGGAAATGGATAGTCCCTCCAGAAGCACAAGGCCAGAAGAATGGAAGCAGCCCCTTCCACCAAGAAAGTAAAAAGAAAAATGGATTTTATAAGGGTATGCATGTCTGTAATGGGTGCAGGGGTAAACGATTCCTGCATCAACCAGCGTCCCCGGACGCTTATTCCCCGCCCCATAGAGAGGAATAGAAAAACAGAAAAGGTCATAACCCCTAACCCGCCTACCTGAATTAAGGTAAGGATAACCATTTGTCCGAAAGTGCTGAAAGATTTTGCTGTATCCAGGACGGTTAGACCGGTCACACAAAGGGCGGAGGTAGAGGTAAAGACGGCGTCAACGAGAGAGATGGGTTGAGTGGTGTGGGATATGGGTAGATATAGCATACCTGCTCCGATAATATCTATGACCAGGAAGCTCAGGATCAGAATATGGGCGTGATGGAGCTTTTGTAAATATCTCTGGAATACGGGATGCAAATTAGTTCCTTTCCGGATAGAATGTGCCCTATTTTATCCATAGTATTTTAAAAAACAAGGTAATTTTGAGAACCGTGCCGGTCCGTAGCCGGAGGAAATTACTGTTGCTGATTAAATAAAAAATGATAGCTTAGCGGAAAAAGCTTGACAGAAGGTCAGATAATCGTTAAGTGTAGATATACTTTTATGTTTAGGAATAGTTTTTGTTTTTAGGAATAGTTTTTGTGTTATAGAGGTCGTATAGAGTTAGCCACCGAGGTCGATAGGGTCCGAAGTGGCTATTTTTTTGAAAATTTCCATGTCAGGATTATCTCATAGGGATTTTTCCCGTTTATTTTTTTGTTTGCTAGTAAGAAAGGGGGTTTTGGTTTATGGCGGAAGGTAAAGTGAAATGGTTTAATGAGAAGAAAGGTTTTGGTTTTATTGAGCAGGAGGGCGGTCCTGATGTCTTTGTGCATCACTCTGCTATCCAGGGCGCCGGGTTTAAGACCCTGCGCGAGGGTCAAAAGGTAACCTTTGAGGTCCAGCAGGGCCCCAAGGGGCCCCAGGCCGTTAACGTCGTTGGTGAATAGATAAAGACAGGGCCGAACCGGGTTTGTTCAATCTGTGTTCGGCCCTTTGTTTTTAGCCTTCTTTTTTATCCACGGACGAAGGCAGTGTCCGTTCTTCTTCCAGGTGCAAGACCTGTCCGGTTATGCCGGCCATCTGGTCGTGTATCTTTTCTGCACGTTTGTGTGCCTCTTCATATTTACGCTGGGCGAGGTCTATATTCCGACCAACGGCCGTAAACTGTTCGTAAAAAATGCCGAACAGTTTTTGCAGTTCACCTATGCTGCCCCGTATCTCCTGTGCCTGTTTTTCAATATGAAATCCCCTTAAGCCGAAGGCTATGGCCATAAGGTAGGCGTAGAAACTGTTGGGAGAAACAGGAACAACATGCCGTTCCAGGGCATAAGAGGCAATGGATTTTTCCTCTCCCAGTTGTTCATCTTTTACGATTACTTCATAAAATACGTTTTCGGCCGGGATATACATGAGGGCGAAGTCATAAGTGCCTTCCTCCGGCTTTATATATTTACGGGCGATTTCATCTATTCTGGTCTTCACCGAAGTCATAAATTCCCTTTTGGCTTTCTTGCGTTCTGCTTCGGTTTCAGCCTGTCGCAGACGTTCAAAGCTCTCCAGGGGAAACTTGGCGTCCACCGGTACGGTGTTGCTGCCTAAACGGATCAGGACGTCTACTTTTTCCCCGGATTTAAAGGCATACTGCGCTTCGTAGTTGCGCTGGGGCAGTATCTGAGACAGAAGGTCTTCCAGGAGATATTCGCCGAGCCCTCCGCGTAGTTTGGGGGCCCTGAGGATATCCTGCAGCCGGCTGATGTCCTTGCCCAGTTCCTGCATATGTTTAGCGGTTTCAAATAGTTCCCCCAGGCGTAACTGAACCTTGGATATTACCTCTGTAGCCCCCTGTAACTGCTGGCCTATGTTCCCTTGGGTCTTGGTAAGTTGTTCGTTCATGGCCTGAAGGAGCCGCCCCAACTGGTCATTAAGGGTGCGCGTAGTATCTTCTAACCGTTGATTCAGATTTTTTAATGTCTCCCCCTGACCCTGGTTGAGTTGTGCGGTCAGTTCACCAAGCTGGGTATTGAATGTGCCCACTATGGCGGCGAACTGGGTTTGCACGGTTTCCAGATGCCTGACCTGACCTTGCGCCTGTTGGTCACGCATGTCACCTATTTGCCGTATGATTTCCAACAACTGCTCTTGTAAAAGGGAGGAGGTGGAGGTCTTTTCTTTCAGGGTGCGTATCTCCCGGAACAATAATAAGGCCCCGATTCCGGCAATAAGCAGGATGGTCAAGAAGATAAGGATAGTTTCAGCAGTCACGATTTAATCTCCGGAGATTTTCTTTTTAGATTAATTAGTTTTCGTCCGGAAACCGAAAATCTCCGGACGAGCAGTCAGCACTCAGCTATCAGCGTTCAGCTTACGATGCTATTTGTCTTGATTTTTTGCTGAGAGCTGACGGCTGATGACTGAAAGCGTTAAGCCGGAAACGGTAGTTTCCGGATGAACACAGATTACTTATATGGTTACTTATAGCCCATTTTTCTTATATTTTCCATTTTAAATCCCCCAAAACCTCTTCTTGCCAAAAAAGGGGGGATGACATTAGGGCGATAACTCCCTTGACATTAAGCAGAGGATGACTATTTAATGATAATATCAGGGGAAGCCCGACTAAGGAGGCAGTATGGCAATTATTACCATCCGCACCGGCAGGATATTGGGAGATATCCATCGGGATATGCTCAAAATGGTGGGCGACGTCTTCAATACGGCTGGAATGATGCCGCCTAATAGGGCCTGGGTCCCGCCGGTAGATATCTATGAGACCGAGAAAGAGGTCATAGTCCTAGTTGAAGCGGCGGGAGTCAAGCAGGAAAGTCTGGATATAACCCTGTATAAGGACCTGCTCCGGATCGCGGGCCTGCGTGAAGGCGAGAGCGGCTCCCGGTCCAGAAAATTTTATCAGATGGAGATAGCCTATGGCGCCTTTGAGCGGGTGTTAAGGCTTCCTTCTGCCGTGGAAAGTGATGAGGCCTCGGCCTCCTATAAAAACGGTCTGTTATCCATAACCCTGCCTAAAATCAGAAAGACCCTTCGTGTGGAGATAGCATAGAGTTTGCAGGGACCTTAACCTTAAAGGAGTAGATAAAGCTCATGACTGAACAAAAAGAAGAAATAAAGGTCGAAGAGATACGGGATGAAGGCATTAAATGGCCCGAAGAATGGCCGGTAATTCCTGTGGAAGACACCGTCCTTTTCCCGCAGATGGTTATCCCTTTGACCATATCGGATAAGAAACTGGTTAAGCTCATTGATGACGCCCTTTCCGGCGAGCGCCTGGCGGCCGTATTTACAACCAAGTCTGAACCCAAGGGGGAGCTCTATGATGTGGGAACCTCGGCTCAAATCCTGCGCATGATGAAGGTCCAGGAAGACCAGGTGCGCCTGCTGGTGCAGGGGGTGGCCCGCATGCGGAATGCAGGCATAACCTCCACGGAGCCGTATATGAAGGCCCGGTTAGAACGTCTATATGATAAGATGGCTAAAGACAAAGAGGCCGAGGCCCTTGTTTATAACCTGCGCAATCTCTTTCAAAAGATATTGGAATTAAGCCCCCACATCCCTTCTGAATTGGGTACAATTGCCTTAAATATCGAGGATCCGGGGACCCTGTCGGATATGATTGCCTCCAGTCTGAATATCTCCATATCCGAACGCCAGGACATACTGGAGACCCTGGAGGTCAAGGCCAGACTGGAAAAGGTGATGCGGCTGGTTACCCGACAGACAGAGATTCTGGAACTTGGCCGAAAGATACACACCCAGGTCAAGGGGGAAATTGATAAGACGCAGCGGGAATATTACCTGCGGGAGCAGTTAAAGGCTATTAAGAAGGAGTTGGGTGAAAAGGATGAACTGAGCGTCGAGATAGATGAAATGCGGACCAAGATAGAGGAGAAGAAGCTTCCCGATGTAGTAAATAAAGAGGCTATGCGCGAGCTCGACCGTCTGGCCAGGATGCACCCCTCTTCGGCCGAATATACGGTAGCCAGGACATATCTGGACTGGATTCTGGATCTGCCTTGGCATGAAAGCACCGAGGATAGTCTGGACATAGCGGATGCCCAGAAGATATTGGACGAAGATCATTATGATCTGGAGAAGGTGAAAAAACGGATTATTGAGTATCTGGCGGTAAGAAAGCTCAAGGCCGACATGAAGGGGCCCATCCTCTGTTTTGTCGGGCCGCCCGGTACGGGTAAGACTTCCCTGGGACGATCTGTGGCCAGGGCCCTGGGGAGAAAGTTTATGCGCATCTCCCTGGGCGGGGTGCGGGATGAAGCAGAGATCCGGGGGCACCGGAGAACCTATATCGGGGCGTTGCCCGGCCGTATTATCCAGGGCATACGTCGGGCCGGTTCCAATAATCCGGTTTTTGTCCTGGATGAGATAGATAAGCTTGGCGCCGATTTCAGGGGAGATCCGGCCTCAGCCCTCCTGGAGGTATTGGACCCGGAACAAAATAATACGTTTTCCGATCATTACCTGGATGTTCCGTTTGACCTCTCTAAGGTTATGTTCATTACGACCGCCAACCTCCTGGATACGGTTCCGCCTGCCCTTCTCGATCGTATGGAGGTCCTGGAATTGCCGGGTTACACTGACGAAGAGAAGATGCGGATCGCCCAGAAATACCTTATTCCCAGGCAACTGTCTGAACATGGCCTGAAACCTAAACAGGTACGTTTTGAGAAGAAGGCCATACAGAAGATTATAAGCGAATATACCCGTGAGGCCGGTTTGAGGAATCTGGAGCGGGAGGTGGCGGCTATTTGCCGCGGTATTGCCAGGAAAGTGGCTGCCGGTGAGATGGAGAAGTTTGCAGTGCGTGCCGAGGCGGTGCCGGAGTTTCTGGGACCACCCCAGTTTTACTCGGAGGTAGCGGATCGTACGGCTGTGGCCGGGGTGGCTACCGGACTGGCCTGGACACAGGCCGGCGGTGAGATCCTTTTCATTGAGGCGACAAAAATGAAAGGCAATGGGCGGTTGTTGCTCACCGGAAAGTTGGGCGAGGTGATGAAAGAGTCGGCGGAAACAGCCTTGAGCTTTGTCCGCTCCAAGGCCAAAGGCCTGGGAATCGACGAGGGTTTGTTTGAGAAAAATGATATACACATCCATGTGCCGGCGGGCGCTATCCCTAAAGACGGACCTTCTGCCGGCGTGGCCATATTTACCGCCCTGGTGTCTCTTCTGACCAATAAGCCGGTCAATAGCCAGGCAGCTATGACCGGGGAGATAACTCTGCGCGGCCGCATCCTGCCGGTGGGGGGTATAAAGGCCAAGGTCCTGGCGGCCAGCCGGGCCGGGATAAAGACGATTATTCTTCCAAAGCGAAACGAGAAGGATATGGAAGAGATACCGGATGATGTTAAAAAAGGCCTGGATTTTAAGTTCCTGACAAGAATGGAAGAGATTATCCCCATAGCCTTTGCTGGGAAGGGTTCCAGCCGGCGGAAAGGTCGGCATGCCTGATCTGATCGATCTCCATTGCCATACCACGGCCTCGGATGGAAGCCTGACCCCGGCCGAACTGGTCTGTAAGGCGCGGGAAAGCGGCCTCAAGGCCGTGGCCATTACCGATCATGATACGGTAGAAGGTGTGGGTGAGGCCCTGGCTGAGGGGGAGAGGCTTAATTTCGAGGTTATACCCGGTATTGAGATCAGCGCGGAGATACCCTCCGGCTCCATGCACATACTGGGTTATTTTATCGACCATAACTCTTTAGAGCTGCTTGCGGTGCTCCGGAAACTGCAGGATTCCCGGGAAACCCGCAATCAGCGAATAATAGAAAAACTCCATTCCCTGCACATGGAGGTAAGCTACGCAGAGCTTTTGCGGGTAGCCGGAGGCGGACAGGTGGGCCGGCCGCATATTGCCGAGCTCCTTGTACAGAAGGGTTTTGCCCCCAGTTTACAGGCGGCCTTTGATATTTATCTCAAGAAGGGGCGACCGGCCTATGTAGAGAAATTTCGCCTTACGCCGGCCGAGGCCATTAAACTCATTACCCGGGCCGGTGGGATGGCTGCGCTGGCCCATCCCGGATCTTTAAAAAAATCTCCGGAAGAGGTGGAGAAGGTAGTAGGCGAGTTAGAAGCTGCCGGTCTCAGGGGATTGGAGGTCTTCTATACCGAACATGCACCGGAACAGACGCGGGGCTATCAAAGGATCGCCAGCAGGCATCATCTTATACCTACAGGGGGTACGGACTATCATGGAGACTATAAGCCCGGAATTAAACTAGGTCGGGGGCGGGGGAGTCTGCGTATTCCTTATGCGTTGTTGGCTGATATGAAGAAAAAAATGGGCAAGTGAGGTAAGACGGGTTTTGAAGGTTATCGGCATCTATTCCAGCCCGCGGGTCGGCGGCAATTCGGATCTGCTCCTTAAGGAGATGCTGCGCGGGGCTGCCGAGGCCGGGACGTCAGTTGAAGAAATATTTCTCCGGGAGTTCCACTTTGCTCCCTGTATGGAATGTAGTTCCTGCAACGAGACCGGCGAATGCGTGGTCCAGGATGATATGCAGTTGATCTATCCCGGGCTGGAATCCGCAGACCGTATTATTATTGCTTCACCGGTATTTTTTTACAGTGTTACGGCCCAGCTTAAGGCCATGATCGACCGCGGCCAGGCCCTGTGGTGCAAGAATGCCTATCTCCGCCAGATTCCAGCGCCGGAGGTGAGCGGCCGCAAGGGTTTTTTCCTGTCTGTGGGCGGCACCAAGGGCAAAAATCTTTTTGATTGCTCGGTCACCACGGTGCGTGTCTTTTTTGAATCCATCGGCATTGCCTTCGTGGGATACCTTGGTTATCGCCGGATTGATCACAAAGGGGCCATACTGGAACATCCCGCCGCCCTGACCGAGGCCTTTGAGGCCGGGAAGAGGTTTTGCCGGGAATGATCGAGGTTATCGTAGCCGGTTCCGGTACCGGCGCCCCGTCTCTGCGCCGGGCCGCGCCCTCTACCTGTGTTAGGCACAACAATTATACACTGCTTCTCGATTGTGGCTCGGGTACGCTGCGTCAGCTACTAAAGGTCGGGATTTCCCCTGAACAAATCGATGCCATTTTCTTAAGCCATTTCCATCCCGATCATGTGGGAGACTTGGTGCCTTTTCTTTTTGCGACCAAATATAACCTTGGCTACCGGCGCACCGTACCATTTACTATATTAGCGCACGGCCGGGTTACCAGCCTGTATGAAGACATGAAGAACGCCTTTGGCCATTGGGTGGTGCCGCCGTCAGGCCTCATGCAGATTCAAGAACTGGAGGCAGACACAAGGAAGATCATCCCTCCGGGCGACCTGAAACTGAGTTTTTCTCCAGTGCCGCACACCCCTGAGAGCCTGGCCGTTCGTATCGATACGGAAGATGGCCGGTCAATAGTCTATTCCGGGGACACGGATTATTCGGCCGGTTTGATTGAACTGGCTAAAGATGCGCATCTCTTTATCTGCGAGTGCGCCTGTCCTGAAGGTATGAAGATGGAAGGGCATCTGACCCCCTCCCTGGCCGGCCGGATGGCTGCGGAAGCCGGTTGCAAGCGGCTGATGCTGACGCATCTTTATCCGATCTGCGATGATAGTAATTTAATCGAACCCTGCCGCCGCCATTATGATGGTGAATTAATCATAGCCGAAGACCTTCTTAGGCTTGTTATCTGATAGCTGATGGCTGACTGCCGACCGCTGAAAGCTTAATCTTACTTGCGGCGGGTAATTATGTAATCAGCCAGTCCCAGAAGTATATCCTTGGTCGGGGAGGGAGGGAAGACGGAGAGGCTATCCCTTGCCCTTTCGATCGATTTCTGTGCCCGGGCATAAGCATAGTCAAAACCGCCATATTTTTCAATCAGTCCTCGTGCGGTGATGAAATCATCCTGACTGATGTGCTCCTGCATGAACAGCTTTCTCAGCTTATCATGGTCGGCCTTTGTGCTCTTATCTAGGGCAGAGATAAGAGGCAGGGTGACCTTGCCCTCACACAGATCATTTCCCACTTTTTTGCCAAACTCCTTTATGTCTGCCGTATAGTCCAGGACATCGTCGGTCAACTGGAAGGCTATCCCCAGATTTTCACCATAGGAACGCATGGCCTCTTCTTTTTCAGCAGGCACATTGCCTAGGATGGCGCCTACTTCACAGGCGGCGGCCATGAGAACAGCCGTCTTGCGATGTATAACCTGCATGTATTCATCTTCGGTAATTTCAAGGTTTTCGGCGTTGAGTAATTGCAGGACTTCTCCCTCGGCCATGAGGGTGGTGGCCTTTAAGAGGGCCTCCATGATGCGGATATTGCCCTGGAGGGCAGAAATGAACAGGGATTTTGAATAAAGGAAGTCGCCTACCAGGATAACCGCTTGATTCCCATAAACATCTTTGGCCGGGGCCTTTCCCCTGCGGATTTCCGCATTATCCACCACATCGTCGTGTAATAGTGTGGCCGCATGGAGATATTCAAAAATGGCGGACAGGTCAAACTTATGGTCACCGTGACAGTCGCACATCCGGGCTGATAGGATCATCAGGAGCGGACGAATGCGCTTGCCCCCGCTAAATAATATATAGCGGCTGACGTTCGAGATAAACGGTACATGGGAGGACAGATTATGGGCTATAGCCACTTCAATACGTTGGAGATCATCTTTTACCAGGGATAAGAAATGGTTACCGTTCACGGCGTGCAACATAGTCTAAAAGTAGGTCGTTGTCAAAAAGATTCTCCTTAAAAATCTTACAATTAGAGGCTGTTGGGATTTGCCTATCTAGTGTTTATCCGGAAACTACCGTTTCCGGTCGTGCCATAGGCAGATTCGCCGGGGAGAAAAAAATCTAAGACAAGCAACACATTAAGCTGAACGCTGATAGCTGAGTGCTGATTGCTCCATCCGGAATCCTTGGGTTTCCAGATGGGAACTATCTATGCCGGAGACTTAAATGTCTATTTGGAGACCGGAAATAATTGTTGACCTTTTTAGGTCTTTAATGATAGCCTATTATGAAATAAATAAATGTTGGTTATGAAATAAATGAATTTTGGTTGAGTCCCAAGAACTGCAAAAGAAACTTGTGGTAAATTAAGTGAAACATATCACAAATTAATTTTGAAGGGCTGTTCTTTGTTGAGTTTCGCTGACTAGTGGTTGGACAGAACGTGTAAGCATCTCTTCCTTATACGGTAGATAACTTCTGGAGAGTTTGTATAAAAGTTGACATAATTATGAAGAGAGAAGGGGGGTGGGTTAAAGATTAGCTTGCATGTTGCCGATAAGTCTAATGTTAAGGTAAAAACTTTTGACGAAAGGGGGACGCTATTGTGAAAATCTCACGTCGTAACTTTATCAAGGCCTCCGGCGTGGCCGCAGCAGGGCTGGGACTGAGCCAGCTCGGCTTTGACCTCTCCCCGATAGAGAGTTATGCGGCTGAACTCAAGATCA
This sequence comes from Desulfovibrionales bacterium, assembly GCA_028715605.1. Classification (NCBI taxonomy): domain Bacteria; kingdom Pseudomonadati; phylum Thermodesulfobacteriota; class Desulfovibrionia; order Desulfovibrionales; species Desulfovibrionales bacterium. The sequence goes on from JAQURM010000002.1 coordinate 171,411, forward strand.
AAGGCGCCAAGGAAACCACCCATGTCTGTTGCTATTGTTCGGTGGGCTGCGGCCAGATCTCCCATGTATCAGAGGGAAAGTTAATCAACTTTGAGGGAGACCCTGACCATCCCATCAATGAAGGGGCCCTGTGCGCTAAGGGGGCGGCAAGTTATCAGATTGCCGTCAACGAAAATCGTCTAAAAAAGGTACGTTATCGCGCCCCATACAGCGCCAAGTGGAAAGAGGTGAACTGGGATTGGGCCCTGGAAAAGATAGCCAGGAACATTAAAAGAGACCGAGACGCCAGTTTTACAGAGAAGAATGCCGAAGGGAAGGTGGTCAACCGAACCAACCGCATTGCCTCGGTGGGTAGCGCTGCCCTGGACAACGAGGAATGTTGGCTGTATTCGAAGTTCCTCCGGTCTCTGGGGCTGGTTTATATCGAGCACCAGGCCCGTATCTGACACAGCGCCACTGTGGCGGCTCTGGCAGAGTCGTTCGGACGCGGTGCTATGACGAACCACTATATAGATTTCAGAAATGCCGATGTCATCTTAAACATGGGCAGTAATGTCTGCGAAAATCACCCTGTGTCTTACAAATGGATAAAGGCAGCTCAGGATAAGGGGGCGGTATTTATCCATGTTGATCCCCGTTTCACCCGCACTTCGACCAAGGCCGATATCTACGTCCGGCTCCGTTCAGGAACGGATATCGCCTTTTTGGGCGGCATGATCAAGTACATCCTGGATAATAATCTTTACGATGAATTTTACGTCAAAGGTTATACTAACGCCTCTTTTATCGTTACCCCGAAATACAGTTTTAATGACGGTCTGTTCTCAGGCTATGATCCGAACAAGAGGGCCTATGATGCATCAACCTGGGCCTTAGAAAAAGATGAAAATGGGATTCCGAAAAGAGACCTGACCTTACAAGATCCCGGATGTGTCTTCCAGCTTCTGAAGAAACATTATTCCCGTTACACATTGGAGAAGGTCTCTCAGATCACCGGAACCCCTGCCAAGGACTTGGAAAAAGTTTATAAGGTCTATGGTTCTACCGGCGCTCCTGATAAGGCGGGTACAGAATTATACGCCATGGGTTGGACTCAACACACGGTGGGTGTACAGAACATCCGGGCGATGTCCATGATCCAAACCCTTCTCGGAAATATGGGAATTGCAGGCGGCGGGGTCAATGCCCTGCGCGGAGAGTCCAACGTCCAAGGTTCAACCGATCAGGCCCTGCTTTATCATATCATACCCGGGTATTTGCCGAACCCACGGGCTCAGTGGGCGACGCTCGCCGATTATAACAAGACTACGCCTTCTTCCAAAGATCCCCGGAGCGTCAACTGGTGGAAAAACCGGCCCAAGTATGTGGCCAGCCTTTTAAAGTCCTATTATGGGGATAAGGCCGTCAAAGAAAATGATTTCGGATATGCGTGGCTTCCCAAACTGGATCCCACTCAGGATGCCTCATGGCTAAATCTCTTTGACGAGATGTATAAGGGGGTCTTTAGTGGCTTTCTTGCCTGGGGCATGAACCCGGCCTGTTCAGGCGCCAATGCCGGCAAGGTCCGACAGGCCCTGTCCAAACTGGACTGGATGGTCAATGTCAACGTCTTTGATAGTGAGACAGGGTCCTTCTGGCAGGGGCCGGGGATGAACCCCAAAAAGATCAAGACAGAGGTGTTCCAGTTGCCCTGTGCTGCTTTCCTGGAAAAGGAAGGCAGCATCAGTAACAGCGGCCGGTGGATGCAATGGCGCTATAAGGCCGTTAATCCTCCGGGGGAGGCAATGCCGGATGGGGATATCATTTATGAACTCTTTAAAAAGGTCCGGAGTCTGTATGAGAAAGAAAAGGGCGCCTTCCCCGCACCAATCCTGAGTTTGAAATGGGATTATGAAACTAACGGACATTTTGATATCCATAAGGTAGCCAAAGAAATCAACGGGTATTTTCTGGAAGACATACCGGAACATCCGGTGGACAAGAAGGCTTACAAAAAGGGGACCTTGGTGCCAAGCTTTGTCTTTCTGCTGGATGACGGTCGGACATCATGCGGCAATTGGATCTATTCCGCCAGTTACACCGAGGCCGGCAACATGGCTGCGCGCAGGAAAAAATCTGATCCCACCGGGTTAGGACTATATCCGGAATGGAGCTGGACCTGGCCGGTCAACCGGAGGATCATATACAACCGCGCCTCAGTGGATCTGGAGGGAAATCCGCGTGATCCCAAACGGCCGTTACTTAAGTGGGATATGGAGGCCAAGAAGTGGCTCGGTGACGTACCGGATGGTCCGGCGCCTCCTATGGGCGCCAACGGCATATATCCCTTTATCATGAAACCCGATGGAGTGGCTTCTGTCTTCGGACCGGGATTAAAGGATGGGCCATTCCCTGAGCATTATGAGCCGCTGGAATGCCCGGTTGAGCGGAACCTGATGTCCGGCCAGCGCATTAACCCGGCTATTAAGATTTATGCGGGAGATTTGGATAAGTTTGCCACTTGCGATCCTAAATACCCGTTGGTCTGCAGCACTTACCGGGTTCCGGAGCACTGGCAGACGGGTGTGCTGACCCGGTGGCTTCCTTGGCTTATTGAAGCCGAGCCGCAGATGTTCTGCGAAATGAGTTATGAGCTGGCGGAGCTTAAGGGTATCCAAAATGGAGAGCCGGTGGTCGTGGAGACGCAGAGAGGCAGTGTAGAGGCGGTGGCTATCGTAACCCACCGTCTTAAACCCTTCCAGATCGCGGACCAGACTGTACACCAGATAGGCATTCCCTGGCATTTTGGCTGGAGATGGCCGGAGAGTAAGGACTTCTCACGGGGGGGAGACAGCGCTAACCTGTTGACTCCCACGGTAGGCGATCCCAATACCATGATTCCGGAATCCAAGGCCTTCATGGCTAACGTCCGCAAGGCAACAAGAAAGGCGAGGAGGTGATCTGAATGGCTGGTAAATCATTTTTCATAGATACAAGTTTATGTACGGCCTGCCGGGGCTGCCAGGTAGCCTGCAAGCAGTGGAATAAAAATAAGGCAGAGGTGACTACCCAGCGAAACTGGGGCAATCATCAGAACCCGCCGGATTTCACCTCTAATACCTTTAAACTGGTGCGGTTCAATGAGTTGGAAGAGGGTGGCACGGTAAAATGGTATTTCTTTCCTGACCAGTGCAGGCATTGTATTGATGCGCCCTGTATGGAAATGGCCCAGGGGCTTGGGTCCAAGGCTATTACCCGGGATGCGGCTACCGGCGCTGTCTTGTTTAACCCTAAAATAAAGGTCAGCAAGACTGATTTCGAGGAGATCCGGTCGGCCTGTCCCTATGACGTCCCGCGCCGGAATGAAAAGGCTGGGACTATGGCCAAATGCACTATGTGTATCGACCGTGTCACCAACGGCCTGTTGCCTGCCTGCGTCAAGACCTGTCCATCCGGCGCCATGAATTTCGGGGATCGGGACAAGATGCTGGCTTTAGCCAATAAGAGGCTGGAAGAAGTTAAGAAAAGGTATCCCAAAGCGCAACTCCTTAATGCGGATGATGTGCGGACTATCTTTTTGGTAGTTGATGATCCTGTAAAATATCACAAATTCGCCGCGGCGAGCGACACCTTTGGTGTCACCAGGCTGGCAGCCATCAAGAAAATGATACGGCCTCTGACCAATCTGGCGAATTGGCCGGGTTAAGAATCAAGCATAATGGGGGTGACACGCCTAGTGTCACCCCCATTATGTCATTAGTCCATGGTCGTTTGTCACTGGTAAAAGCGGTCAATCTTCCGCAGTTAACCAATGACTAATGGCCAGTTGCGACACCTATATTTTACCAAAATCCCGCGTAGCAAATGGTTATATATAATGGATAACGGTCTCAGCCAGATTAAAGAAAGGATCGCGTTGTTTAGGGAGAAGATGCCTGTTTACAGGCAAGTTCTGGATTTCTATGAGGGCATCCGGGAGGCACAGAATGAAATAAAAACAACCGTTGATATCCCGCCGGTAGAGATAGAGAGAAAACTAAAAAATAACAAATTCCGTGAGGGGGTTTCATTATTAAATAAAGAAGACTTCCAGGTGGACGTCTTAAACGCTAGAAAAGTCTTTGAATCGATATTGCAGCTTGGCGAAAAGGCCCCACCCAAGCTGAGAGAAGAGATGGTAAAGATTAACCAGGCCGTTTTGCAGAAGGACTTGGATATTGAAGCTGTGCTATCAAATCATCTTGATGAAACATTCCTTCAGGACACCGCGTATCAACTAAAAATAGATTCCGCTGTGCTTTCCTTTCTGGTTAGAACGGGCATTGAACCATCTATCAAGGCCTACGCCTCGGCGTATCTTCGAAATGTCAGGCAGTTTAAAGAACCTATACCCATAGATATCTGGTCTAAGGGCTATTGCCCGATCTGTGGCTCTGCGCCATGTATGGCCTTGTTTGGAAAAGATGGCGGCAAGAGATACGTTCTGTGCTCCTTCTGTGGTCACGAATGGCAGATACAACGTTTGATTTGTCCCTTCTGCGGGAATAACGACCACAAAACCTTGCGTTATTTCTTTGCGGATGGCAATGAAGACTACCGGGTGGATCTATGTGACCAGTGTCATCAGTATATTAAAACCGTAGATTCAAGGAATCTTGACTATGAGCCCGTGTTGGCGTTGGAAGATCTGGTAACCCTCCATCTGGATATTTTGGCCTCACAGCAAGGTTTTCAAAGGCCTGTGTCTTCCGTCTGGGCGCCCTGAGCGTTTACCCCGGCCCTTTCCACCTTTTAGACCCAATTAATGTTCATCCGGAAACTACCGTTTCCGGATGAACGCTTTTAGCCATCAGCCGTCAGCTCTCAGCATGAAACCGGTCCACCGTTCACCGTTTACCGAAAGAAAATGTCGGACAACGGTTAACGGATAACAAGCATGCTGATAGCTCATTCGAGATTTTTGGATTTCTGGATGAAAACTAAAATAGGAATAATATTTCCACACATTATGGATAAAAAATTACTCACAAAAAAGTAGAAATATTTTCCATTTTCCTGCCATTCCCCGCCACCTATTTTTATTAAATAAAATATAACATACTGATATAAATGAATATATTTGTTTCCACTCAAGGCATTGGTTAATTTCCGGCACAGATATTGCTTTATGCATAGCTGGCCTGCGGTTAATTTGAAAATTGATAAAAAGTTCACATAGTTATATTTGTCTTGCGCTTTTGCCGATGATAATTTAGTAAGTCTTTGTTTCTTACTTAGCGCTCATCCTGAAACAACCTAGAGGTGATAATAATCATGTGGAGAAGAGTCATTTTTGATTTGATGATAATTATGTGCGTGGGTATCTTTAGCGGTATTATAGTAAATGAGCTTCGGGCAGACGGGATTCCATTGTTACCCGCCCATATGGGTAGCAGTTTTCATCGTGAAATGGGTTTAAATGCATTCAAGAGAGAAAAATGTAAAAATTCCTGCTGCCTTATCTTTGACGCCCGTCCCCATGAGTTTTATGAGAAAGATCATTTAATGGGTGCGGTTAATTTCCCACCTGTGCAGTTCGACTTTTTTCACGGTCTTTATCTGGCTGATGCGCCTCCTGATGCCCCTATTTTTGTTTACGGCCGGACCATCAGCCGGGCCTGTGACCGGGAACTGGCCTATCTTTTGGCTTTAAAGGGGCATAAAAACGTGACCGTGATTTTCTAATGAGTTTTTAATATATGGCAAATGTCGAAAGGGATAAGAGATCACTCAGCAAACAGTCGATTCCTCAGCGGGGTATTATCATATTAATATTAAGACTGGGCCTGGGCGGATTGTTTATATATGCGAGCCTTAGTAAGATCCGGGACCCCATTCGATTTAAAAACATAGTTGCCAATTATGAGGTGCTGCCTTATTGGATGGTAAATATAACGGCGGCGGTATTACCTTGGATCGAGCTTTGGACAGGCGTCCTGGTTTTGATGGGTATCCTTGTCAGGGCCTGTATAGTCATGCAGGGTAGTTTGCTGGTATTATTCATCCTGGTTACCGGCCTTAACCTCGCCCGGGGCATGGAATTTTATTGCGGTTGTTTTGCTGAGGACACCATAGCCGGCGGCATAAGCTATTGGCATATCATGTTTAATGTGTTTTGGCTATTAATGGCCGGAGCCCTTTTTATTTTAGAAAGGAGGCGGGTTAGCCATCGTTTTCTCTTCAGCCCCAACCCTGCAAAGTGACATAAAGCCCAGTAGATGTCGGGCCGTACCTTATCTCCTTTGTATTCTTACTCTGTTATCCTGTCTGCTTTCCCAACCCAGCTTTGCCAGCCAATATCCTGCGGTTATCAAGGCCGGCGACTCTTTTCCGGATATCCCGCTGTCCGGTTCATTATCTTCGAATGACGAAAAATATCTTGGTCTTTTGGGTCGAAAGGCATTTTCATTAAGTGACATTCGGCCCAAGGTCTTATGGATAGAGGTTTTTAGTATCTATTGCGCCGTCTGTCAGAGACAGGCCGCCAAGTTTAACCGGTTGTATGAACTTGTCCAAAAGGATGATCTTATCAGCGGGAATATGAAAATGATCGGAATAGGGACAGGCAACAATGACAAGGAGGTCGCACACTTCAGGAAATACCATGATGTTATGTTTCCCCTTATTGCCGACCCTGATTTCAAGGTGCACGAAGCCTTAAAGAAGGCAAGGACTCCCCTGGTTATACTGCTCGATAAAAGATCACGCCCTTATAAGATATTGACCATATTAGACCCGGCCAGCCCGACCGAAACACTTATCAAAGATATCCGGGCCGAACTTCATAAGATAAACCCTGCGCATTAAATCAGAAAGTCATTCGTCGATTGGGGAGGCTTGGATTGTAGTTGTCCCTCTCGTTCCCAGGCGCTTCTTTTTCCATATGTCAATGAGAATCCTGTTATATCTCAATAAGATTTGTAATTTTTGTTGACACATAAACATACTTTTTCATATACTCACCGCTACAAATGAATCCATGTTCAAATAATAATTGAGCTGAAGGAGGATTAACAAAATGATTTCCCGTCGTGAATTACTAAAAGGTTTTGGTGCGGCAGCAGTCGGCCTGGCAGTTTCCAGGGTGGATGGCATGCTGTCCTGGGCATCTGAAGTCGGAGGCCATGGGCATCATGGCGCGGAGAAACTGGTTTCTCCGGAAGAGGCCCTAAAGCTTTTAAGGGCCGGCAATGAGCGTTTCGTGACCATGAAGAGAAAATCTGACCCCGGTGTTGGGCCGAAGGTACGTGAGAAACTCACCAAGGGCCAGTGGCCGTATGCGAGTATCCTTTGTTGCGCAGATTCCCGGACCCCTCCGGAGATTATCTTTGATGAAGGGCTGGGGCGTCTCTTTGTAGTGCGTGTGGCCGGTAATATGATAACCCCGGAGTTATTAGGCAGCCTGGAATACATCTCCCTCCATTCTACAAGCCGGCTCATCATGGTCATGGGGCATGAGTCTTGTGGTGCAGTGGGCGCTGCGGTGAAGGCGGCCGAACATCCCGGCCCTGCGGAAACTCCGGCCCTCGGCGACATTGTTAAGCGCCTTATGCCTGCGGTCATGGAAGCCAAAAAGACGGGGGCGCATGGTAAAGATCTGGTAGAGGCCGCGGCTAAAGAGAACGTGCGCATGACGGTCAAACAGATTGCAGAAGAGAGCCATGCCCTGGCCGAGATGCAAAAGAAGGGCGAGCTCAAGATCGTGGGGGCCTATTATTCATTGGCTACCGGGAAGATCGATTTCTGGACATAGCCATTTCACATCGCAGTAAGCTTTAAAAGGTGAAAGGAGAACTGAGGGTGAAAAGAGCAGCGACTATAGGATTCTTCTTATTATTTTTCTTATGTATGACATGTGCTTCTGTATTCAGCGAGACCCTCGAAGAGCGGTTGAACCGTCTCGAGAAAGAGATCCAAGGCCTGAAGACCCAGGCGGCGCAAAGAGAGGCTGAGCTGGCTGAAATTAAGGCCGCGGCTAAGGCCGCTCCGCCCGCTGTGGCCGCTCCGGCAAAACCTGTCGAAGGTGATGTCTGGACCAAGTACAATATGCGGCTCTATGGCCGGGTGAAGGTTGATGTTAATTATGATACCGCCCAATTCGAGAAATATAATGACTTCATAGGCGCGGTTAAGGCGGGGTCCAGTTATACCAATGACTCTACCAACTTCAACCCGAGAGACACCAGGTTCGGTTTTGAGACCAGTCACACGGACGGCGATTGGACCGGAATCGGTCGTTTTGAGGTGGATTTCTACGGGACCAATAGCGGGAACAACCTTATCCCCCGGATGCGTCTGGCTTATGTGAAAATGGTTCATAATCCATGTGATACCAGCATCCTGGTTGGCCAGGACTGGATACCGGTGGCCCAGTTGAACCCTAACACGGTGGACTTCGGTATCCTGACCGCGGCCGGCAACCTCTGGTGGCGAGTGCCGCAGGTCACTGTGCGAAAACAGATCGGTGATTTTGAGGTTCTCGCCTCTGCAATGAAGCATCGTCGCCAAGAAACTACGGAGGAAGGTCGTATGCCCTGGGTATTGGGCCGTATTGCCTACAATGGGGACTTTCTTGGCAAAGGCAACTCCATAGCCCTGGGCGGTGGTTACCAAACCGAGTCCGTATATAAGACAACCACGAGTGCTAATGGCCACCGGATAGAGCGTTACCTCTTGGCGGCCGAGTTTAAACTGGCGCGTGGGCCGTGGTCGCTTCGCGCAGAGCCCTGGATTGGTCAGGGTATCGGAGATGAATTCCTGCGCTATGACCTGGGCGTCAATTCACACGCCAGCGATGCGGCCGATCCGGAGGCCATCTGGGCTATAGGTGGATTTGTAGATCTGACGTATAAAGTCGATCCCAGGCTGAGCTTCACTGTGGGTTACGGCGTTGATGATCCCAGGGACGAAGATCTGGCAGGGATTAACTTTAATGACAGCAACGCGGCGCGTGATCGCCAATTCACCATGAACAGCCAATTATTTTTTAACACATGGTATCAGTTAACCAAGGCTATAAAGGTCGGGGCTGAGCTTACCCATTTAAAGACGGAACGCCTCAGCGATACTAACAGCGGCAACCGCTTTACCGTATCTACCTGGTATGAATTTTAAGGGTTGACGGCTTCGTAACAAGTCAATTTCTCACGCAAAGGCGCAAAGACCGCGAAGGAAAAATGAAAATCTGGAAATCAAGAAATCAGGAATAAAAGATTTTTTTATGAGTTTCTGAGTTCCAAATTTTATTCTTTTTGCGTTCTTAGCGGCTTGGCGTGGTATTCTGGAAATAATTTTCTAATTAGATAGCGGGGATGGGTTACTACAGGCCCATCCCCTTTTTTAGGTGTCTTCTCCGGTTCTGATATGCCTTTTCTGCCAGGTGTTTGAGTTTGGTTTTTACCTGAATCAATTTGGGCAACGGCGGGATTTCCACTACATCTTTCCCCGGACAATTCAGTTTAGAAATCGCCAGTTTTTTTTCTAAATCCTCCCGTTGGGTGGGCACTATGGTCTCCCCCAGCACCCCGGCCACAGAACCGACGTCTTCTATACTACGAACGAAAGTTAATATCTCGTTGAGATTGTAATTTGCTGTTAATTGGTTGATCTCTTCGTTAATTATCAGACACTCTTCCATTAAGTCCTGATACCCTTCCCGGTATTGTTTCAGATCGTCCAGAAGGCGTTTATAGCAGTCCATGAGGAGATTTTTATATCTCCCCGCTTCTGTCAGGCCATATACTTTTATGGGTGCGAAAAGACATGACTTTATGGCCCCGGTTTCCTGAAGATAACGGTCATAAAACGGCCGGGCCTCCAGTCCGACTATTTTCCAAAACTCTTCAACCAGTTTTTCCATCACGAGCAACTGATAAATCCGGCAGAAATCCTCATAGACCATCTTCCCTATAGTATCCCGATGGGCCTGGATGTGTTCCTTTAAGGATTTCTTCCCCTCCTCAATAGCCTTACGGGTCCCGAAGTAACGCTCGGCTATCTCTTTTTTGACCTGGTAGAGGAGGGCGGCGGAGATGTCGTTTGTCATAGGGTTGTTCCTTAGCCGTCAGCAATCAGCAGTCAGCTTTCAGCAAAAAAACAGGCGCATATTTTAATATGGGTCTTCGCGTAATCGAGCGGGTAATTTTTTGCTCTTTTCTAATCCCCTCTTTGGAAAAGAGTTAGAGGAGATTTTATAATCGCCCGCTTTTCAAATCCCCCCTCGCCCCCCTTTGCTAAAGGGGGGATAATAAGAGGCATGCCTTATTTTAAGAGAAGATTACCCATACTCTTTCACGATGAGCCGTTATTATTTGTAACACTTAGAACAACTTTCAAGGGGCTAAACTGTTACTTTTTTGTCCGCCGGGCTGATAGCTGAAGGCTGAAAGCTGATTGCTTACTAAATACTATGCCATGCTTTTATCGGTTTGAAAAGGGAACAAGGGGAACTTCCCAACCAGATAAGACCATAAAACAGTTGTCTTGTCACGGAAACTCCGGTATAACCATGTGTACAATCTGGATTTTTGGCTATGGCCACGATGGAAGAGCACTTAGACCGCTTTATGCATTTTTTAACCGTAGAGAAGGGGTTGGCCAGAAATACACTTTCGTCTTACAGCCATGACCTGCAGAAATTCCGGCAATTTCTTTCTGCTGAGGGGGTCAGGAAGGTTGAAGATGTCCTGGAACTACATGTCTTTTCCTTTCTCCGTTACTTACGGGATAATGGTCTTTCGTCCCGTAGTGTGGCCAGGACGTTGGTGGTTGTCCGTTCCTTTTTCCGGTTTTTGCTGAGTGAAAAAATAATCGACACTAACCCAACGCGCTCCATAGAATCTCCGCGCTTCCGGTCCAGACTCCCGGATACATTAAGTGTGGAAGAAGTGGACAGCCTCCTCAAACAGCCTTCCCTACAGGATGTTTTGGGACAAAGAGATGCCGCTATGCTCCATCTGCTCTATGCCACCGGACTTCGGGTATCAGAATTGGTCGCGGTTAAAGCCGGTGATGTGAACCTTACTGTGGGTTATTTAAGGACTATGGGGAAGGGGGCGAAGGAACGCATTGTACCGGTGGGTGAAGCAGCCATAGAGAGGCTTACAACCTACTTAAATATTATGCGTCCCCGCCTTTTAAAGGGGAGAAAAAGTCCCTTTCTCTTTGTCAACCGTTCCGGTAATGGATTATCGCGTCAGGGCTTCTGGAAGATAATCCGCAAATATGCCGGTACGGCAGGGATCACGAAAAAGATTACCCCTCACACCCTGCGGCATTCCTTTGCCAGCCATCTCCTGGAGCGTGGGGCGGACCTGCGTTCTGTGCAATTGATGCTGGGCCATACCGATATATCTACCACACAGATTTATACCCATGTGACCGGCGAACGCCTCAAGGCCATCCATAAAAAATACCATCCCCGCGGTTAATAGTCTTGCGTATGAATGTGAAACAGGTTTCCGGATCAAAAAAAGGCGTTGATAGAAGGTCGGCCGGGGATCATAGGCAGATAGAGCTTATCACCACGCACCTCAATGCTGACTTTGACGCCCTGGCTTCCATGCTGGCCGCCAAGAAACTCTATCCCGGCGCCATATTATCTTTTCCCGGCTCCACGGAAAGGACTATCAGGGACTTTTTTGTACAATCGACGGCCTATCTTTATGATTTTACCCGCATAAAAAATGTCCCCATAGCGGACATACGCCGGCTCATTCTGGTGGATACCAGACAGCCGGGGCGTATTGGCCGGTTTGCGGAGGCATTGCAAAACCCGGGCATAGAGGTCCATATTTATGATCACCATCCTTCTTCCGCCGAGGATATTAAAGGTAGCGTGGAAATCATACGTCCGGTAGGCGCTGCGGTTACTATTCTGACGGGGTTATTACAGGAGAAAGGAATAGACATCACCCCGGAAGAGGCCACTATCATGGCCCTGGGTATCTATGAAGACACCGGCTCCTTCACCTTCACTTCCACTACTGCCGAAGACCTGAAAGCCGCATCCCTTCTGCTCGAAAAGGGGGCGGACCTCAACATTATTTCAGATATGCTGGCCCAGGAGCTTACGGCTGAGCAGGTCTCCATACTTAATGACCTGATTCAGTCGGCTTCAACCTATACCATCCGGGGGATCGATATCGTCATCAGCAAGGTCATAGCCAATAAGTATGTGGGTGATCTGGCCGCGCTGGTGCACAAACTTATGGACATGGAGAATCTGGAGGTCCTTTTCTGTCTGGCTTCCATGGAAGATCGCATTTTTATTATTGCCCGCAGCCGCAACCCGGAAGTTAACGTGGCTACGATCCTGGCTGATTTTGGCGGCGGGGGGCACCCCACTGCGGCTTCTGCCACGATAAAGGAACTAACCATACTGGAGGCGGAAGAAAAACTCATCGGCATTCTGCATAGGGAAATAAGCCCGCAGAAGACGGCGCGGCAGATTATGTCCGGCCCGGTTATCCATGTCGCCCCGGATCTCCCCATGAAACAGGCTAATGAGATGCTGACCCGCTATAACATAACTGTCCTGCCGGTAATAGAAGACGGCAAGATCGCGGGGCTTATTTCCCGCCGGGTCATTGAAAAGGCCATTTTCCATGGATTAGAGAATCTGCCGGTCAGCGAATACATGACTACCGAATTTGCGGTGGTTGGTCCGGAGGCCAGTTTCTACGAAATCCAGGCTATCATTATAGATCACAAACAGCGTTTTCTCCCGGTCGTAGAGGCCGGCCGGGTAGTGGGGGTTATTACCCGCACAGACCTTCTGAATATTCTGGTAGCCGATGAGTCACGTATTCCCCACCATATAATAGAAGAACAGGAAAAAGGATATTATGCAAGGGAAAGGAATATCACCGCTCTTCTCCGTGAGCGGCTTCCGGCGCATATAATATCCTTACTGGAGGCCATTGGTAAGATAGCAGATGAAGTTAATTGCAACGCGTATGTCGTGGGAGGATTTGTCCGGGATCTCCTCCTGCGCGTGCCTAATCTGGATATGGACCTGGTTATTGAAGGCGACGGCATCAGGTTTGCCCAGCGGCTGGCGGAAAAGTTTTCGGCCCGGGTCAAAAGCCATAAGAAGTTTGGCACGGCTGTGGTCGTTTTCCCGGACGGTTTTAAATTAGACGTGGCCACCGCCCGTCTGGAATATTACGAATATCCGGCGGCTATGCCCACCGTTGAGTTAAGTTCCATTAAACTGGATCTTTATCGACGGGACTTCACCATTAACACCCTGGCCATAAGACTTAATCGACCGCGTTTTGGCACCCTTGTTGATTTTTTTGGAAGCCAGCGAGACCTAAAGGACAGGCGCATTCGCGTCCTGCATAATCTAAGCTTCGTGGAAGACCCTACCCGTGTCTTCCGGGCCATACGATTTGAACAGAGATATGGCCTGGAGATAGGAAAACATACGGCAAACCTTATCCAGAATGCGGTGCGTATGAATTTATTCGACCGGCTTTCCGGCAAAAGGCTTACGAGTGAACTGAGGCTTATACTATCTGAAGAGAACCCATTGCCTGCCGTCAAACGCTTGGCCGGGTTTGATCTTCTGAAATTTATTCATCCGGCCATTTCGTGCACCGGTGAAATAGAGAATCTGTTTAACAATCTGAAGGCCGCCCTTTCCTGGTATCATCTGTCTTTCATCGATAAACCGGTCGGGAGCTGGGTGTCTTATCTTTTAGTCCTGACGGAGCGCTTGGCTGACGCAGAATTCGGGGCCCTCTGCGACCGGCTGGCCGTTTCACCCCGTCAGAAATCAGGTTGGATGCAGGAACGGGAACTGGCGAATAAGGGCCTGGCTCACCTGAATCAACGGGAGCACATACTGCCTAGTGAAATTTGCACGCTCTTAAGACCGCTTAGCGCTGAATTCATATTATATATGATGGCCAAGGCTGCAAAAAAGACTGGCCAAAAAGCCATTTCTTTGTATATTACAAAGCTCAGCAGCGTAAAACCGCAGATCACCGGAGATGATCTCATTGCCTTGGGGCTCGAGCCAGGGCCGCAATTCAAGACCATCCTTGAAGCCGTATTAAAGGCAAAACTAGACGGCTCGGTGAAGTCTAAGCCTGATGAACTAAGATTTGTCCGGGAAAACTATATAAAGAAGGGATAATTACAGATTGGAAGAGACCATACAACGTCTGGTGATACTGGTTCCGGCTGTATTGCTGGCTGTCACGGTGCATGAGGTCGCGCATGGTTGGGTGGCCGACCGCCTGGGGGATAAGACGGCGCGTCTGCATGGGCGGCTGACCTTTAATCCCATAAAACATCTCGATTTGGTGGGTACGGTGGTATTTTTTCTGACGCAGATGATCGGCTGGGCAAAACCGGTGCCCGTTAACCCGTATAATTTTCAAAATCCCCGGAGAGACATGGTCTGGGTATCTCTGGCCGGTCCCCTTTCCAACCTTATCCTGGCGGTCTGCAGTGCGATTCTGTACCACTTACTGGCTTCCGGTTTCAGTTTGGGCAGCGGGGGCCTTTCCACTTCGCTGGCCTTTATAACGGAGCCGCTTTTATTGATGAGTTATGCTGCGGTGCGCATTAATGTCGGGTTGGCTATTTTCAATATTATTCCCATCCCACCTTTAGACGGCAGCAAAATTCTGGCCGGTATTCTCCCGGCCTCACTGGCCGATAGTTACGCCCGCATAGAGCGTTTTGGTTTTTTGATTTTACTTTTATTACTGTTCACGGGCATTATCGACCGGCTGGTTTTTCCTGTGATAAGAATGCTGACCGGGTTGCTGTTGCAAAGTGATATGGTTTTCGCCTGCTGTTAACAGAGCAATTGACCGGTAAGGAGATATTCATGGCGGAACCGAAGAGGATCCTAAGCGGTATGCGGCCTTCAGGCCGCCTCCATCTCGGACACCTGCACGGTGTACTTAAGAACTGGTTATCCCTGCAAAAGGAATATGATTGTTTTTTCTTCGTGGCCGACTGGCACTCGCTGACCACAGAATACAATAATGCCGGAGAAATTCAGGGCAATATTGTCAACATGGTTATTGACTGGCTGAGTGTAGGCATTGATCCGGTGAAAAGCACTCTCTTTATCCAGTCAGAAATCAAGGAGCACGCTGAACTGCACCTGCTGCTGTCCATGATTACCCCGCTGCCCTGGCTGGAGAGAAACCCTACTTACAAGGAACAGCAGGAGCAGCTTGTCAATAAGGATCTGAACACCTATGGATTTTTAGGTTATCCGGTGTTGCAGGCGGCTGATATTATCATGTACAAGGCAAACGGGGTGCCGGTGGGCGTCGATCAACTGCCCCACGTGGAGCTGACCCGCGAGATAGCAAGGCGTTTTAATTTTATTTACAAAGAGGTTTTTCCCATACCGGAACCAATGCTTGCCGAGGTTCCGAAGCTGCCGGGCATTGATGGCCGCAAGATGAGCAAAAGCTATGGCAATGCCATATTTCTCTCGGATACGCCGGAAGAAATGTCACACAAGATAAGCCAGATGGTGACGGATACCAACCGTATGCGGCGCAAAGACCCGGGCGACCCGGAAAGGTGCTTTGCCTTTGCCCTGCATCGCCTTTACTTTCCGTCTGTGGTTCTGGACGAGATCACGGATGCCTGCAAAAAAGCGACTATAGGCTGTGTGGAGTGCAAAAAGAGGCTGGCATCTGCCGTCGTTTCCGCTATGGAGCCAATCCGGGAGAAGAGGCGGTCTCTGCTCAAAAAATCGGAGTGGGTTATAGAGATTCTGGAGAAAGGATCACACAAGGCCCGGCAGCAGGCCATGGCCACCATGGAAGAGGTGCGTGGCGCCGTCTGGGGTACTCAGAGATGGAATATCAAGTCAAATTAGATGCCTTTGAGGGCCCGCTGGATTTACTCCTCCATCTCATTAAAAAGAACAAAGTCAATATCTACGATATCCCCATTGCTGTAATAACCCGGCAATACCTGGAATATCTCGACCTTATGCGTGTCCTCAACATTGAGGTGGCCGGAGAGTTTCTGGTTATGGCGGCCACCCTTGCCCATATCAAGTCGCGCATGCTCCTCCCCCAACCTCAGGCAGAAGATGAAGAGGACCCCCGCCTGGAAATTCTACGTCCCTTGCTGGAACTTTTGGAGATCCAGGACGTCGCCGGGGAACTGGTAAAACGCCCTCTGCTGGACAGGGATGTCTTTTGCCGCGATTTTGTGCCGGATGAAGTAAAGGAAGGAGATGAGGAAAAGGAGCCGGCCGCATTTGCCGTGGGGATCTTTGACTTGATAGACGCCTTTCGCCGCCTGATGGAAAAAGAGTCTGTCGAGCATTTCATGGATATTACCCTGACCCGGATCAGTCTAAGTGAGAAGATAGATGAGATATTAAATCTTCTTTCGCCGGGGCAGCCTGTTTCTTTTCACGCCCTTTTTACCGATCCATTGACCCGCCGCGGGATGATCCTTACCTTTATCGCCTTGCTTGAAATAGCCCGTTTGGGCCTGATCCAGATATGGCAGCGCCCTGCCGGCGGCGAGATAGAGCTTCAACTTAAATAAATCAGACTTGCTATTTTGAAGGATTTCCCGGATCTCATCGCCATGCGCATGAGCTTGTTACAACGAGTGCACTTTGTTTTTTTGCCCCCGTTTTTTTATTTACTGGACAATTTTGTGTTTGTGTTGCCTTTTCGAGGGGGGTTAGCCTCGTGCTTACAGTCCGTCTTTGTGTCTCTATTGGGCGTGAGTAAAGTTGCTGTGTATATCTTTAACCCGGGTTACTCGCCCTTCCCCTGATTACCCCATGCAATGTCTCACCCAGTTCTTTGATTCTATATGGTTTGGCAACCACGGCCCGAAACCCGTATCTTCTAAAATCGGACATTACCGGGTCATTGGAATACCCGCTGGAAACGATGGCTTTAACGTTAGGATCTATTTCCAGCAGTTTCTCAATGGCTTCCTTGCCTCCCATCCCGCCCGGGACGGTTAAATCCAGGATAACTGCATCGAAAGGCTCACCGCTTTCCTTGGCAATTTTATAGAGTTCTATGGCCTCGACGCCATTTTTAGCAAACTCCACGCTATATCCCATATGGCTGAGCATCTCCCCAGCCACATCCCTGACCATCTCCTCATCATCCATCAGGAGCATTCTACCTGTTCCTTTAGATATCTTATCGATTTCCTTGTCTTTTATCGCTATGCTATGCTCAGAAGCAGGTAAGCAAATAAAAAAGGTTGTCCCAACTCCTAACTTGGATTTTACATCGATATATCCGTTGTGTTTCTGGATAATAGAATAGGCAACCGTAAGCCCCAGACCGCTCCCCTTCCGTTTGCTGGTAAAATAGGGGTCAAATATTTTTGAGAGATGTTCTTTCAGTATGCCGATCCCTTGATCTTCAATGGATATCTTTATATACCTTCCCTCTTTTAGAGGAAGACCCTGTCCGGCGTCTACAACCATATTTTCAGCCCGTACCTTGATTATCCCGCCTTCGGGCATGGCCTGGCTGGCATTGATTATCAAATTGTTGATGACCTGACTGATTTGCCCTTCATCGATCTCGACCGGCCAGAGATCGTCTGGTATCGTAAATTCACACCGGATATTGGAACCACTTAGGGCAAAAGGGACTGCATCCCTTAGTGATTCTGAGACAGAAGCTATTTTCTTAATCGGTGCTCCGCCTCTGGAGAAGGTAAGTAATTGTTGGGTCAAATCCTTTGCCCGCAGGCATGCCTTTTCTGCCTCGGTCAACCTTTCATAAACTTTATGTCCTGGTTTTGTATACGCCTTTGCCAGCGTAATATTACCCAAAATTGCCGTTAGAATATTGTTGAAATCATGGGCGATACCGCCGGCCAGGATACCGAGAGATCCAAGCTTATCTGCTTTCAGGAGCTCCTCTTCCATTTTCCGCTTTTCAGTAATGTCGCGAAAGACCAGCACTACGCCGATAATGTTCCCGTCTTTATCACGGATAGGCGCACCACTGTCAGCTATAATTCTCTCTGTATCATCTCTGGCCACAAGGACTGTATCGTTAGCCAGACCAACAATACCATTGGTTTTAATTACCTTCTCAAAAGGATTTTCACAGCGTTTCCGGGTGTTCTCATTGATAATATGAAAGACCTCCGCCAGCGGTCTGTCCATGGCCTCTTCTTGAGTCCAGCCGGTTAAATCTTCTCCGACTTTGTTGATTAGTACTATTTTCCCTTTTATATCGGTGGTAATTACGCCATCCCCAATGGAGCGCAGAGTAACCGCCAGGCGTTCCTTTTCAGTGGCCAGCGCTTTTTCCGCCTGGCGGCGCTCGGTGATGTCGCGGAAGACCAAAACTACACCCGTGATATTTCCTTTGTCATCTCTGATCGGTGCACCGCTGTCATCAATAGGCCGTTTCATTCCGTCTTTGGCTATCAATACGGTATGATTGGCCAGCCCGACGACCACGCCTTCTCGGAGCACCCTGGTGGCCGGATCCTCCACCTCTCTACCGGTTTCCTCATTTACTATATTGAAAACCTCTTTCAGGGGTCTTCCGACCGCGTTTTCCTGCTTCCAGCCCGTCAGGGCCTCGGCCACGGGATTCATAAATATTACGCAACCGTGGCTATCGGTGGCCATCACCGCATCGCCTATACTTTTAAGCGTGGTGGCCAGCCATTGTTCACTCTCTTTTAACTTCCTTTCCATCTTATGCTTGAAAAGGCCCATCTCGATGGCAGTGTGTAATTCTCTTTCCTGGAAAGGCTTGAGTATATAGCCATAGGGCTCTGTTATCTTGGCCCGCTGCAATGTTTCATCATCTGCATAGGCAGTGAGGTATACTATCGGGATATCAAAACGAGCACGGATTTGCGCAGCCGCCTCCACGCCGTTCATATCCCCTTCCAGCACGATATCCATCAGCACTAAATCCGGGTGCGTTTCGGCTGCTTTTTTAACGGCCTCCTCGCCAGAGGAGGCGACAGCAGAAACCGCATATCCCAAAATTTTCAACGTATTTTGTATATCTTTGGCGACGATGCTTTCATCTTCGACAATCAGGATCTGTGCCTTCGCCATGGTCTTAACCCCCTCCCGCATACCTTTTGATTACCTAAACTTCTTCATTTGTAACGGGCAAATGTAATCTTAAATTCTGTTCCACTCCGCCCTGGTGGACTATCCAGCTCGATCGTACCCTTGAGCTGTTTTACCAGGGTAATTACTAACTGCAGACCTAATGTTTCTGTATTCCGGAAGTCCAAATCTTTCGGGAAGCCGACGCCATTATCACTGACAATTAGTGTAACCCTCTCGCCGGTCTCTGTGTCGCGCACAGGCAAGTCCTTGTCCAAACGGAGCTCGACGTGGATTTTGCCCTTTCCCCCCCGGGGGAAACCGTGTTGCAGACAATTTGAAACCAGTTCATTTATGATCAAACCACAAGGAATGGCCATATCAATACCCAGAGAGACATCGTCCACGTTTATCTCCGAAGTTATGGTCTGTGGATAGATCGCATACGAACGGAACAAATAAGTGGTGAGGTTTCTGGTATATTCCGCAAAGTCAATCCGCGTAAAGTCTTTGGACTGATACAATTTTTCGTGGATCAGTGCCATCGATCGGACACGGTTCTGGCTTTCCTTGAATATCTCAAGCCCCTGTTTGTCCTTGATATGCGTAGACTCAAGCCTGAGCAGACTGGAAATGACCTGTAAGTTGTTTTTAACCCGATGGTGAATCTCCTTCAGAAGCACCTCTTTTTCTTCAAGCGAGGCCTTAATTTGCTCTCTCGCCTTTTTCATCTCATCTACCAGGCGGGCATTTTCCAGAGAGATGGCCGCCTGGGAGGCCAGGAGTTCGGTCGTTCTCGCCTCTTCCGACGTGAAAATCAGGTCGGCCAAACGGTTTTCGAGGTATAGAATCCCAATCAATTTAGATTGCTTGGTCAATGGGAGACAAAGTACGGACCGAAGCTGCAGGGTCTGAACCTCCGGGTTATCCTTGAACTTCCCCTCTTCTGAAGCATTGTCCAGTACCACCTTCTCTTTAGTTCGATACACATAACGGATGATAGCCTTACAGACATCTGTGGCCTCTTCCAGGCCATATTTGACAGTCCGGGCCACATCTTTTTCGATGATGTGACTTTCAGCGCGGACCATCAGGCTGCCATCCTCTTCCGTTAAAAGATATCCGTGCTGCGCCCCCGAGGCCTCCAGAACCACGTTCATAATCTTTTTCAACAGGACATCGGTGTCCATCTCTGCGGAAATGGCCAGGGAGGATTTCATCAGGTAGTCAACATCCAGACAGGGAAGGGTGTAGCCAGCAGGTTCGGCTTCAACCGGCAGGTGAGCCGGGACCTCTTCCTCAAAATACTCCGGGTGTTTCTCCATGAGAAAGGCCTCTTTACGTTCTGCCCGGCATCTTTTATACAGACGGGCGGCCTCGGCAAAGTAGACCCCAGCCGTCCCCACCCCGGCCTCCTTGAGGAGTTCACCCCGGCATTCATTAAGGTGCCCTTCCAAGAGGGTGTATCGCTTTTCATGGGCCATAGCTATGGCATCAAAGTAGAGGCTCCGGGCCTTTCTGAACTCCCCGGTGACTCTTTCCAGTTCAGCATAGACAAAGGCCAGATAGGGTTTTAACAAAGGCCCCAATTGGGCCCAGGTCTCGACCTTCTCTATGATTGGTTGGATGTAAGACAGCAATTCTTCCTTGCTCTTGTAACCGATCCCCCTTTCATACAGCCGGAGGGCATTCAGCGCCTGAAAGACATACCACTGCCGCTTCAGTACATTGTCGGTAAGCCCGGTCAGATACCGCCTCACTTCCAGCAAATACTGTTCAGCCTTTTCATACTCCCCGAAATAATAATGGGCTAGGGCCATGTGGACATAATAGCTTCCCGCCGAGGCAATATGATTGTCCCTCTCCCATTTTTTGATCCTATCCTCCATGGGGATAGGCGTATAATTTTTCTTCATCGGCGCAATCCACCCGGCCTGCATGGCCTCGGCCAGACCAACGGAAAAGGCTAGATTATATTTTTGAGAAAACTGAAGACATTCCTGGGCGTACTCCTCAATGGCCGACAGGTTGCCTCCCCGCACCTGGAGGTTCCACATCAAGGGGCCGTAAGATAGCCCGGCGTTATACAGGTCACCGCAATTCTTCCCGCACTGGATCGATGTCAGGCAATATTTAACCACCTCTTCGGGATGACTCCTGGAATGCATGTTACACCAGACCACCCCATTCATCCCCCGGGTGGCGCCAAAGGTATTTGGGTACTTTTCAGACAGATTACGCGCCAGGTCTTCATAGCGGAAGGCCTGCTCAAATTCTCCCTGTTCCCCCAAATAGAGACCCATGATCGAAAAGGAGTAGATTACTGACTCATCCATACCGCCTTCCAGGCAGTGTTGGGTGGACTGTACGGCCGAGAGATAGAGTTGAGGCACCAGACCGGACATATATAAGTCCGGGATAAGTTCACTATAGAAGGCCAGTTCAATCTTGCCCTTTCTTTCCTGGGTAAACGGCATATTCAGGATAATGTCCCAGATGTTGTCGCCATATTTAGAGGTGATTTCATTCATCAATTGCTCTCGTTTTTTCTCCGCCAACTCAGGATCGTCGGGGATCGATTTTTCGAAAAAGGCGAGGCCCCGGTTGGCGGTTTCAACGGCCTTTATAAAATTGCCTATGGATGAGAGCGAGGTGGTCTGTTCGGCCAGGGCCTCGGCCTTGTCCAGATCGGTTTGGGCATGGTCGAGTAATTGATTGAGCAGTTTTTCCGAGCCCTCATATCTTCCGCACATCAGCTCGGTCTTGGCCAGTTTCTGGAGTATCTTAAAGGTACGGTCGTACTCTACCTCCCAGCAGTCATCCGGCAAAACCTCAAGGCTTTGCCGAAAATACTCATTGGCCGCTTCTGTAGCCAGCGAGTCCAGGGACTTGTTACCGGCGTGATAGTTGATATCCGACAATTGGTAGGCCGTTCCTCTGTCCAGCATCCTCTCCCTTCCTAAGTTTAGATGGGAGGCGATGGTGAAGAGGCTATCCAGTTTTTCCAGATCTGTTCCTTTGGAGACCGCCGAAAGGAAGTGGTTCCCGATCTGCCAATGTATCTGCCGCCGCCTTTCCGATTTTATGGTGCTCAGGACCGCCTCCTGTACCCGGTCGTGCACGAATTGCAATTGATCCTTGCTCTCTATCAGAAGCCCTTGCCTTAAGGCCGGCTTCAACTTCTCAAACGTATCCAATAATGTGATCTCTCTGACCAGGGCAATTTCATCTGGTGCGAAGCGGTTTCCCATGCAAGCGCAGTATTCAAGCAGGTCAATCGTATCCGGAGGCAATTTTTGTACCTTGGAGCTAAAAAGCGCCACCACCGTGGACGGCATGTCAGACCGCCGGATCTTATCCATGTCCCATTGCCATTGCCTGTTTCCATCTAAAAAGAGCAGATCTTCATTATATAAATAGGCCAGCATCTCGCTTACAAACAAAGGGTTTCCCTCGGTAAGTTTGGTTATAAAATCGGCCAGGACCACAGTTTGTGAAAGAGGAGAATCGAGGATATAGGAGACCATCTCATCACAGTGCTCGGGTTTAAGGGCTTCCAGCCTGATTTCTTTCAGAGGTTGCGCGTTCTCCTTGACGTTTTTTATTAGCTTTGCCAGGGGATGGCTTGAATCCACCTCATTATGACGATAGGCTCCTACCAGAAAAAGGTACGGATGCTCCTTATAGTTGGCAAAGATGTTGGCCAGAAAATCAAAGGAGGCCACATCGCACCACTGAAGATCGTCGATAAACAGCACCAGGGGGTGTTCCTCTCTGGCCAGGCAGGTCAAAAAGCGGCCAAAGACATCATGAAAGCGGTTTCTGGATTCCACAGGAGGAAGCGGCTTAACCTCCGGCTGAGACCCGATCAGTATCTCCAGTTCCGGGATCACGTCGGTGACCACCCGACCATAGTTTTCCACCGCCTCGATAATCTTTTGCCTCCAGAGAGCGACCCTTTCATCACTTTCCGTTAAGAAGGTCCGCACCAGATTTCTCAGGGCCTGGATAAGGGAGCTATAGGGAATGTTCTTTTGATAGACATCGAATTTCCCTGAGGTAAAATAGCCCCGGTGCTCCACGATTGGTTTCTGAAGCTCTTGAATCAAGCGGGTTTTCCCAATGCCGGGCAGCCCGGAAATAAACAGGCAGCGGAAAACCCCTTTAGCCGCTTTATCATATTCCTCAAGGATAATCCCGGCCTCACTAGCGCGTCCCACCATTTTAGAGATGAAGGCCACTCGATGGGTACGATCGTGAATCCCTAAAGGAAATGCGCTGATTGTTCTAGTGGCTGAATATTCATCCCGGCACCACCTGAGGTCGGCCAGAAGCCCGGAGGCGCTCTGGTAACGTTTCTCCGGCTGTTTGAGCATTAATTTGGCTGTGATTTCACTTAAAATAACGGGAAGTTCGGGATTTAATTCGTGTACGGGCGGCGCTTCTTCCGCCAGGTGGGAATGGATCAATTCCAGGGGGTCGGTAGAGAAGAAGGGAAGCCGCCCGGCCAACAGTTCATAGAAGGTAATCCCCAGCGAGTAGAGGTCACTGGAAAAATTGACTCTATGGTGGATGCGCCCGGTCTGTTCGGGAGAGGTATAGGCGAGAGTACCCTCCACAAAACTGCGGTCATAAATGAAATGGCTCACATCTCTCACATCGAGGGGGGTTATAAAGTCAATCAGCCGGATATCGAGGGCTTCCGCCTGAATTAATATATTATGGGGTTTGATGCCGCCATGAATAATCCCTGCTTCATGAACTTTATTCAGGAGTTCAGTCAGCTTACAAGCTATGGTGAAGAAATCATTTATGGTAATCTTAGCTTGTTTTTGGGCCCACTCATCGAGGGTTATTCCCTCGAAATAGTCCTGAGTGAAAAACTGGATATCGCCTCTCACCTCAAAGGATAAGGGCGTAATAAGCCCGGTATCATGTAAGACCCTAAGATGCTCGATTTTCTGTCGAAAGTGTCTTTTTTGATTTTCGGATAGGGAGACTGCTTTTAGAATCTTGAGCGCCAATGGCCGATGCGGATTTTTTTTGTGAAAGGCCTTATAAACGATGGATTGGGGGCCTTCACCCAACTTTTCCACCAGGTCATAATTGGAAATTATGGTTATCATTTTGTCCATGTTCAAGGTTCACATCCTTAAGCTCCTGTCTGGGCTGGGGAATAATTTGCGGAGGCGACAAGGGAATCTCATCCATAATTTCAAACAGTTAGACAGAATCGCCCTGCTAGCGGGTATGTGAAGTTATATATCTATCTGTTACGGCAGTTTTACTACTTTTCTAAAAATTTTTGCAAGGCAATTGTGATAGTTGTCAATGGCTGCTATTTTATTTATCTGTCAAAACCGCTGATATGGTCAGTGGTGGGGCGTGGGGGGCCCCACGCCTTTGGCGCATCTACCGACGTTCAGCTAACGCCTTTTTCTCTAAATTTTATCCGAATTCAATTGAAACACTATATTGACAACTCCTCTGCATAATAATAACTTGTTGACAGGATTTTGGTAGAATGCAATATATATATTATTTTTATGTTAAAGATGTAGAGTTTATAGTTACGGGATGGATTACTTAATTGATGAGGCGTAGAACTCTACACATACGACATGAATTATAGGGTCACACACAAGGAGGACTGGATCGTGGTTTGGAAGAAGACAGTAGCGAGTTTAGTTCTGACGATAGTTATCAGTTTAGCTTTCTTCAGTATTGCCTCTGCCCAACTGGGGGAATTAACAGAAATAGCCGGTGGGCCGCTACGGGTGGGAGAGACTCTCACTGTCTCTGCGTATCCGGGACATGAGGGACATGGAGACCATAAGACATACTACTGGGTGGATTGTGTCGCCCAGCCCGAAGGCGCGAAGGGAGACATCGAAGTCTATGTCGGAGACAAGAAGATTGACGCCTTTTCCGTTAATAATAAAGAGATGCGGATGCTTTATTTAGATACCGGCTTCAGCGTGAAATATGCCGGCGGCGAGGCCGAGTCCATGAAGGTCTCTGTCCGCATAGCACCATACACCGTAGGGCCGGGTGGGCATTAAAAGGGTAAGTATCACCCTAAAACCCTTTTCCACTAAATCACCAGGTGCGCACGCCTACGGCGTATCTTCGACAGGTGCAACCTTACCAGTCATGTGCTTCTTGCGGGACACTGCTTCTGTTCATCAAACTGATGGCGTTATTCTTACAGACAGCCCGGCATATACCGCACCCGTAACAGTTTATGGGATTAACAGAGCATTTTGCATTTTGCCGGTCATACGTGATCGCATCAAAGTAGCACCTTTTTAGGCACTCCTTGCATCCGTTGCACAGAAGGGGATCGATACCTGCAACATATTCACCTTTCCACATGGCCTTACCGATCTGCATTTTCAACTGGAATCTGTACGCCATGCAATCCCTGTCGCAGTTACACAGGGCGCCGATAAAAGGGGTATTGAACGTCCAGACGCTGTGTGTTTGCCCCTCGGCATCAAGATGCCTGATGTATTGTTTTGCTTCTTTGCTTGATAGCCGGTCAAAGTCGCTGAGATCAGGGATATCTTTAAATACCGGGGTCAGATCCATGCCGATGCCAAAGCAATACCTTTTGTTTTCGCCTGTGGTCACCTTCCGGCAAATACACGGCAATCTTACCACGGATGTGAAGTTATCCAGGATATTTTCGATATCTTCGACAGGCACAATCTGTCCGAAGTGTGTTTTCTTTAAATGCCGCATTCTCTACCGAGCGGAGCGAGGGAGAGAACCAGGGGATAGACAAGAAGACGGTAAATACGGGGAAGACGTTTTTTCCATGTATATGCCCTTTGTACATCTATGCTCAGAGAATGAAAGAAATTCTTGAGATAGGCCTTCAGCTTTTTTTCGGAGCTTACCTGATGAAACATCTCCTCGGTATAATTGGTGATATTTTCATACCACTTCTTACCTTCTCCGTGTTTTATACAGAATTCACACATGAAAGACTTCCCTTATCGGCATGAAGCCGGTCCACCGTTCACTGTTGACCGTTTACCGAAAGAAAATGCCGGACAACGGTTAACGGATAACAAACATGCTGACAGCTAATCGCTGATCGCTGAAAGCGTGAAGCCGGAAACGGTAGTTTTCGGATGAACACTAATTATTATACCTCAGCAGATGCCGCTCAAGGAATCTTTTTCTTTCCGCACCCATCTTGGTTGTTATAGGGCGGTCAGCTACGTAGGGTGGGTCTTGCCCACCAAGCGGGAGAGCGAGTTTCAATCCTCACCCGCCCTTGCGGGCGCTCTCTCTGCGGTTCATCCCCACGCATGTGGGGAACACGGCGCGAGTCGTAGCCTGATCCGCCGTAAAATCAAACCTAAAAGGGGAATTTCCCCAAAAAATTAGCCCTATTATATGTCCCATTTTATTA
This sequence comes from Desulfovibrionales bacterium, assembly GCA_028715605.1. Lineage (NCBI taxonomy): Bacteria > Pseudomonadati > Thermodesulfobacteriota > Desulfovibrionia > Desulfovibrionales > Desulfovibrionales bacterium. The sequence goes on from JAQURM010000002.1 coordinate 197,912, forward strand.
GGTCTTGATTTTATCCCCATTCTGTGGCAAACAAAAAAGAAAAAGGGGGATTCCATGCTGAAACCAACCAAGGTTCAAATTGATCCCAAAGACTATGAGTTTATTAAGAAGGCATATAGGCGGCTTCGTTACAAAAGTCTGAGCGACTATATGAGAAAAGCGGTGGCAGCCAGAGTGCAGGAAGATCGCAAGAAGTTTCGGGAACTGAAGAGAAAAGAGGCTATGGAAATGTTGGATGCCACGACATACCGCAACGTCTTCGAGTCAATAGAAGGAGACGATTTTGAAAACCGGTGAAATTTACTGGGTAAATCTCGATCCGACAATCGGAAGTGAAATCCAAAAAAAGCGCCCTGTAATCGTTCTAAACGGTGGCCATAAAAAGCATCTGAAACTTGCTATTGTAGTACCCTTGACCGCCTGGGACTCCCAATGGACAAATAACCCTCTCTTTGTTCCTATCGAACCTGACAAAAACAACCAGCTGCAAAAAATATCGGCGGTCGACTGCTTTCAAATCAGGGCAATAAGCCATCAACGCTTTGCTGAAAAGATCGGAAGCATCCCGGAAGAAAAAATACACCTCATAAAACAAGCGCTGTCTTTAATCCTCGACATAGAACCGGAACACTGTGAGTAAACTCCCAAAGCCGTAAGAAGCGCTGAACAAGCGCATATTGTTCCCTTCGACCCACAGAAGATTACTACGGCCACCCTGAAAACAGGCCGGGTTACGGGCGAGTCCGATGAAAAAGCAGGCCATAGTCCGGTTCATCCCCACGTGTGTAGGGAACACGAGCGGCGTGGTGGGCGAAGCCCACCCTACATCTACATCTGGCCCGGTATTTCAATATCAGCTGGCCTTCTGTGTCCCAGGCTATCCAACGAGGTGAACGATTTGCCAAGAAAAATGAGGTTAAGCTATTAAACTAACTCCGTCCCCATTACTCCATTCACGCCTGTGGGGAACACTCACTCGTTATCAATAATATCGGGGTTTTTAGCGGTTCATCCCCACGCCTGTGGGGAACACTGGGCTGCCTGCCTTTCGGTCAGGTCTTACGTCGGTTCATCCCCACGCCTGTGGGGAACACATCTCCATTGTCAACCGTTCCTGGGACCAGCCCGGTTCATCCCCACGCCTGTGGGGAACACTGTTGTAAATCAATTTTGGCATTATCCATTCACGGTTCATCCCCACGCCTGTGGGGAACACGCCCTTAAATCTATTGCAGGTAGATCCCCTGCCGGTTCATCCCCACGCCTGTGGGGAACACTAGGCACGAGGTTGTCTGATATAAGATACCGGCGGTTCATCCCCACGCCTGTGGGGAACACGGCGCTGTGGTGTTTGACCAAGGGATTCTATACGGTTCATCCCCACGCCTGTGGGGAACACATGATGGACGTGATAATCACGTGATAAAATTACGGTTCATCCCCACGCCTGTGGGGAACACCATTTTGGCTCGTTGTAGTTTTTCTGGTGTGCCGGTTCATCCCCACGCCTGTGGGGAACACTAGCGTGAGATACATAGTCTCGGTATCTATCCCGGTTCATCCCCACGCCTGTGGGGAACACAAGGCCAGGGAGGTTATAGCTCAATACATCACCGGTTCATCCCCACGCCTGTGGGGAACACTGCGTGCTGACTGCGACGAAATACTAGACGAACGGTTCATCCCCACGCCTGTGGGGAACACAAAACCAGCCAGCTGCGGCAGTCCAATTGTGACGGTTCATCCCCACGCCTGTGGGGAACACCATGAGCATGAGCTCATCGCGGGAAAACATACCGGTTCATCCCCACGCCTGTGGGGAACACATCACGCCCACAGCCGATATGTCGTTGGCCGCCGGTTCATCCCCACGCCTGTGGGGAACACACCTCAAAGTTTACATTTTCTAATCTTGCCAGCGGTTCATCCCCACGCCTGTGGGGAACACGTATCTCATAATCGGCGTCGGTGGATTCAATGAGGTTCATCCCCACGCCTGTGGGGAACACGGCAGTATCGAGGTCTTCCAAGATAATCATACCGGTTCATCCCCACGCCTGTGGGGAACACACAAATTTCATGGAATGACTGAGTAAAAGCATCGGTTCATCCCCACGCCTGTGGGGAACACATTTTCACCTTCCGCCTTCCACGCCTCAATCTCGGTTCATCCCCACGCCTGTGGGGAACACAAATTTTGGTTTGGAAGATGTTTTTTCTGCCGCGGTTCATCCCCACGCCTGTGGGGAACACCGAACATTCAGAACTGCCGATGATGAATACTACGGTTCATCCCCACGCCTGTGGGGAACACGTTATAGCCGGCGCGCTTTGTTTTAAGAAAGACGGTTCATCCCCACGCCTGTGGGGAACACTTCAAAATATTAATCATTCAAGGAAAGCCGACCGGTTCATCCCCACGCCTGTGGGGAACACTGCTGGATTTTATAATTTTTATGTTACAACTACGGTTCATCCCCACGCCTGTGGGGAACACTGGAGGAGGCCGGGGTAAAAAAGGTAATAAAACGGTTCATCCCCACGCCTGTGGGGAACACTCCCTTGGTTGGAGCATTTCATCTCTGATATGCGGTTCATCCCCACGCCTGTGGGGAACACTTGGACGAGAATCTGGAGGTCACTCCTTACGTCGGTTCATCCCCACGCCTGTGGGGAACACTCCACGGAATCGGCGGCCAGGAATTTAAGCACCGGTTCATCCCCACGCCTGTGGGGAACACCTTTCGGTTCCGGCTTTCGGCAGCGGTTCCGGCGGTTCATCCCCACGCCTGTGGGGAACACCAGGATGTCCAGAGGGCCGCCGTCATAGATGGCGGTTCATCCCCACGCCTGTGGGGAACACGCGGGACAACGTGGCATAGCAGTAATATCCGCCGGTTCATCCCCACGCCTGTGGGGAACACCAGCCCGTCATCAAATTCCGAATCTACATCCCCGGTTCATCCCCACGCCTGTGGGGAACACCAGGCGGTCTGGTTCTGGCCGGGGCCTCCATGCGGTTCATCCCCACGCCTGTGGGGAACACATTTCTAAAGGAAAAATAAGAGGAGAAAAAATCGGTTCATCCCCACGCCTGTGGGGAACACCAGGATGTCCAGAGGGCCGCCGTCATAGATGGCGGTTCATCCCCACGCCTGTGGGGAACACGTGATCTCCGGGGGAAATAATGTGGAAATCAACGGTTCATCCCCACGCCTGTGGGGAACACACAATAATACCTGTGGGAGCACAGGTCGGCATCGGTTCATCCCCACGCCTGTGGGGAACACTTGCATGTGATGTATTCGGTCATTATACCACCCGGTTCATCCCCACGCCTGTGGGGAACACTTTCTGGCGGGGAGCCTACGCTTTACTCTGGACGGTTCATCCCCACGCCTGTGGGGAACACGGCGCAGACGTCCCAAAGATGTCATGCAGGTACGGTTCATCCCCACGCCTGTGGGGAACACAGATTTGATATTTGAGATTTGAAACTTGAGAACGGTTCATCCCCACGCCTGTGGGGAACACTCAACAACATCAGACCCACAACAAACACGGGTCGGTTCATCCCCACGCCTGTGGGGAACACATCCAAACCCACACTGTCTTACAGGAAATACACGGTTCATCCCCACGCCTGTGGGGAACACAGGTCCAAATTCTCCATCCAAACCCACACTGTCGGTTCATCCCCACGCCTGTGGGGAACACTTCTACTCCCGCGGAAGACATTCTTTTATATTCGGTTCATCCCCACGCCTGTGGGGAACACTTGAATCTGATCGGTTCGCACTCCATTTAGACCGGTTCATCCCCACGCCTGTGGGGAACACTCGAGTCGAAGGGATCCGATGCCCTCATTGACCGGTTCATCCCCACGCCTGTGGGGAACACTTATGAGGGTACATAAAGGAATGCAGAAAAGGCGGTTCATCCCCACGCCTGTGGGGAACACGTCTTGGCCGCAAACATGATCTGCTCGACCAGCGGTTCATCCCCACGCCTGTGGGGAACACGTCCACCCGAATGTACGGACCAGGTTGGCCATCGGTTCATCCCCACGCCTGTGGGGAACACGTAGTGATCTCGTGCGTAAGGAGGATGGTAGTCGGTTCATCCCCACGCCTGTGGGGAACACACGTAATTTAAACGTTCAAACGGGTTGAACGGCGGTTCATCCCCACGCCTGTGGGGAACACGACGGTGTTTCTCTTAACGCCGCTCAAGCTGCCGGTTCATCCCCACGCCTGTGGGGAACACGTCTCAGATTTATGCTGACTGAAAGAAAGCCCCGGTTCATCCCCACGCCTGTGGGGAACACAAGTGTTATGCCCTAACTGCTTTGGTTTCATACGGTTCATCCCCACGCCTGTGGGGAACACTTTTAGTCCGAGAGAGGCCGTGGACTCGGTCACGGTTCATCCCCACGCCTGTGGGGAACACCTCGTCGATGTTGGTAAACGCTATGTATCCGTCGGTTCATCCCCACGCCTGTGGGGAACACTTGCTGGCTCGCTAAGGCCGTTGTTAAGAGACCGGTTCATCCCCACGCCTGTGGGGAACACTCCATTTCCTGCGTGGGCATGTTCCACTTTACCGGTTCATCCCCACGCCTGTGGGGAACACCCGGTGTCCAGGGTTGTAATGCCGTCCTCTAACGGTTCATCCCCACGCCTGTGGGGAACACCAATCAACACCAAGGGCATGTCGTCTTTTGAACGGTTCATCCCCACGCCTGTGGGGAACACTGGTCTCGGTCACTACCAGCGTGCCGTATGAGCGGTTCATCCCCACGCCTGTGGGGAACACCTCGGAGGCCCTCATGAAGCCCTCCCTCCCTGCGGTTCATCCCCACGCCTGTGGGGAACACCCTTCTTCTATCCCATTGATTTCCTATTTAATTTTCAAAGAGCAAAATTCTACCGAAAAAATAGCGCTAAAAATCATGTTTCAACTATGCCTTGGTCATCATTCTCCGGCAGAAAGGAAACAAGTTTAATGCCGTCCATTTCTACAGGAATCCGGCGGTTCTGGCCCAGGGTCAAAAAGTCAAAACCGGATTCGGTATTCGTGCTCCAGACCATGACTGCATTGCCGTCTTCAATTCCTTTTCCAATAGTATCCCAAATCATTTCTCGCACCCGCCTTGACACCTTCCCCACATAGACGCCTGCTCTGACTTCCAGAAGCCATATTGCTAATCGGCCCCGCAGACGGGGCGGCGCATTTTCAACCACGATGACCAGCATCGCCTATACCTTCCTTGTTGGGGATTGCCGGCGCTATGGATTCTTCAGGCGGCTTTGGCATTGACAGTCCGCCTGCCGCCAACACCTCTTCTATCGTCGGGATAATGCGGTGAAGCAACCTGGTCTGACGAAAGGCGTCCCTGCATGCCAGACGGACTTCCCGTTCAGGATCGTAAGGCTTTCTGGCTGCAATGCGGAAAGCAACCGGCACAACGGTTTCAAATTTGAAGATGTCCCCAATGTCATAGACAAACGACTGCGGTTTGCCCGTATGAATAAAGCCGACGGCGGGGGCGTATCCTGCGGCCAGGATAGCGGCCTCGCAGATTCCGTAAAGGCAGGCCGTGGCAGAACTGAGGCAGCGATTGGGGACGTCCCCGCTCTCCCATTGGGTGTAGTCATAGTTACGGCTTTTCCATTCCACTCTGTATTGGCGGGCCAGAAGCTCGTACATCTTACGTACCCTTACCCCTTCGATGCCACGTAACTGTTCAACGCTCCGCCGCTCCGGCGGGGCTTCTTTAAATCGCATGGCGTACATCTTGCGGACAACTTTCAGACGCGCATCGTCATCCAGCGCCACCTTTGCCTGGTAGAGAAGCCGGTCTGCTCTCGCGCCTCCCGGCTGTCCGGAGGCATAGAGCCGCACCCCGCCGTCGCCGATCCAGACGAGGAGGCACCCGACCCGTGAAGCCAGGGTAACAGCGGCATGGGAGACACGCGTTCCCGGTTCCAACATGAGACACGCCACTCCGCCCACAGGGACATGCGTGCGTACCCCGTTTTTGTCCACCACCACAAACGCCCCGTCCAACACGTCGAGATTTCCCTTCTCCACGAACAGGACCGAGACGCGGTCCTTCATAGGGACAGGTTTGAGGGGAGGGAGGATGGGTTCGGTCATGGCGCAATCCTTTTTCCGGTTTTTTCCCTGTCGCGCTTCATACGACCGCCGTGCCAGCGGCAGTTGTCCGGAATTTTCGGACAACTGGTGCGATGCAAAAATAATTAGCTGCGTTGTTGACATATGAACTGTTGCATCTTTTGCAACAGCTCGTTGCCAAGAGTTGTCGACATCCTGTCGACGACTGAACCTCCAAGGGGGGTACAATTTGTACCCCCTTCCCAACCCATCGTCGCTACCCGTGACAAATTGTCACGACTTCACTTCCCATCCGCACGAGCCCGAACGCTCACACCCGCCTCACCAGCATGAGACCGCAGCCGAAGGCTTTGGCAGAACCTATCCCTTGAAATAAAACTTTCTTGAAGCCTTCAGGCGACGTCACAAGAAGTGTTCCATCTAAATCCAGCGAGGAAAAAGCGATATCAAATGTGCCAGCTTTATTTGTCTTCCTGAACTCATGCCACTCATGCTGGGTCACTTGGAAGTCAATTAATTCAAACCCATTATGTTCGCCTTGACGTTTCATCCATTCCGAAGCTGCCATATGTGCTATTTCCTGATTTGAAGGCATTTCAATCGGGGCCCGTTCATCGCGCAATTTCTTCTTTTTTGCAATCACGATGTCTGTCTTTTTTAGTTTTCCGTTTTCTTCGTATCTTTTTTTGCAAGCTGAGACTCGTACAGAAAATATGAGTCGTTCGCCATTTACAATCGCCGGATTATATGGCTTAGCATCCACATACCATGGTGAATTATCAGGGGCAAATGGTCGTTTGTGCGATACTGTATAGATAACCGGATTTCCCCTGATCTTTTCCGTACGAAATAGAAAATCTCGTCCACCTCCGTTAGTTGCTAATAAATCCCAGACAGTTTGATGAAGGGCATAATCCTCGGTGCTTACGTGAGACCATACACGTTCTACTGGATTAATGCCATCTTTAAGCATAATTCTGCTAAAGATCATGGCAACGCCTCCTTTGGCCATGCAGCATATTTGACCATGCGCGATGAAAAAGTCCACGATGTTCGCGACACTGGCAAGTCATTATGCGTTCTCGTCATGATCGGCATACCTGCAAGAGGGTTTCCTAGTGAAATACCTTCTTCCCAATAAACAACAGACTCTTTTCGGTCCTGTAATGGTTTGATGCTGTCAAATTGCTTAAATCGCGTCTCGGCAGTGAGAAAAGCTTCCGAGAGCGTATTGCATGGCACTGTCTGAGGTTCGAGCGGCAATCCTACAGGGCAAGATTTTCTCCCGAGATATAGCGGAAACCTTGGGCATGTCAACTTTTCTGTGACTGTTTGAAATGTCGGGAAGCTTTCATTTTTTCGCCAGATAACGACTGTAGCGAGAAAATCAAGAAGGTAATAGCGACTCGTTAAGATAAGGGAGTTTTTCCAGTCGTCTTTTTTCTCCTTAAGCGCTTGCCTTATTCGTTTTATTTCCTCATGGCGTGTGGCACACAACGACTCCTCATTTTGCTTATAAGTGAACACTGTATGATAATCACCGAGGGGTTGTTCTGCCGCATGATCAACTTTAATAGCCATGCCGAATGATGTGGCAAATTCACTCCAGAAGCCTTCCGGTTCACTTCTTCTCAGGCCAAGCGCAGCTCCAATGAGACCGGCGATTGCTGATTTTGTAGGGGCATGGAGAGTTGGCCGCCGCCTCGTAAGGGTTGTATCACCCCAAGATGCCATCGGGCCGAATAGTCTGAAGGCTAAGAATTCCATTGTTCACCTCACTCTTTATTCAATTCGGGAAGGTCGCGGCAAAATTCAGCCAGTTTTTCACATGAACCGACTCGTTTGTGAATATCGAAAATGTATTCACCTGTTTTCTCATCGGGTTTGGCGAATGAGTAAGCTGAATCGAAATCGGTCTTAACCTTTTTTAGTGCTTCTATCGAATCATTAACGACATCCTCACTTCGGATCGGTTTCAGGAATGCCGCGGCAAGAGAACGGGGTTGAATCGGCCCTTTTTCGGCAAGTACAAAAGATGCAAGAGCCCGTGATGCGTGTGAATTTTGCTTTCCCCCTGGTGAAACAGAGACCAAAGAGTAAACAAGGGCATCTACAACATCTTTTGCAAGTTTACGGTCCTTCAAATTTTCTAAAAGCGTTTTCGTGTCGAGGCATACGTACAGATAATAAACGCCGGAATTGAAACCAGCGGAACTAACAAGCGCTGCGCCTCTTTTGTTAATGTCGTCAACAGCCGTAAAATAATCGACTTCATTGACAATAGGATGCACTGTGAAACTATGGGCAACCTGACATGCTGCTTCCACATTCCAATCAGGGCGTGATGCCGACATACGACCGAAAAGTGAAATATCAATGGAAGGAGCATAATCCTTTGCGTAGATCTCCATTTGTTCAGCCAACTTATCTGCAACAGGATTTTTTTGGGCTTGGCTTTGTCTTTTCTTGTTGCCCTTGTCAGCTTTTTCTTCCTTTTCTTTTTTTGATGCTACATCCTTGCGCAATTTCTCGATTTCGTCGATATAAGCAGGATGCTCTTTCTTTTTCACATAGGTGGCGATGTCCGCAGCAATTTTCTCAAGCGCTTTGACTTCACCAGCCTTGATAACAATCACCTGGTTGTGCGAAAATTTAGCCCATTTGCCATCGTCTATTTCTGGCTCCGTTTCATCGAGATTCTCGCTTTTTGGATCGGATGCGTCTTCGTCTACCTTGCCGCCAAGCATCTTAAATACATCCGTAGACCAAAGCCTAATTTCCGCTTCTGGAACTTCATGTTCCTCCAAGCATGGCGCAAATATTGCGGAAACATATTTCCTCGTGTGCAGACCCTTTACTAGACTTCCAAATACATCACCATTTCGATACCAGTATTTATTGCACTGTGACGATATTCTTCCACGATTGACACTGCCAAATTTCGCAGTTTTCGGCATCCCTGACTCATCACGATTCAAGTTCGACGGTGGATAGGCCGTAAGAATGTGAAGCTGCAGAAACGTATTTTGTTTTTCTAGTTTCATATTGTTTTCTCCTTTTCTTAAATGTCTGTATTACCATGATATCTATAAAGCCAATCACGCCGTGTCCAGTCATTCCAATTGACAACAGCATCCGCTAGATCAGTAATGTTTGCACGGTCTCCCATTATCCGAATGGCCGAAGAAAGTTCCCTTATTACGTCCTCATGCTCTTCTGCGGCGAGGATACGCTTCAATCGCATTTTCGATATGAAAGGCGTGCCCTTAAATTTTTCTTTTGCCATTTGTGCCGCAAAGAAGTTATTACCGTTGTGATACCTGATCCGCGCAACAAGGGCAGCCGCAACCGCCACTTTATCTGAGTTATATGAATTTAAACCGTAACCTGCTTTTCTGAGCCTGCGAATTAGGACATGGTAAAACCCAACTTGTGCAACATCCAAAGGCGTTTGCGCTCGCCTAAGCTCGGCCCGGGCCGCTGTGTGCTTCGCCAATTCTTTGCGCCATGCCATAAGAATATCACAAGCCTTCTCGTCACCGTGGAATCTTATTCTTTCCACTTTTGTCCTCCTTCCTCGTCTTATAGAGATTACTTAATGATTTTATTAGAATAGCTCTATGCTCTGCGACAATACTCATCGTTCCTGAATTAAAGGCATCAAACTCAGCGAACGAATCGAATACATTGATGGCATGGAATTTTACTTGTTTGCTCCAACTCAGCAATACTTCTTCCAGGCTTATATCGCCAGAGACAACATCCAGCAATCTTTTTACATGCAAATAGAAATCTTGCTCTGAAACCTGCCAGAAGCGAGTAGAAAACGGCTCTTTATCAATTACGGGCAACTTCACCTTTCTCCCTTTCTCGCCTTTAGCAATCAATGCTATCGCCTTACCTGCGTACTTTTGCAAATGTTCTGCAGCCTTCGTAGCTATGTCCACCAATTGATGTACCACATGCTCTGCATCTTTTTCTGCTAATTTATCTCCAGTGGGGAGAGAAATAATAGAAAACTCTCCATCGTCCCAAAAAAGAGCCATTTTTGAGCTACAAACATATCCGAACGCCCATAGTTTTTCTGCTTTATTTCTTTGCTTCGCAGCAATTATGCAGGGTGCAGGTTCTGCCCGCGTCAATGCAAGCCAATGCTTGTAGCGCGCACCATATTCGCTGTGGTCAAATAACTTGTAAAATGGTTTCTCATCATTTATCTTTACTGGTGACAATGGATGAAACCAATTCTCGCCGGTCTGTTTTCTGCCCTTTGAATCGATACCGTAATAGTGCACACCTCTTGGGCTTGAAACTACCTTTGTCACACATGTGTCCTCGCCATGACAAAGCATACAGTTACCCTTATTAGTGCTCTTTAGAAAAACCCTCCGAGGCATTTGCCAGTAGCAATGGAGAAGTGACACATCTTCTGATTTTAATTCGACCCGCTCCGTTGATGTTAGAGCCCAAGGGAATATATCTTCAGGCATGCTTTTCTTGGCGTTTCCATACTTTTCGACTGTACTCTTCCCCATAACGTTGAGCCAACAAGTTTCCCACAATGTTTCCCCCTTCACAATAGTTGTAAATGCATTGGCAGCGCGTATATTTTGTCTGTGACCGCTTCCCCCGGAATAGGCTCTTACTTGCAACGTGTAAAGCACAGCGGTCATACATGAAAGACAGAGGGATTCCATTCGTTGTTTTCTGAAATGAGACCGGTTAGCGTCAATATCGATGAGAAGTTCGCCAGGATCGAGTTCTTTCTCATTTGTTTCATCACGAATTGAACGATCTTGCATAAATCTGATACCGTCACCAAGCAGATTGAAATATGGCGCAAAGGGTTCAAAGGCAGCATGCAGTTTATCAGAATCAGGATTATTGTAAACATACGACCAGTCCATACCTTTGACACGCTCATCCGGGCAATAGAATGTTTGTAGCATCCCGATAAGCATTTCTACAACGGTTGCATCAAGGTCCGGGCGGTTAAAAGCAAGGGAGACCGCCGGGTTGCTCCGGGGGTTCTTCGCTAACTCATACGGCGCAATCTTCACTCTCCGCCCGTCCTTCAGATAAACCGGCAACCAATCACTCAAAAGGATATTCACATATACCTCCACAAAGCCTGGCTCAATTTCATTGTTCGGTAACCTGCAATCCTTTGCTATGACTATACTCGATTTTGACCACTTTCTCCTTCTTATTTACTGCCCGGCCGACCCACCACTCTCCGTTTTGCGACAGAACAACAAACACTCGTTTTTTCCTTACAGTCTTGGTAGCTGCAATCTCTTCCTTCTCGGCGGAATTTTCCTCGTAGATAAGGGCGCTCCTTATCGTAAGGCTGGACGCATCCCATCCGTGCTTTCCAATGTTATGCAAAGGACAAATTTTCCCGCTTTTATCCCTTTTGCACAGAACAACGGTAGATGTAGGTGCGCCAAGTCTTGTCGGTGCGCTCTCATCATCAAGCCATGTTTTCCATCCTTCCGGCGAATAGCCCTCATCGAAGTCAAGGGCTTTCAACCTTCCCATTTGCGCATCTGCGGCATCGTCGCCGATGCTCCGGGTTTCCGATGATAACAGCGGTTTCGGTATTTCAGTATCACCTCTATAAACAAACTCGATCATTTCACGAGCATCAAATGGCATCCGAAAGCTTCCATGATCCACAAGCCAGCGTGCGGTTAACCACAGTTGCCCCCAGTGACGATAGACATAGTGGGCAGTCCTCGGGAACATGAATGAGTACCAGTCACGTCTGTCAACCTTATCAGGATCGGGCATAAGAACATAGAGAATGCGCTCATCTCTGATACGATGGCGATGGAGTCTGCCCGAACGCTGAATAACTGAATCGATGGGAGAAAGGTCTGTAATCATAACATCAAAATCAACGTCAAGTGACTGTTCAATGACTTGTGTTGCAATCACAAGCTTCCCTCTCCGCTTTTTAGTTGATGTTTTGATTCCGAACAAAGTTTCCACTTCCATCCCAATCCGTAGCCGGTCCCCGAGGGTGAATCTGGCATGAAATAGGATGGGCTTAAACTCAAGACATTTCTCATAGGCTTCATAGGCATCAATTACTGTATTTCGAACCCAACAAACACATTTGCCATTTGATACAGACTGCTTGATAACTTGTATGGCTTGATCGAGACTGTGAATCGTTATAACTTTGACTGGCCGGTAAGAAGGCCGTTTGTCCATTTCAGCATCGTTTGGCAATGGAATTGGCAACGGTGGCTTTATATTTTCATCATACTGCGTGATAAGAGGAAACGAACCCTCTTTTAAGGTTACAACATCATTACCTCTTCCCTTTGCAAAGGCATTTACAAGTTTCATTCGCAGCCCTGTGGGAATCGTCGCCGATAGAAGTATTGCGCTCCCCCCTTGTGCAGCGTGGTAAGCCAGCAACTCCTGAAGTATCTCCAGAACGTAAGGTTCACACGCATGTATCTCATCGATCACAAGAACTTTTCTCGAAAGCCCAAGGAGCCTCATAGACTGGTGTTTGACTCTGAGCGCACCCATAAGGGCTTGGTCTATCGTCCCTACCCCCACATGCGCCAGAAGTGCTTTTTTACGACTATCGGCTATCCATGCACTGCATTCGGTAACCGAATCCTCCTCATGGTCTTGTCCGGTGGCAATATAACGTTCCAAAGCAAGTGCTGTCGCTCCCGCACTATGAGCAAGCACAATACTGGGCCTACCGCCTCTATAAAATTTTCGGTAAACTTTGCGTATTCGCTCATACATTCTATTTGACGTCGCCATGGTAGGAAGGGCGAAATATATTCCATCTCCTCGTCCAGCCATCATCAGACGATGCGCTATCACAATCGCGGCCTCGGTTTTACCTGTCCCCGTAGCATCTTCAATAATAAAAAGAGTCGGCGTGGCATCGATTTCAACTGTTTGTGCCAGTGTTTGCAATTCTGTAGGCTGTTTAATAGTTGGGAAAAGGCGTCTCATGCCTGTTTTCGAAGATACTCCAATGGGTTTCAATCCGCATTCACTGAGGGCTTTTTTAGCATTTGGCAGAGCTTTTTTCTCCCAGTACATCTTCAACGTATCAACGGGCTTACTGTTGGTTGGTAGATCTGCATATCGAAACCAAGTAGGATTTGAGCCTATCCAGTCGGATATTATTATAAGCCCAGCTATGATCCATGATGCGTGATTATAGTCGGCCTTTACTTCACTCCCTATGACAGGCATTTGGCCGTTTAGGAAGATTTTTGCAAGATCGTCGATTAATAGCTCTAGCTCGTCACATCTATCAGGTGGGAAACATTGTCGTAACATGACAGAAGTTCCATCCTGCCGAGGCGGATGACCATGATGGGCAAGAGATGCAAAACACCAAGCATCAAACCTGTAGCTCAAGTCAATTTTGTCACGAAGCTGCTGCATCGAAGGCAGTTCGTTCCAGATACGCCACCCCGGCAACACGTGTCCGATAAATGATCTTTCCCCCTCCCGGTTATCATCACAGGGCTTTTGTATGGATATGGACTCTTGAAAGGGCACGCTTAGTTTTCCTATATCATGAAAAGATGCAAAAAATGAAACGACATCAAGAATGTCATCAGGGGTTGCTCGCAAAATAGCGCTTAACGAAGACAAGAGATTGCTATGCATTTTGAGATAAGTTCGCGCCACCGCCGCAACATCCAGACAATGGTACACCAGCGGATGCCATTTCGGCTCGCTAGGATAGTTCGGGTCAGCCTTCCCCCAATACCGATAGTAGCTTTTGAGTTCCGCTTCTTTCATACTGCTCGTAAGATATATCACCCGTCAAATTATGTCGTAGTAGATTTCCACCACACGGCTACCGGAAGCCCAGCGTTTGTGGTGGAAAATCAATCGCTTTTCATCTTTTCATCAATTCCAACCACACCCGCGCCACCATTCTGGCATCGCTGAGAGCACGGTGTGCCTGCATTTCTGTGGTCGTTTTACCAAACAGATGCCGGAATACTGTTTCCAGTTTGTGATTCGGGAGCCACGGATAACGCTTTCTGCTCATTTCCAGCGTACAGCGGTATCTGTTATTCAGGCCCAGCCCCAAACGACCAAGTTCATGTTGCAGAAACCTGATGTCGAATTGCGCATTGTGGGCCACCAGAATACTGTTTCCGATGAATTCCTGAAACCGTGGAAATACCTCTTCCGGTTCCGGATTGCCGACCAGCATCTCATTCGTTATCCCATGTATCTGCTGAACCAGCGTAGGAATAGGTTTTCTCACAAAAACAAGGCTGTGAAATTCGGCAAGAGCGATCCCTGCGTCAATAGCCACCGCCCCGACTTCTATGACCCGATCCCCATTTACCGGGGACAAACCGGTGGTTTCAACATCCACCACAACACAACGCATTCCCGCAAAGCCTTCCTGTCTATTTTGCACTATACCAAACCCACTCCCCCAAATAATTACCGAGTGAGAATTTTTTATTTCACCGCAAAGGCGCAAAGTTACGCAAAGTAAAACCATAAACATTTTTCAGCACATCTCTTGACACCTTCGCCTCTGTGACACGTGCAGGCACAGAACCACGGGTTCTTTTTAAACGTTGCGTCCCATTGCGTCCATTGCGGTGAAAACTACAGTCCGTTGACCATCCTCTTTATCCCGTCTTTCAAAAGCGTGACATTGAAGTTAAGTAAGAATCCCAACTTGCACCCGCTCAACTTGAGATAGGTTAGGAGTTGAGCCTCATGAATGGGAGCGATCTGATCTACAGACTTCAATTCCAGAATGATCTTGTCCTCCACCAGGATGTCAATCCGGTAACCGGCATCTACCTGGACGCCTTCATATGAAACCGGGAGTAAGCACTGATTCTCTACCTTCAGACCTGTGTTCTTAAGCTCATACACCAGGCATGCTTCATACGCACTCTCGAGCAGGCCTGGACCAAGTGCCCGGTGGATCTTGAAAGCTGCATCCAAAATGATCTTGCTCAGTTCATTTTCAGTCATATGGTTACTTTGAGGTCCTTTGCGTTCGTGGCGGTGAGACCTAATAAATACCCCCCATCTTCTCTATCTCCGCCTTGATTTCTTCACGGAGGGCGGCAGGCGCCAGGACTTCCACGTCCGCTCCGTACTTCAGGATTTCCCGCTTGATCTCCCGGAGGTCGGAGACCGGTATCCTCAAGACCAGGCGGCCGTCTTCCTTATGCTCCAGCGCCTGTTTCTTGTGCCATATCTGCTCTCTTACAAAACCCGCTACCCTGGGTGAAAAACAGAGAGCCACCTCAATGCTTTCTCCGCCGTAAAAGATCCCGAAGTTTTCCCGGATATAGTCTTTAAGGCGCGGAATGTCCTCCGGTAGAGGAATCCGGCCGTCTGTGGGATTGTATTCCTGTATTCTGGAGAGCACGAAGGTGCGCAGGGCCTTCTTCTGCGTACAATAGGCAATGAGGTGCCAGTTGCCCATATAGTTCAGGAGATGCAGGGGGAGGATTTTTCTCGCAGAGGTCTGGTCCAGGTGGGGCGAGTAATATACAATTTCCGCCGGATGGCCCCTGAAGAGCGCGGTGAGCACTTTTTCGAAGAGGGTCTCGTCCGTACCGTAATACTCGACATTCTTTAAAGATATCTTCTCGGCGATGTCCTCATACTCAATACCTATTTTATTGGAGAGATGCCGGAAGAATGTCTTCAGAACCTTAGCCAGAGAATCCTTCAGTTTCCGATTCGGGATTGATGCGGCAAGTTGCCGGGCCAGGGTGAGGGCAATGATCTCTCTTTCATTCAACCAGATAGCCGGAAGTTCGAAGGAATCATCCGTATAGAAATATCCCTTCTGTTTGTAGGAATACTCAAGCGGGGCGGCCAGGCGGTCCCGAAAGAATTCGATATCGAGCTGGGCTGTCTTGGGTGAGACCTCGAACTCCTCAGCCAGCTTTCGGGCATTTGGATGGCGCCCGGCCTTAATCTCGCTATGGAACCAATAAAAACGCTCATAGGCGAGTTTTTTCGCCATATAAACACCTTTGGTGGCAGTAAGAATAAGGTGCGGGGCAACCTCGTTTTCTGCTCTGCCACGTTGATGGGCTTTTTTACTTTTTTCCGCCACACGGCTACCGCAATCCCAGCATTTGTGGCGGAAAAGTGCAAGGCCTTCCTTTGATTAGACCGTTTGAACCGTTCAAACAGTTCAAACAGGTTAGACCGTTCAAGCAGTTCGAGCCGTTTAAGCCGTTCGAGCCGTTTAAGCCGTTCAAACCGTTTTGTTTTTATCGGACTTAAATTCCTTCATAATTTCTTCCATCTCTTCTTTCATACTCTTTGGTCGCGGCATCTTGTATTTCGCGCCCTTGTATGGGCTTCCTTTCAGATATTCCATGAACTTATTGATCATGATGGAAAGTCTTTTAAAGGCGTCGATTAGCGACTCACATTGTTCCTTACTCACATACCCCTGATCCATTGCCACATATAATTGAGAACGTACCTCACCGCACGATCCCTTAGCTATTGACAGGAACTGAATTAATTCCTGATTGCCGCCCCGCTCATATCCTTCTGCGATATTGGACATGACGGAGACTGCCGCTCTTCTTATCTGATCTCTCAGTCCATAATCTTTTGAGAAGGCGCCGTCGGTAGTTATTCCATAAATTTTGTTGGTTAATTCCCTGGCTGATTTCCAGATTTCGAGGTCTTCAAAGTACCTGGCAGGCATGGTTATCCTCTCCATGAGTGTTTAAACCGTTCAAGCTGTTTAAGCAGTTTAAGCTGTTTGAGCAGTTCGAGCCGGTTAAGCAGTTTAAACTGTTAAAGCCGTTTGAACCGTTTAAACAGTTAAATATTTGTGGATTGTAGGGCAGGGGGTGTTCAAATGTCAATTAAATTGCAGTCCCCTGAACACCAGCAAGACATCATCTGCGGCGTTGCCTTCGATCGCTCCTCCTTGCGGCGTATTGCTCCATACGCCTCAGTTGTCGCTCCTCGGCGCCTTGCATCTAATATCTTGCTGGTGATCAGGAATACTCCATAATCTGCTGATTTTAATCTTGATAGCCAAATTAGACGGTGGATTTGGGAGTTCCTGAAGGCAGCGGGGGATTGGGCGGGCTATCGGGATGGCTTACCGCAGATAATCTTCCGCCTTTTGCACCAGGGCGTTCAGTCTGTCTTCCAGTTCCTTGCGGTATTTCTCTAATTCGGCGCCTCGCGCGGTGGGTGGGACAAATAGGGGTTCGCCGTAGAAGAAGGCCATGCGTGAAAAGGGCAGGGACAGGACGGTTTTATCCCAGCTATTAAACCGGATGGCTCCCTTTGTGGCATGGGTAACCGGGACGATGGGGGCGCCCGTCTCGCGGGCGATGACCATTACGCCTTTTTGTACCACGCGGGCCGGGCCTTGCGAGCCGTCGGCTACGATTCCGCCTCCATATCCTGCCTTCACCAGGTTTATGATTTCTTTAACGGCAGTCAGTCCCCCTTTGGTCCTTGAGCCTCGTACGGTTGTATAGCCGAGGCGCTGCATAACGCGGGCCATTAGCTCGCCGTCTTTACTGGCGCTGACCATGGCCACCCCCTGCCGATGCCGGAAGTGGTAAGTACAGTAAAAGAGGCTGAAATGCCAGAGGGCGCAGAGCACCGGCTGACCTTTGCGCATAAACTCTTCCTCGTATGCCCGGCCAAAGACCTCGATGCGGCAGGTCTTATAGAGGGCGGAGAGCAAGGAGGTAAAAAGGGGCGGCCCGAGGCGGAGGATCAGTTTGTTCTGCCAGTCGTTCATGGCATCATTCGCAGTTCGTAACGCTTTAGTTGTTTGAAAGTAGCTATTCAGCCTTTGTATTTTAGACAGCGATCCCCATAAATCCGAAATCCTAATTTCGAAATCCGAAACAAATTCGAAATTAAGATGTTCAAATGACCAAAACAAAATCGTCTAGAATTTTGAGTTTTGGTTATTTGGTATTGTTTAGAATTTCGTGCTTCGAGTTTCGAATTTAAAATCATACCAGACATAGTAGCTAAATACGTATGTAGAACAATTTGCAAAAAGCTAACTTGTTACAATAATTCTACTTATATTCCGGCGCTTATACCACTTCTCTATCTCCACTGCCCAGAAGACCACGGATGACAGAAGAAGACAGGCCATAAGTTCTGAAAAACTCAGGGCTTGCGTCTTGAATATACCATGAAGCGGCGGGATGTAAATGGTCGCCATCTGGAGCCCAAAGGTGAGCAGAAAGGCTCCGAGCAGGGGACGGTTGGTAAATATCCCCTGCTTAAAGATCGACTCGGTTTCCGACCTGATAGCCAGGACGTGCCCCATCTGCGAAAGACAGAGGACGGTAAAGACCATGGTCTGCCAGTGGGCGTGACCGGTCCGGATAGACCAGGCCTGGGTAAAGATAGACGCAAACCCCATGAGGAGCCCTACCCAGATTATATGGACGCCAAGACCATGGGCAAAGATGCTTTCCTGAGGGTGTCGCGGCGGCCTGTTCATCACGCCTTTTTCTGCCGGTTCGGCGGCCAGGGCCAGGCCGGGAAGCCCATCCGTGACCAGGTTGATCCAAAGTATATGAATCGGCAAAAGAGGTATAGGGAGTCCCAGAAAGGGCGCAAGGAATATGGTCCATATCTCTCCGGAGTTGCTGGTCATGGTATATTTTATAAACTTGCGGATGTTGTCAAAGATCCGCCGGCCTTCCTTGACGGCCTTTACAATGGTGGCAAAGTTGTCGTCGAGAAGTATCATATGGGCGGCCTCTTTTGAGACGTCGGTCCCGGTAACGCCCATGGCGATGCCGATATCGGCCCTTTTTAAGGCGGGGGCATCGTTAACGCCGTCCCCGGTCATGGCCGCGAATTGGCCTTTATCCTGTAGGGCCTTGACTATCTTCAGTTTCTGCTCAGGGGCCACCCTTGCATAGACGCGGATATGCTCAACCCTTTTTTCAAAGTCCTCCAGGGATAATCTATCCAGTTCTCTCCCTGTGATTACGGCCTTTGAACCATCCTCAATAATGCCGAGCCTCCGGGCTATGGCCTTTGCCGTAAGGGGGTGATCCCCGGTTATCATTACCGGCCTTATCCCGGCTGTCTTGCATAATGTTACCGCCTCCCGGGCCTCTTCCCGGGGCGGATCCATCATGCCTATAAGGCCCAAGACAGTAAGCCCGGTCTCGACACTCTCAGGAGACATATCCTCAGGCAGGCTATCCCACTCTCTCATAGCCATGCCAAGGACCCTCAGTCCGTCAGCGGCCATCTTTTCATTTATCTTGATAATCTCTTCTCTGTTCATTGATCTTGGCCCTTCCGATGTCAAAACATCCTTTGACCTATCCAGCAGGACATCTATAGCGCCCTTTGTGAAGGATATGTATCCGTTCTTTTCTCCAGACTCCAGACTTCTGACTCCTGACTTCTTGTGGAATGTAGTCATGCACTTTCTATCAGAGTCAAAAGGAATCTCGGCAACCCGCGGGAAATCCCTTTCCAATTCCCCTTTATCAAAGCCGTTGTCCTTTGCGATGTTATACAGCGCGATCTCGGTGGGGTCTCCGATTATATTTCCTCCGGAATCCGGCCGGGAGTCATTGCTTAAGGCGAGCGCCCGGAAGAGGGTGATGAGTGATGAGTGATGAGTAATGGGTTGTAACCCGTCGCTCGTTACTACCTTTCCATCTACATAGACTTCTTCCACGGTCATCTTGTTGAGGGTGAGTGTGCCCGTCTTGTCGGAGCAGATGTAAGTAACAGAACCGAGGGTTTCCACGGCCGGTAGTTTTCTTATGAGGGCGTTTTGCCCGACCATCTTATTCGCGCCGAGGGCGAGGGATATGGTTATTACCGCCGGGAGCGCCTCCGGGATGGCTGCAACGGCCAGGGAGATAGCGGTAAGGAGCATCAAAAAGACCTGTTCTCCCCTCATAATGCCCACGGTAAAAACAAT
Source organism: Desulfovibrionales bacterium (assembly GCA_028715605.1). NCBI lineage: Bacteria > Pseudomonadati > Thermodesulfobacteriota > Desulfovibrionia > Desulfovibrionales > Desulfovibrionales bacterium. The sequence goes on from JAQURM010000002.1 coordinate 218,004, forward strand.
AGCGCATATAGCCAGGACAGCAAGGGCCAGCCTCCGGCCAAAGGTCGCCAGTCTCTTTTGCAGGGGCGTCTTGACCTCTTCCTCCTCCTGTAGCATGGTGGCAATCTTGCCAAGCTCTGTATCCATGCCTGTGGCTATGATAACACCCGCGCCGCGCCCATAGGTTACAAATGTGCCTTTGTAGGCCATGTTCTTACGGTCGCCGACGGGTAAAAGCTCATCACGGAGCGCCTTTGTGTGTTTTTCAACGGGCACGGATTCACCGGTGAGGGCCGCCTCTTCCACCTTCAACTGGGCGGCCTCAATAAGTCTCAGATCTGCCGGCACGACCTTCCCGGCCTCAAGGAGCGCCAGATCGCCGGGGACGAGCCGGGATGCAGGGATATTTTCAGGGGTTCCGTTTCTCATGACCGTGGCCGTCGGGGCCGCCATTTTTTTAAGGGCGGCCATGGCCTTTTCCGCACGGTATTCCTGGACGAATCCAATAATGGCGTTCAGGATGACGATTACCGCTATGGCGATGGTATCCGAAGGCTCGCCGATGATTCCCGATATAACCGCGGCAGCCATGAGGACAAGGATCATGAAGTCCTTGAACTGGTCGAGGAACATCATGAAGGGGGTCTTTCTCTTTTTTTCCTTTAATTCATTAGGCCCGTATTCCCGCAGCCGTCTCTCCGCTTCCTCCGAAGAGAGGCCCTTAAGTGAGGAACCCAGCTCTTCAATAACCTCGTCTATCTTCTTCTGATGCCAGCGCATAAAACTCCTCTTATACTCGTCGTATTGTCAAAAGATTAACCACAGAGCGCACAGAGAAAATAAGAACAAATAACAAACAAAAAAACCCTTACCACGATTGAATAATCATCGTGGTAAAGGTCTCGCTTGTTAGGCTTGCCTAACCGGTGGTACCGGCTCGCCTCAGGCGAACGTGCTGACGATAGCCGCCGATTCAGCTACTCCCCTTTACTGTTGGGAATGAATACTATCTGAGAGGCCGGATTTGTGTCAAGCTTTTTATTCGAAATGGGGAAAGCCCAAATGAAGATTTCCTTGCTTACTTCACCGGGTTGTGCTAAATGATGCCAGAAATCCAGAGAAGGAGTCTCTTATGCTGAAAAAATCAGGCTACATAGTTCTCATGCTTATGTTGTGTGTCGCGTTTTGCTCCTGTGGCAAGGAAGAGCCGAAGCAGCCGGAAGAGGTCGTGGTTACTGAAGGGCCTGCGCAACCGGATGCCTCGCCGGTGGTGGCTGAGATAGGGGAAGAGAAGATTACCTTAAATCAGCTTGACCGGGCCATTCAACGCCTTCCGTTGCCTTATCAGGAACGGTTTAAGACTGAAGAAGGCCGGAAATATATTCTTGATGATCTCATTACTACCGTCCTTCTCAGCCGGGAGGCCGAGCGCCTTAAGCTCGACCAGAAGCCGGAGATAAAGGAACAACTGGTGAACATTAAAAAACGAATCTTGTCGGCAGAACTGCTCAAGTCTGAGATGGCCAAGGAGCCTGTTCCAGGGCAAGAGGAGGCCAGGCAGTATTATGAATCGCATAAGGAACAGTTTACTGAGCCGGAAAAGGTCAGGATGAGGCAGATTGTGGTCCGGACGGCAGAGGAAGGTCAGGGCGTTATAAATGCCTTGCGGGAAGGGCATGACTTTGTCCAACTGGCTAAAGAAAAGTCCGTCGATCCCTCGAAGGCAAACGGCGGCTATATCGGATGGGTAAGCCGCGACCGGATGAAACCTGATTTTGCCGAAACTATCTTTAAGTTAGGCAAGGGAGAGTTCAGCGCGCCTATGCCTACGGCAAAGGGTTATGTGATTATATTGATTGAAGATAAAAAGGCCGCCGCGCCGGTGGACTATAGCAAGGTAGAACCGGCTATCATCCAAAGGCTCCGCGCGGAACGGGAGGAGAAGGTGCTTGGCGCCCTGCGCACCAGGCTTTTCAAGGAGATGAATGTCACGATTTACGAGGATAAACTGGCGCAGAGCGGTGGACGTAATCAGGAAGCAAAATAGGGGCAACCCGTTTTGTCTTTACGCCTGTTTTTATTAAACTGTCGTGGTAACTCCTGACATGACCAAGAGAAAGCCGGTTGCCCTTTTTTCCGGCCTTGATGAATTCGCTGACCTTTACCCCGACCCGCCGCCCAAAGACATGTATGTCCAGAAGGGAATTCCCCATAAGACGGTTGTCGCCATGTATGCCTCCGGTTACTTCCCCGGCGGCAAAGAGCCCGGAAATTCTGGTCGCTCCCCATTCATCAATTTCTAATCCCCCGTTCTGATAGTGAAGAGTCGGATAAACGATAATAGGCTCGATGGAAATATCTATGCCATATCGTTTGAACTGCAGATACTTGGCGCTCAGTTCCTTCTCCACTGTCCCTTTGCCCCGCAGCAGGTCAATCATCGGGGTATCCAGCCAGACGCCGTAGTGGCTGGTTGGAGCCGTAACACCACCGCTTTTCTCTGCACATTCCCGGATAATACATGAGGAGGCAATGTCCCGGGGTTCGAGGGGATGGGCAAATTCCCTGCCGCGCGCGTTTATAAACTGCGCGCCAAGGGTGCGCACCTTTTCTGTAATGAGCAGGCCGAAGTTCTGTTCCGGAAATACCGTGCCTGTAGGGTGGTATTGTGCGTAACGCATATTGACCAGCGGCACGCCTGCACGATAGGCCAGCGCTAACCCATCGCCGGTTGCCCCATAGTGGTTGGTTGTGGGAAACCCCTGAATATGGAGGCGGCCAAAACCACCGGTGGCCATGATAACGGCTTTGGCCTTGACTATACTGTACTCCCTGGTTTCAAGATTATAGAGTACGGCTCCGCTTACGGCCTTTGTCTCGTCGATGAGCAGTTCAACGGCCGGCGAGAATTCCAGTACCTGTATTTCCTCCGGGTGATTGCGTATTTCATCCCTCTGGACACGCATTATCTCGGCCCCGATCATATCCGCGGAAGAGTGCATACGCCTCCGGCAGATACCCCCGCCTTTAAGCTCGATCATATTACCCGCGTTATCCTTATCAAACATAACGCCCAGACCTTCCAGCCATTGGATGATAAGCGGGGCATCCATGGTCAGGGCCTTTACCAGCCGGGGGTTATTGGTAAAATGGCCACCGCCCATGGTATCCAGGTAATGGTAGTATGGCGAGTCAGCCGGCCGGTCTGCCGCCTGTATTCCGCCTTCGGCCATAATGGTGTTTGAGTCACCATGGCGAAGCTTTGTGGCAATAACGACCCGTAGGCCGTTCTGACGGGCGAAGAGGGCGGCCACCGCACCCGCCCCACCGCCACCGAGGATCAGGACGTCAGTCTCATAATCAGGTTTTTTCAGCCGGTTATCGAAGGCATCCGGATCGATACGGCTATAGGATTCCAGGAGGTCGGCTACTTCATCAGCCAGAATTTCGCCTTTATTGACGCCGACCTTGAGTCTGCGGCGTCCACCCGGCCTGTAGTCCGGGTGGTAAGACTTGAGCACTTTTTCGCCTTCTTCCCGGGTTAGCCTGGGGAAATGTTGGTTGGCCTTTATCCGCGCGAGGCGCTCAGGTCTCGTCTGCTCTACTGCCCGGATAAGTTTTTTCAGCTCCGGGGGATAACCGATGGCCTGCCCTTCCACCATTTTGGACTCCTTTGTCAGCATACAGCACTCAGCTCTCAGCGTTCAGCTGAATGTGTTGTTTGGTTTAGGTTTTTGCTGACAGCTAATCGCTGATCGCTGAAAGCGTGAAGTTCGCCTCGGCGAATCTGCCTGTGGCACGACCGGAAACGGTAGTTTCCGGATGAGCACTAATCCAATACCAGATATTTCGTTTCTTCCGGCCGCCAGTCCGGATTTTCATAGGACTCCGGCTCCCATTCCCGCCGGGCGTAGCGCTGTTTCAGTTCATGGTTATTCAAGGACATGATTTCGTCCATCATGGGATCAAATTTTCCTTCTTTTATCTGCTTAACCCGTTTTTCCAGGTGCCTGGCCCGCGGCTGGAGGTACCGGCCATAGAGCCGGCGGGCCAGCATGGCCATGTGGAATTGCTGCAACTCGGCCGGACAACGGAGGGCGCAGATACCGCACATGGTGCAGCTATGCGAAAGGCGGGCGCACCCGGCGATATCGCCTTTGAGAAGGGCCTGCACATAGTCCATCACACTGATACCCATGGGGCAGGCCTTGCTGCAGGTATTGCAGGCCAGACACCGGTAGAGATCAGGATAAACCCGGCCGATGCTGTTAATGTCCGGTGTGAGTTTTTCAATATCATATATGGCCTTGTTTGCCGGGACAAACGGTATCTGTGCCAGGTACATATCCGGGGCCACCACGGTCTGACAGGCCAAGCCGAATTTGAGACCATACTCCCCGGAGAGACGATAGACCGTAGCACAGGCCCCGCAGATACCGCCGCGGCATCCGCAGCCCCGGATATGCCGGTAGCCTGCGTATTCCATGGCTGTAAGGATAGTTAAGGTCTCAGGTACCTCATACTTTTTACCCATTATGTATATCGGGATCATTTTCGCCCCGTTTCCTGTGGCTTGTTTCTTACCGGCCATCGCTATTCCTCCGACCTTGCCATCTCACGCCCTATCACTCGTCCCTCCCCTGCCGTAGTCATAGCCTGTTTCAAAGGCGCGCAGATTGAGTTCTTCCGTCCCTTTGGGGATTGAACCCTTCAATGCCTTCTGCATAGCCGTTAAACTGATGTGTGGAACAAGCGCCGTAAAAAAGCCGAGGATGACGATGTTGGCCACCACTTTCTGGCCTATTTCCTCGGCCAGCCGCGTGGCCGGTATGGCCTGTATCCGGACGGAATCAGGCAGGTCTTTGGGCCTTACCAGGTCTTTATCTATGATGAGACGGCTTCCCGGCCGCACGTCCTTCTGGTATTTGTTGTAGGCCCCTTGGGCCATAACAACCATTATATCCGGTTCGGTAACGTAGGGCGCATGGATTTGTCCCGAGGCGACGATTATACTGGAAGCCGACGCCCCGCCACGCGCCTCCGGGCTGTATTCCTGGGTATAGACGGCCTGGTTGTGGTCGAAAATCGCGGCCGCCCGGCCGATGATGAGACCGCAGAGCCCTATACCCTGGCCACCCAGACCGGCCAGCTTGATCTGGACGGGGCGCTCGATTATGGGTCTTTCCGAAGGAACCTCCGCTGGTTTCCCGGGAGCCTTGGCTGCTGCGGGTTTCACCGGCGCTTCCTCCAGCGGCACCCGTCCGTCCCCCCGGAAGTCATAGACCTTGACCTTGGCGGATATTGCCTCTCTGAGGGCTGCCAGGTACGAAGTCCGTTCCAGGTCCACGAACTTACCGCACAGGATGGGTGAATCCAGTTCTATATCCGCCTTTGCGATATCGGGTTGGGATTCGAGAACGGCCTGCTCCAGATAGCGCTGGAGGAGCTTAATGTCCCGGAGTTTATTCCGGCGACCGAAATTGGTTGGGCAGGGCGCAATAACCTCCAGGAAGGAAAAGCCTTCCTTTTTCAGCATCTCGCCCATGGCGATCTTCATATAATGAGGATGGGCGGATGTCCAGCGGGCCACATAAGACGCGCCGCAGGCCGCCATCAACTGGACGAGGTTGAAGGGTTTTTCCACATTTCCATAACTGGTCGTGGTGGTACGGGCCAGCCGGGGGGTAGTCGGTCCGCCCTGTCCGCCGGTCATGCCGTAGTTGAAGTTATTAGCGCAGATGACCTTTAAGTCCACATTGCGGCGGGCTGCGTGGATGAGGTGGTTGCCGCCGATGGCGGCCAGATCGCCGTCTCCGCTGAAGACGATGACCGTCAGATCCGGGTTGGCCAGTTTCAGTCCGGTGGCATAGGGAATAGCGCGGCCGTGGGTGGTGTGAAAACCGTCCAGGTTGAGATAACCGGCGGCGCGGCCGGTGCAGCCGATACCGGATACGACCGCCACGTTTTTAAGGTCCAGACCGGAAGTCCTCAAGGCATCCATCAGGGCCGAAAGCACCGATCCCAGGCCGCAGCCGGGACACCAGATATGTGGGATCCTCTCTTTACGCAGGAGCAGATCCTTGGGATGGTCTAAAATCTGTGGTTCGATCATTACGCTATCTCCTCAACGGCCTGAAAGACTTTTTTGGGGTCGTGGACCGTCCCGCCGCCATGTCCAACGAGCCGCGTTAGACATTTGCCGGCAGCACAGCGCTCTACCTCCAAAGCGATCTGGCCGTAGTTGATTTCCACGGTGAGAAATGCCTTGATGCGGCCGGCCATCTCTCGTACCCGTTTTTCCGGGAAGGGCCAGATGATCTCCAGCCGGAGCAGGCCAAGATTTATACCCTTTTCACGGGCCATTTCCCGGACGGCGCGGCATATCCTGGTGGAGATGCCGTAAGAGACAAGGACAATCTCGGCCCCCTCCACGCCGGTTTCTTCCCATGATGCGATCTTGGCGGAATTGAGGCGGATCTTTTGCACGAGACGGGATACCAGCTTTTCCTGCGCCTCCCATTCTATCGCCGGGTAGCCCCGTTCATCATGGGTAAGGCCGGTGACATGAACGGCATATCCCTGTCCGGCCACGGGCATCTCCGGGATGAGATCCTTTTTAGACTTAAATATCTTAAATTTGCCGGGGGGTTCGCTCGGCCCCCGTCTGTTCGCCACCTTTATATCCTTTTTCTCAGGGATGACCACGCGCTCGCGCATGTGTCCCACTACTTCGTCCATGAGCAGGATTACCGGTACGCGCCAAGTCTCCGCCAGGTTAAAGGCCCTTATGGTGTAGTCGAAGGCCTCCTGCGGTGAGGAAGGAGAAAGGGCTATAATCTCGTAGTCGCCGTGGCTTCCCCATCTGGCCTGCATGACGTCGGCCTGTCCAACCAGGGTGGGAAGGCCGGTGGAAGGCCCGCCGCGCATAACGTTGACCACGACGCAGGGTGTTTCCGTCATTACCCCGAGACCGATATTTTCCAGCATGAGGCTGATGCCCGGCCCGGAGGTGGCGGTCATACTCTTGGCCCCGGCCCAGGATGCGCCCAGTATGGCGGCCATAGAGGCGATCTCGTCTTCCATCTGGATATAGACTCCCCCTACCTGGGGAAGGCGGATGGACATCCGTTCCGCTATCTCACTGGATGGCGTGATGGGATAACCGGCGAAGAAACGGCAACCGGCGGCCAGCGCTCCTGCCGCGCAGGCCTCATTCCCGGTCAGAAAATAAGTCCCTGTAAGTACATCCTTCCCCATGTTATCCCTGCTCCTTTTTGTCGATTACATAGATAGCGAAATCCGGGCATACCTCTTCGCAGAAACGGCAGGATATGCAATATTTCTCTTCTGTCTCTTCGATCACCGGATAACGGTAGCCTTTGAAGTTGTAGTCCGTTGACCAGGCCAGGACCTTATTCGGACAGTACTCAAGGCAGAGGCCACAGCCCTTGCAGCGTTCGGAAATGATCTGCACCTTGCCGCGGGGGACCTGATATTGATCCAGGTTGAATAACTTGCGTTTTACCGGGGACATCAGACCATCTCCTCCAGTTGGGCAAATATCTGTTTAAATGAAGAGCCCCTAAGGTTTATAGCCCCGGAAAGGCAACCGGCCGCGCACAGGCCGCACCCCTTACACAAGACGGGGTTGATACCGGCCACCATTGCGCCGGTTTTTTCTGACGGAGACATCGTTACCGCGCCGAAGGGACAGATGGAGGCGCAAAGTCCGCAACCGCGGCAGAGCCCCTCTTCCACCTTGGATACCGTGGGCTCGAGTTTTATAAAATCATTGGCCAGGAGAGACAGGGCCTTGCCCGCCGCACCGGTGGCCTGGGAAACGGTGTCGGTAATATCCTTGGCAAACTGCGCCGCTCCGGCCAGAAATATGCCATCAGTATTGCTTTCCAGCGGTCCTAATTTGGGGTGCGCCTCGCTAAAAAATCCGCCGAGGTCGCTGGCTATGTGTAAGGTACGGGCCAGCTTCTGACTGCCGGACGACGGGATAACAGCCATGGCCAGCACCACCAGATCGGCCTCAATCTCTACCTGACGGCCGGACAGGGTATCTGCTCCCCAGACCACTAATTTATCGCCGGACTTAAAGATCTTTGAGACCTTACCCCGCAGATAGAGGATTCTTTCCTCGCTCATGACCTTTTGCACAAATTCTTCGTGTCCCTTTCCGGCGGCACGGATATCGATATAAAATACGTAGGCCTGGCCGTCCGGCACCGCATGCTTATACAGCAAGGCTTGCTTGGCCGTGTACATGCAGCAGACCTTTGAACAGTAGGGGACTCCGTGTTCAGGGTCGCGCGAACCCGCACACTGGACAAAGACCACGTTTTGGGGGATGCGGCCGTCGGAAGGCCGGCGCACCACGCCCCCGGTGGGGCCGGAGGCCGAGAGCATGCGTTCGAATTGCAGGCCGTCGATCACATCTTCATACCCATCGCCTCCGTATTCGCCGATATGGGCCACGGGCATCAGTTCATAGCCGGTGGACAGGATGATGGCCCCCACCTCGAAGGTTATTTCCCGGGGCTCCATGAGGAAATTTATGGCCCTGGCCTCGCAGCTCTTATAGCAGTTCTCACAGATAATTAATTTATCGGTGTTGAGGCAGGCGTCCCAGTCAATGGTATAGACCGCGGGCACGGCCTGCGGAAAGGGCAGATAAACGGCCTTTCGGGCCCCCAGCCCCTGGTCGAATTCATTGGGTACGACCACCGGACAGGTTGGCACACAGTCGCCGCAACCGGTGCAGAGCGTCTCATCAATGTAGCGGGGTTTGAAGCGCACGGTGACCTGGAACTGGCCGATGTTACCTTCGACGCGGGTTGCCTCGGCATAACTGAAAAGATGGACGTACTCGTTCTGGCTTACCTCTACCATCCTGGGCGTAAGGATACAGGAGGAACAATCAAGCGTGGGAAAGGTCTCTCCCAACTGGGCCATGTGTCCCCCCAGAGATGGCGATTTCTCCACGAGATAGACCTCGTGGCCGCTGTTGGCTATATCCAGGGCGGCCTGTATGCCGGCGACGCCGCCCCCGATTACGAGCACCCTTTTAGTTACCGGGCTCTGGAAAGGCTCCAGCGGTTCGGCATAGTGCAGTCGGCCCAGACTTCCTTTGATGATAGAAAAGGCCTTCTCTGTGCCTTCCGCCCCGTCTATATGCACCCAGCTACAGTGCTCCCGTATGTTGGCCATATCCAATAGATAAGGGTTCAGGCCGGCCCGCTGTGCGGTTTGCGCAAAGGTTTTCCCGTGGAGCCTGGGGCTGCAGGCGGCAACCAGCGCCCCGTCCAGACGGTGTTCGCGGATGTCATCGGCAATCATGGTCTGACCGGGTTTGCTGCACATATAGAGGTAGTCTTTGGCCAGAACTACATCGGTCAGGGTTGACACCTTCTTCCTTAAGGCTTCTATATTCACGGTGCGGGAGATATTCTTTCCGCAGTGACATATAAAAACGCCGAGGCGGGTCATTTTGCGGCCTCCCATGCCGATGCCCGGCATCGGCCAGGGGGGACGCTGGTTGGCGTCATGTTGGCTGCGTCTGTTTGGTAGTTCAGCCCCATGGCCCGGGCCATAATCTCGGTAAAATAGATAATGGGCATGGCCTTTGGGCCGGACTGCCTTGAATTCGTCGCGTTTTGCAAGGCGGAGAGGTTGTAGTGACAGAGGGGACAGCTCACGGCTATCATGTCCGCGCCTTCAGACTGCGCGGAACTGATTATCCGGCAGGCCCGCCGGGCTACGGCCTCCGGATGCATGGCAGTCTGGTAAGCGCCGCAGCATTCGTTATTAAGAGGGAAATCTATTACCTTCGCTCCGAGCGCCGAGAGGAAGGGTGTTAATATCTCCGGTTTCTCGGGATCGTCGATAGCTATCTCTTTTGGCCGGAGAAGCAGACAGCCGTAATAGGGGGCCACGGCCAGTCCATCCAGGGGTCTTACCACCAGGTCTTTGACCTGTTCCGGTTTTATCTTTTCCCGCAGGAATTCAAGGAAGTGATAAATCTTTACCCGGCCGCTATAGCCGGGATCCAGACAGAGGAAGTCATTGATGGCCGTGCGCCACGGCGCATCTGCGACAACGGCGCTATTTATTGAGGTAAAAAGGTTATTCGTCCGCTTAAGGGTGTTATAGCACATGGAGCAGAGGGTCATTATCTCAGAAAAACCTTCTTCCTCTGCCCGGATAAGGTTGTGAACGGAAGCCAGCCTGGGCATGAGATTTACGGCATCAAGGGAGTAAACCGTACCGCAGCAGTTCCAGCGGCTTAGCTCGGCCACTTCGATGCCCAGGGCCCCGGCTACGGCCAGGGCGGAGGACTCAAAGTCACGGGCGTCGGTTTTTAATGTACATCCGGGGAAATATCCTACACGTAAACCTTCAGGCAAGAAAGGTTATCTCCTGACTACACATTAAATTTTCGGAAATGGCTGACGAGGGCGATCTGAGGCAGAGTCCCGGTATCCTCACAGGATGGTTGCTCTGTGATGGGCTTGCCGTCCATCATTTGTATTGTACGCACTGCCTCCATGATCCTCGCTATATCTATCCCCTTGGGGCAGCGCACCGCACAGGCAAAACAGGAGGAACAGAACCATACCGCGCGGCAGGACATAAGGACAGGCCCATTATTCAATTGCGCTTCCCTGATGACCCGGTTGGGCAGAAGGTCCATGGATTCAGCCATGGGACAGCCGGAGGAACATTTGCCGCACTGGTAGCAGGCAAAGAGTTTCTGCCCGCTGAGCGCCTCTATCCTCTGCGCAAAAAGTGACTGCGGATGTGAGTTGCCCAAGATAATCTTCACGGCATTTCCTATCACTTACACAAACTTGACGGCTTCGTAAAAAGTCCATTTGCTGCGTTGTCCGCCTCCGGCGGATCACTGCGGCGTAGCTACAAGTACGCCTCATTCCTCGGGATTTGCGCGCCTTGCAACTGGAGCTTTTTACTGTGCCGTCCAAACCTTGACTTTTTACGAGGTCATCAAACTTTATTTGATTAACAAATCGACCGTCCCTTGTCAATAATAAGAATGTTCCCTGTTATGCAAGGCCATTTTGCCTGTTATGGCGTCAAAATTATGACTATTTCCCTACCACAAAGCCGTATTTCCATGCGTTATCGATATAGCTGGCAACCGCAAAGAGTATTTCCCTCATCCCTTACGGTTAAACTTCTTCTTGACATGTTGAAGTGAAGTAATTACTATTTACTCTAAATATCTACTTGGATTGGTAAAATGAATACAATAACCGCAAAGCAATTGAAACAAAAAACCGGTGAGGTTATTAAAAAGATAAAGTTGGGCGGGCGATTGACTATCACATATCGGGGAAAACCTGTGGCCACTATTACCCCAGTAACAACAGAGGAGAAAAAAGACGTTGAGGAATTAAGGCCATATGGCGAGGCATGGAAGGACATTGAAGAGACTTTACAAAAGACAAAACCGGCTTTCAAGGGATGGCGGGAGGCCACGGCGTGGGTTCGAAGCAGGACTTAGTCCTTATCGATACCAATATTTTTGTTATAGACCTTCGTTATAAAAGGGATGTGCATTATAAGAAAAATCTGGCCTTTCTCAGTGACGTGGCCCAGAGAAAAACGGGTTTTACAACCATTGTGAACCTGTTAGAGCTTTGCGGCATCCTGTCGTTTAATCTGAACGGAAGGCAACTGATCGAATTATGGTTCTACTTTCAAGATAGGTACAAAATTACGGTCCTCCCCTCCCCGGACCTTAAAAATAATTTCCCCGACATAGGACTTAGCGAATTATTTGATCTTCTCAGGGACAGAACTGCTCTGGGCGATGCCTTAATGATAGCGGTTGCCCGTAAGCATTTACCCTTCGTTTCAAAAATGATTACCTGGGATAAGGAGCATTTTGATGGCAAATTTCCCGGTACGGTACTGACCCCTAAAGAATTTATGCAGAGGACCAAATAATCCTTCCAGCGTCAAAATCCTGACTTTTCCCGCCTACCACAAGGCCGTATTTCCGTGGCGTTTGACCTGCCGGGTTATCACCAGCTTGCCTAACTCGTTGAGATCATGCATATTTGCCTATCTTATCTCCTCTGGCATACAAGTTGCTAAAAACTTAGGATTAACTCTCACATCCCAAAATAATACTAACTCCATAAGGGGACGCGGCAGTTAGTTTCCATTTGGAACCCCAAAAGTTCTCCTCTCCCGTCGAAGGAGATGGAATATAGCGGTTCTGGATGGGAACTAATTAAGTTAAGTAACGAAGAGGTAGATGAGGAGGGTTGGGCATCAAAATTCAAAATGAAGCCCGCAATTTCACTGCCTGTGCGGTGCATGCAGACAGGGAAAATAATCTCAAGGCCAGCAATATCAAAGATCAACGGGAATACTCATATGCAAAAACCTAACCGGACAATGCTGTCTGATTATAAAACCCAAGATTTTTTTACCGGCGAACGGGCGATGCCGCTTGCCCCAAATATGGACCAGCAAGTTATGCGAGAGCATTGGGCAAGGTATAAATGCGTGGTTCCTATCGTTGAGGGGAAACGGGTTTTAGACATTGCTTGCGGTGCGGGCTATGGTTCAAACCTGTTAGCGGAAACGGCTCAGCTGGTAGTGGGCGGTGATATTTCGCATGAGACAATCACATACTGCAAGGCACGCTACTACCAGAAACCCAATCTGCAGTTTGGCGTAATGGATATCCGTAAGTTACCTTTCGTAGACAACTCCTTTGATCTTGCTGTCAGTTTCGAGACCCTGGAACATATAGTGGAGGGAGATCAGTTTTTAAGGGAGATATGCCGTGTCCTTTCAGAAGATGGGGCATTGGCAATATCAACACCATTCGGAGGGCCATGCGGTAATCCGTATCACGTAGCATATTACCAGAGACAAAGTTTTGAAGAATATTTACTCGATTACTTTAAAGAGGTAAACCTTAAGTTCCAGAGAGGATCCCAATTTTACTCCTCAAGCATATCCCCGGGTTACGCACCCACTTTTACCGGCGAATATGGACTGGCTATCTGCCGCAAACCCAAAAAAGAGTTTCAGAAACTGACCTCCATTATCATCCTCACCCACAACCAGCTCGAATACACTAAAAAGTGCGTCGATAGCATCTTTGAACATACCGGAGAGCCTTTTGAGTTGATTGCAGTTGATAACGGCTCTACTGATGGCACGGCGGAGTATCTGGAATCAGAAGCCAGAAGTCATAAGGCAGGAGTCAGGATAAAAATAATCAAAAATAAAGAGAACTTTGGGTTTGCTGCGGGGAATAATCAGGGGATGGCTGAGGCTAAGGGAGACCATATCATTTTGATGAATAATGACGTGGTAGTTACCCCGGGCTGGCTGGAGCGGTTGGTTGCGTGTGCGGAGCGGAGTCCGAGAATCGGTATTGTTGGACCGATGTCCAACTATGTTTCCGGTCCGCAATTGGTCAACGGGGTTGAATATGGCACAACCTCCCTCGCCGGTTTGAATAAATTTTCTCGGTCATTTGCCAAAAGGTATGCGAGCCACGCTAAGCCCTTCTGGCGGGTAGTCGGCTTTTGTATGCTCATCAAACGGGCTGTGATCGAGAAAATCGGCGGGCTGGACGGTCGCTTTGGGTTGGGTAATTTTGAGGATGATGATTTCAGTCTGCGTGCGGCCCTGGCCGGCTTTGAGTCGTGGATTGCAGGGGATTGTTTTGTCCACCATTTTGGCAGCCGTACATTTGCCGGCGCAGCGATTGACTATCGTGAAAGTCTGCATACAAATTGGGAAATATTCAAACAAAAATGGGGCATACCGGCTGAGGTTAACTACGGAGCTCCGTATGACATGGCCGCAGTTATAAAAGATGGTTTTATTCCTGCAAAGCATTATTGTCCGTTAACTCCTCAGGAATATACGGTGGCAGATGGTGAAAAACTCTTTGAAGTGGGAGATATTAAAGGGGCCAGGAGGATATTTGAAAAAATACTTTTGGTTGCGCCGGACAATATTGAGGCCATTAATAACCTAGGCGTAATTGTCTTCCAGCAGGGTGAGATCGACGAGGCGATTTCCTGTTTTACCCGTGTTCTGGAAATAGACCGCGATTACTTTGAAGCCATAGAAAATCTGGGTAAGTGCATGGGGACGAAAAAGGACTATGCCGAGGGTATCAAGTGGTTTAAACGGGCGGTGGAGTTGAGGCCGGATGACGCGACCGTGTTAAATTCCCTGGGGAACTGCTTCATTCAGGTCAAGGATTTTGCCAGTGCGAAAGAGGTCTACGAAACATCACTTATGGTTGATGGCAAACAGAGTGGTATTGAGATAATGCTTCGGGAAATTGATAGATTAGAAAAGGCAATAATGTCTGTAACGTGAAGACTATGAAGGCCAGATATTATTGGTTAGCAGTTTCGTTTGGCCCCCCTACTTTTACGATTAGGCCTTGTACGCGGAAGAACTTGTTTTAGGCAAAGGCTAAGGAACACTTACACGATTTATTAAAATCGGGAGACGAAGAGGGAGAGTGCCGCTAAGCGGGCCCGTGTAACCTGTTGTGGCAACTTTAAATATTCCAGGCGTATGTTTTCTTACTTCATCTGTTCCGTTGGAGTTTAACACAGATGGCTGCACGACGTCGATTCAGCCCTCGGCTCACCATGGTTTTGATCCGGAGCATGTGTTGGTTTTGACAGATATGCATGTCAATCTTTTCGGCTTGCGGTCTGTCCCCGGGCTTTCGCTCTATAACTCAATAGCGACTCCTGAGAACATTAAATTTCCCCAAATCTATGACAGCACCCAGCACCTTGGTGGCAAGCGAGTCTTGATCCTCATGCTGACCGGCTGGGGTGACATGATCCTGATCCAGCCTGCATTAGCGGCCTTATACAAAAAGACTATGGTGAAGGGCGATCCCCCGTATATCACCCTGGGCTGCAATTGGATCCATAACTTTCCCTATCCCGGTGCGCCTTATGTGACCGACGTGCGACCGAATATTTTGAGCCTGCGAGAATTAAGCACGTTTGATTTCCTTGTCAATTTTATTCCGGTAAACTATCAGAGGTCTCTGCACAAATCGATGAAGGATTTATGCCTTGAAATACTTAAACTGAGTCCACATGAAGGGATCGATTCACCTTATATTAGACCTGATGCCGAGAGGGTAGAAAAGGTTAAGCCTGTGCTGGACCGGATTCGAAAGGAAACGGGCAAAAAGCTGCTTTGCCTTAATTGGAAATCGAGATTTCAACATAAGAATGCCTCGCCGGTCCTTTTTGCCGGGATAGCGAGCAAACTACAGGATAGATACCAGGCCTTGCTTATTAAGGATAAAGAGGCCTCAAGGCTTATGCAAAAAGAAATTGATGTCTTAAGGACGCCGATAATAAATCTTTCACATCTTGTTCACGACTACCATGACACGGTTGCGGCTATGTCATTGATCGATGCCTTCATATCTGTTGATACCGGTATTGTTCATGCGGCGGGGGCTATGGGCATACCCGGCATAGCCCTTTTCGGGCCGTTTCCCCCGGAAACGCATGTGGCCGATTATCCTTCTGTCGTCGGCATCAGGGCGCCGTACGAGGGCAAAACGTGTAAAGGCCCTTGTTTGGAAACGCACCGCGGCTGCAAGGAGGTTGATTTTACGCCGACCGAAGTGAGTCCTTGTTTTGAGGCGTTGCGGCCGGACGAAGTGGTTGAGGCATTTAATAAGCAGTTGACCGTTGTCCGTTAACCGTTGACCGAATAAAAGCAGTTAGCCGTGAACGAATATTGTCGGAGGCAATAGATGCGTATCCTGGTTGTTGGGGCAATTTATGGCGGCACCGTACCCATGGGACGGGCCATTTATCAGGCCTTCAACGAAATCAAGCTTGAGGCCGATTTTCTTGATTATGCAGACCTTCAGAAAGAACTGCTGGAGATAAGAAGCGTACGGGATGAGCAGAAATCATATCAGTTTTATTTGAAAGTTAGAATAAGGCTATTGGAAAGGGTTAGTAATTTCAAGCCCGATGTTATTTTCGGCGTTGCCCAGTCTCCCCTTAACGATTCCGAAATGCTGCAGGGGTTCAAAAAGGCGGGCATACGGCTGTGCTACTGGTTTATGGAAGACTATCGTATTTTTGAGTACTGGAGGGCCATAGCACCCCATTTTGATCACTTTTTTACAATACAAAAAGAAACCTTTTGGGACCAGTTAAACCAGATCGGCTGCAATAACTATTATTACTTGCCTGCTGCGTTCGACTCCAATTTGGAATGTCCGGTCCGCGAAAAGAAGCCAAAAATATCCGTTTCTTTTGTGGGGGCCCCATATCCGAATCGCGTTCATTTTTTTGGTAAGCTGCGAAGGACGGACTTTAAAATATATGGCGAAGGATGGAACAAACATCCTAACTCATCGGTGGTTGTCGGCGATCGTAGGATCACGGAATGTGAAGCGCGGGATATATATCAACGTTCGGTCATAAATATTAATCTGCATTCATCCCCGTTTCCGCACACATTTGAGGGAGGGGACTTTTTAAATCCGAGAACATTTGAATTGGCCGGGCTGGGCGCTTTTCAGTTGACCGACATGCGAAAGCCTCTGACACTTCATTTTGATCCGGCGGAAGAGGTAGTTTCCTTGAACACCTGGGAGGATATGGAACGGGCCATAGATTATTTTCTTGAACATGAAGCTGAGCGCGAGGCAATTGCAAAAAGGGCTCAGGAGCTTGTGTTAAAAAAGCATACGTATAAACACCGCGCAGAGGAAGTTTTGAGTGTTTTGTCATAAGAGCCTGTTCGTAACAAGTTAGCGTTTTTAGAATACATGATAAAAAGTGCAAAGAACATATCAAATCAGGAACTCGGGGAGGAGAGGGCTTGAAAGAATTCAGGAAGACGTTTGAATTAGGAACTCAGGAAATCAGGAAAATAAGGCTGATAATCAGGAACTCATGAACTCAGGAAAAATGTTGTTCCATTCCTGATTTTTTGATTTCCAGATTCATTCATATAAATTGTTACCAGGAAAGTATTATTGAGAAATTGATTTTCAGCAGTCCGGCTTCTGGTTGCTCTGTTCTTTCATGAGTTCGTGAGTTCCAGATTGATAGCCCTTTCTGAATGTAGGACTGTTTCAAACACCTAAGGTGTTATTGATATTCTTATTTTTTCTGTGTGCTTTGTGGTTAATCTTTTGACAATACGGGAAGCCCGGAAAGGGGATTTATATGGACGATGGAAAAATTTTGATAATCCATCTCAGTCGTCTGGGTGACATGGTTCAGAGTCTTCCGGCATTAAAGTTATTGAAAGAGGAGCAGCCTCACAGCGTAATCACTTATCTTGGCATTGAGGATTTTTGCCATATTCTTTCTGATGTTCCGTGGATCGATAATTTAGTGACACTTCCGTGGCAGGAGATCGGTTCTATTGTGGGGGAGTTAAGCGAAGGAAGTCTAGGTGCGCTCGACCGATTATGGAACAGGGTTCCTGAGTTGGCCGAAGAGTATGACTTATTAGTCAATTTGACCCATAATTGGGGCAGCAGTTACTTGTCCGGGAGGGTGAGAGCCAGGCAGAAGAGAGGCAGGGTATTTTCGGACAAAGATGAGATTGTCGTCTCCGGCAAATGGGGAAAATATCTTTTTGCTATGACAAGAAATCAGAAAGACAACTTACTAAATTTAGTTGATATTTACATGGGAATGGCTGGTGTCAAAAACAGGCCGGCAGGGCAGTTTTTGCCTACTGATCCGGCGTTAGATCAAAAATGCGCCTCTCAACTATCCGATCTCGGAGTTCGAGGTGGAAAGTTATCCGTTGGTTTTCAGCTCGGAGCAAGCAAACCCAACAGGGCGTGGCCGTTGGAAAATTTTATCAAATTAGGAGAACTCCTTTTCCAGCACCTGGATGCACAGATCGTTCTTTTCGGATCTGAAAGAGACCTGGCTCTTGCCGATAGGTTTCATGAACAGGCGACCTATCCCCTTACAAGCCTTATCGGGAAGACGAGACTTTCGGAGCTGGGTTCATTTTTTAAGGGGATCGATCTATTAATAGGTAATGATACAGGTCCGATCCACATCGCGGCTGCGGTGGAAACCAAAGTGGTCGGGATCTTCGTTAGTACGGCCCATTTCGGGGTGACAGGTCCTTATGGGGCCGGACATGTGGCCGTCCAGTCGAATTATCCATGTGCGCCGTGCCTAGGCTCAACTGCGTGTTATTATCCCTTATGCAGAGAAAACATAAAACCTGAAACCGTGGAGCAAGGGGTGAGGCTGTGTTTGGGTCTGGATGAAGGCATAGCGGCTGCGGGGCCGGAAGCCAGCTTATACAAATCTTCCTTCCATACCGATGGAACGTTGAGATACCGGTTGATCAGCCCAAATACAGACGGTTTTTTGCCCTGGCTGAGGTCGTTCCACTATCTAAAAGCATCAGTCAGCCAAAACCTCTGGAATGACTGGCTTGGCCTGCACTCGGACTTTGTTGATGTTGAAGTGAAAGGTAAGGACTTACGGACAGAAGAAATCTTAGCCGCCATTAAAACAGCTTGTTCATCCTATAAAAAGATCTATGAAGACGGAAGGACTTTATGTCAGAAGATAATCGATCAATTTCAAAGAGATAAACCGGATATCCCGCTTGTCCAGGTTATGATCGAATCCTTAAGGCAGATTGAGGAAAGGGTAAGAGGTTTAGAATGCCCGCTTTCCATTCTGAAAGAGATGCATGAGTACTATATGGCGGAAATGGAGCCTTGCAATTTTCCTGAGCTCGCGCACAAGTTTTTGGAAAAGTATATGGCACTAACGGATATTGTAACCAGTTTTGAGATAACGCTTAAAAAACGTAACAATTTAGCGTTTTGAAAATGCATGATAAAAAGTGCAAAGAAACATATCAAATTAGGAACTTAGGAAAATAAGGCTGATAATCAGGAACTCAGGAAATCATGAAGAAAAATGCATTCCTGATTTTTCGCCTCGGTCGAAGATACGCCGTAGGCGTGCGAATCTGCCTATGGCACGACTTGATTTCCAGATTCATTCATATAAGCAGTAACACTTCAGGCATTACAACCCCTCGCATTTACGACAGGCCTTCAAAAATCTAAATTGTTGCCAGGAAAGTATTTTTGAGAAATTGATTTTCAGCAATTCGGCTTCTGGTTGCTCTGTTTTTTCATGAGTTCCTGAGTTCCAACTGTAAAAATCTACAGCATTTCAGACGTTGTCGTCAAATCTTTGACTTATTTGCCTAGTACCCGGAACAATTTGCCTACCCTCGTTCCTACTGAAGATTCAGCAATTACTCTAACTACCTGGTTTCATAAGTAAAATAAGTACAAATAATTATGGCATAGCAATTGCTAATCCTAAAGTGAATCTAAAAGTTAAATTAAAGTTTCTTCTCCCATGTGCCGAGAACGGTAATAATAGTTGACCGTTATCCGTTAACCGTTGACCGAAAACAGACGCCGGGACTGGCAGGCGCGGTGACAACCGATTTCGGGATTGGGGAATGATAACGACAGAATCGGAGAGCCGGTGATACGGAGAGCAATTGAGGACTTCAATGCTATCCGGTCGGTAAACGGTGAACAGTCAACGGTGAACAATCCAACAGTGGAGCGTGACTATGGATTACAGGGTGCAAGAGGTGAGTAAGAAGTTAGGTGTCCCAACATCTACGATCCGATATTGGGAGTCCGCCTTTCCTGCGTTTGTCAAACCAATAAGGACGAATGGCGGGCAGAGAAGATATTCTGATGAGGATATTGATGCATTGATGCAAATCAAGGAATTGCTTCACGGCAAGAATAGAACAATTGAGCAGGCCAAGGGACTTCTTAAAAAAGGGAATGCCGACATCGGAAAGATAGATTGGGAAAAACAATCGATTCTCTTAACCGGTGGAACGGGGTCTTTTGGAAAACATTTCTGTAAGGTAATGGTCGAAAAGTATAACCCAAGGGTCATAAGAATTTACAGTCGTGATGAGTTAAAACAACACGAGATGCGCCAACAATTCGGCGAGGAGGTTTTAAGGTATTTTATCGGTGATGTAAGAGATGCTGACCGTTTAAAAAGGGCGATGGAGGGAGTAGATATAGTCGTACATGCCGCAGCGCTTAAGCAGGTTCCCTCCTGCGAATATAATCCTTTTGAGGCGGTAAAAACCAATATCTACGGGGCGCAGAATGTCATCGATGCTGCCATCAACACCGGTGTGAAGAAAGTAGTGGCACTGAGTACGGACAAAGCCGTAAACCCGGTCAACCTCTATGGAGCTACCAAACTCTGTGCGGACAAGCTTTTCATCCAGGGAAATTCCTACTCCGGTTCACGGGGTACGCGGTTTTGTTGCGTGCGGTACGGCAATGTTATTGGAAGTAGAGGCAGCGTTATCCCTCTATTCAAAGAGCAGAAAAAGAGCGGAAAGGTAACCATAACGGACAGACGGATGACCAGGTTCTGGATTACGCTCGATCAGGCGATTGAATTGGTTATTAAGGCCCTCTGCCATATGCAGGGAGGGGAAATTTTTGTGCCTAAGATACCAAGTATGAAGATCATGGATTTAGCCAGAGCAGTAGCCCCGGGATGTGAAATCGGATTTATAGGGATAAGGCCGGGCGAGAAACTCCATGAGGCTCTGATTACAGAGGAGGAAGGGCGGAACACTGTTGCCTACGATGGTATGTATATCATCATGCCACGCTATTCATGGTGGGAAAACCGTAATCGTTATGACATCGGTCAGAAGCTGCCGGATGGCTTTGTATACACCAGCGATAAGAATGACGAATGGCTGACGGAGGATCATTTGAGGGAAATCATCTACGACTCCCCAGCGGCGGAAGACGATTCGGCTCACGAATTATTATCCACTATTCATCATTTAAACGAGAAGGTGATCTTGAACATGCTGAATTCCGAAGAAGGATTGGAAGGAGTTCACCGTTGACCGTAAGGCTTTTAGCCGCAGACGCATTTCAAGACTGTCTTGCCACAGAGGACACAGAGGGCACAGAGAAAATTCAATGACTTCCAAAAAATCAAAAGAAAAAGGCAAGGCAGTTAAGAAAAACCGTCCAGACTGCTACCCGTGGGAAAACGGATTCTGGCTTGAATTACTGATCTCTGTGCCCCTGTGGCAAGATTCTGATTTTGGGAATAAGACATGGCAGATAAACTAACGGAACAGATCATAGCGGCGGCAATAGGTAACCGTTCACCGTTGACTGTTCACCGTTGTCCGTAAGAATTCGAAAAGCATCTTTTTGGCAAAGGGGCACGGTGATCGCGTATTCCATCGGTCTCCGGTCCTGGTGCCAAGAGACTAGGGACCAGAGATCAGGAGCCAAGTATTCTCTGAAAAGCACAAGGAACGTCTTTTCGGTGAACGGTCAACAATGAACGGTGAACGGTTACAGGGACAACGGATTGATTTACTGGTGAATAATGAAGTTGTGGTCGAAATTAAGTCGGTTCGCAGGCTGGAGGATATCTTTACGGCTCAGGTATTGTCGTATCTAAAAAGCATGGGCTTAAAACGGGGCCTGCTTATCAACTTTGGCGAAAGCAAACTGGTCAGCGGTGTGAAAAGGCTGTCTCTATGAACTCTGTGACCTCTGTGCCCTCTGTGGCAAAGAGTATTGGTGAACGGTCAACGGATAACGGTGAGCGTCCCCTTATTCCCTACGGCCGGCAGTCGGTTGATGACGACGACATAGCCGCAGTGGTTGAGACCCTGCGATCAGATTGGCTAACCCAGGGCCCCAGGGTGCGGGAATTTGAGGAGGCTTTTGCCGTCTATGTCGGTTCCAGATACGCTGTAGCGGTGAACAGTGGGACGGCTGCGCTGCATCTGGCATGTTTAGCCGCCGGCCTTGGTCCAGGAGATGAGGTTATAACCAGCCCGATTACTTTTGTGGCCACGGCCAACTGTGCGCTTTATGTGGGCGCCCGGCCCGCTTTCGTGGATATTGACCCTGCAACCTTCAATCTGGATCCCGGGCGGTTGGAAGCATATCTAAAAAGTCGTCCACCGTTTACAGTTCACCGTTCACAATCAAAAGGTCGGGCAACGGTCAACGGGCAACGGTCAACGTCCAGGCCTCGTGCAGTCATCCCTGTCCACTTTGCCGGCCTTCCCTGCGACATGTCTGAAATCCACCGGGTCGCAAAAAAGTTTGATTTAGTCATTATTGAGGACGCCTGCCATGCTCTGGGGGCCAAGTACAGAGTAGGGCGGGAAGAAGACAGCCGATGGATCAGTATCGGGAGTTGTTCTCATTCCGATATGACTGTGTTCAGCTTTCATCCTGTTAAGCATATCACTACGGGTGAAGGTGGTATGGTGACTACCAACGACGCAGCTCTGTATGGGCGTCTGGTCCTCCTCAGAAACCATGGTATTACGCGTAACCCTGAAGAGTTCACGGTTCACAGTTCACAGTTGACCGTGAAAGGCAATTCAATTGTTTCCGTCGGTGAACGGACAACGGTGAACGGACAACGGGCCATGCCCCCATGGTATTACGAGATGCAGAACCTCGGCTATAACTACCGGATCACCGATATCCAGTGTGCCCTCGGGAGATCTCAACTGAACAAAATAGGGTCTTTCGTGGAACGAAGGCGTTCCATCGCCGGGCAGTATTCACGAATAATAGGAGGGCTCCCCAAATTACGTCATCAGACGGAGCCGGACGGGTGCCAATCCTCCTACCACCTTTATGCCATACTTATACACGATGAGGCCAGGATGTCGAGAGACGAGGTCATGGCAGAGCTTAAGAGGATGGGAGTGGGCGCACAGGTCCATTATATACCGGTTTACAGGCACCCTTTTTACCAGAAATTGGGCTTTAAGGCTAATAGCTGGCCCAATGCCGAGCACTTTTTCCGGCATTGCCTGTCCATTCCCATGTTCCCCGGAATGTCCGAGAAGGAGATAGAGCAAGTGTCGAATGTCTTGGAAGAAGTAGGAAGCAGACTTTAGAGAAGCAATATGAGAATTGCTGTAGTCGGCTGTGGTTCTATTGGAAGACGTCATATCAGGAATCTGATTGTTCTGGGTGTACAGGACATTATCGGATGCGATGCCGACCCTGAACGGCTTAGTATTGTGAGAGCGGAGAATGGCATTACAGGGTTTTCCAGGTTCCCGGACGTTTTAGCGGCAAGGCCTGACGCAGTCGTTATTGGCACGCCCCCGAGCCTTCATGTTCCCCTAGCTCTGGAGGCGGCGAGAACAGGATGC
Organism: Desulfovibrionales bacterium; assembly: GCA_028715605.1. Classification (NCBI taxonomy): domain Bacteria; kingdom Pseudomonadati; phylum Thermodesulfobacteriota; class Desulfovibrionia; order Desulfovibrionales; species Desulfovibrionales bacterium. The sequence goes on from JAQURM010000002.1 coordinate 241,272, forward strand.
CATCTTTTTATCGAAAAACCATTGTCGAACAGCTTCGATCAAGTAGCTGATTTGGTAGAAGAGGTGGAGAGGAAACAGCTTATTACCTTAATCGGTACTAACTTCAAATTCCACCCGAGCTTTGTAAAGATGAAGAAAATCCTCGAATCTGGTGTTTTGGGAAGAATGCTGTCGGCACGGTGCCAGTTTGGTCAGTACCTGCCCGACTGGCATCCGTGGGAGGACTATCGGAAGACTTACAGCGCCCGGCGGGAGCTTGGCGGTGGTATCCTTTTTGACTCCCACGAGTTTGACTATATGAGCTGGTTCATGGGCGATATAAAAGAGATCTTTTGTATGGCCGGGAAACTGAGCGATCTCGAAATCGATACAGAAGATACCGCCGAGGTGATTCTGAGATTCAGCAGCAGCACTATCGGCGAAATTCATCTCGACTATACGCAGAGACGCTATCAGAGGAACTATGAGTTTTTTGGAGAACAGGGAACGTTGAAATGGGACTTCAACGACCGTGAGGTTCGTCTCTATAAGGCAAAGGAAGAAATGTGGGAGGTATTCCAGGAGCAGAGTGGCTATGACCTGAATATGATGTATGTCGAGGAGATGAAACATTTCCTGGATTGCGTCCGGAACGGGAAGCAAACGATTACGGATATCCATAGTGGGGTGAAAATCCTCCAGGCCATCCTGGCAGCCAAGGAATCGGCCCGCGACGGACAAATAAAGAAGATGTTGAATCTGGAACTCAGGAACTCAGGAAAGAAATGAAAAGATGCTTGCCACAGAGCGCACAGAGTTCACAGAGATTTCTTTCTTTTCCCGGCGGAACCCATAGGGCTATCTTGACGGTCAGGGTTCCATTCCGACGCCCTCGCCATGATACTGAATTCCTCTGTGCCCTCTGTGACCTCTGTGGCTAGAAAGGGACTTATATGATTTTGGCTATTATTCAGGCGCGTATGGGGTCCACTAGACTACCGGGCAAGGTGCTTGCAGACATCTGCGGGAAACCCATGCTCTGGCATGTGTGGAACAGGGTACGGACAGTCCCGTCTGTAGACAAAGCGGTAGTAGCGACTTCAGTAAGCCAGGCCGACGATCCTGTAGTCGATTTCTGTATGAGACACGAAATCGAGTATTTTCGCGGTAACGAGGCGGATGTGCTTGACCGTTTTTATCAGGCTGCAAAGACATTTTGTGCGGATGGGGTGGTCCGTATCACTGCGGACTGCCCGTTGATCGATCCCGGTGTCGTTGACAGGGTGGTTCGTGTCTATCTCGGAGGCGATTACGATTACGTCTCCAATACGCTAAGATACACGTACCCTGATGGTCTGGATACAGAAGTACTTACGTTTGCGGCATTAGAGGCGGCCTGGGGGGAAGCAAGGCGGGCAAGCGAGCGGGAACACGTAACGCCATACGTTCGCACCTCAGGACGATTTCGACTGATGAATGTTGAAAACGCCGTAGATCTGTCTGCCCGCGGATTTCGATGGAGTGTTGATGAGACGCGTGATCTGGACTTCGTACGTGCCGTTTACGCCAGACTCGGCGGTAACGGCCGGCTCTTTGCTCTCTCTGATATCACGAATCTGCTCGATCAGGAGCCGGATCTAGCGAAAATCAATCAGGGCAGTGTTCGAAACAGCGGATACTATATTTCCCTGGCGAGAGAGCCTCGCGTTTCCCAGAGAACGAGAGAACTGAAGAATTCCGGTGAGCTAAAGGCAAAAGCTACGAGACTTATTCCCTCCTGCAGTCAGACCTTCAGCAAGGGGCCCACGCAGTTTGTGCAGGGTGTCGCGCCGGTATTTCTCAAGCGCGGTCAGGGTAGCCATGTATGGGATGTGGACGGCAATGAATACATCGACTACCCTATGGCCCTGGGACCGATCATCCTGGGCCACAACTATCCGGCCATAACCGAGGCGGTTAACCGCCAAATGCAGGACGGGATAACATTTTCACTGCCGCATCCGCTGGAAGTGGAAGCGGCAGAAATACTTGTCGAGATTATTCCCTGCGCCGAGATGGTACGCTTCGGAAAGAACGGATCCGATGTCACCGCAGGGGCTGTCCGTGTTGCACGGGCCTATACCGGTAAGGAGGTCGTGGCCTGCTGCGGCTATCACGGTTGGCAGGATTGGTACATAGGGACCACCACAAGGAACAGGGGGGTGCCGAAGGCCGTACAGGAACTGACTGTTGCCTTTGAATACAACAATATTGCCAGCCTGGAACGGGTATTTGACGAGCACAAGGGCCATGTGGCAGCGGTAATCATGGAGCCGGTTGGAATAATAGAGCCGTGCGACGGGTTCCTGCAACAGGTGCGGGAACTGACGCAGCGCGAAGGGGCATTACTGGTTTTCGACGAGGTGGTTACGGGCTTTCGCCTGGCGCTGGGCGGAGCGCAAGAATACTTCGGAGTTGTGCCTGACCTAGCTTGCGTTGGAAAGGCCATGGGCAATGGATATCCGATTGCGGCGGTGGTGGGACGCCGTGAGATTATGGAGGTTTTTGACGAAATATTCTTTTCCTTTACCTTTGGCGGCGAGACAATTTCTCTGGCGGCAGCGGTGGCTACCATTGCCGAGATCCGTAGGCAGAATGTAATTGGGCATCTTTGGGAGCAAGGGACGAAGTTGAAGGACGGATACAACGTCCTGGCACGAGAGTTCGGTGTAGATGCTTTCACAAGATGCATCGGTTTGCCGCCTCGTACGGTTATCACCTACAAGGACGAGAACGGAGAAGAGTCCTTGGTCTTCAAAAGCCTGTTCCAGCAGGAATGCCTGAAGCGAGGGATCCTGTTCTCCGGAGGCCAGAATATCTGTTTCAGCCACAGCGATGCGGATATCGACTATACCTTGCGTGTGTATCGGACGGCGTTGGAGATACTGGCCGAGGCCATCAAATGCGGGGATGTGGCACAGAGGCTCGAAGGCAAACCGGTGCAGCCGGTATTTAGAAAGCCATGAAAATGCAGCCATCAGCTGTCAGTCATCAGCTATCAGCAGGAGGTTGGGTTGGGAGATTTTAAGAAATTGAAAGTATGGCAAAAGAGCCATGCGGTGACACTTGCTGTTTACAAAGCATCCAGGAAATTTCCTAAAGAAGAGATTTACGGGCTTACCAGCCAAATAAGGCGAGCCAGTGTTTCGGTACCTGCCAACATCGCTGAAGGTTGCGGCAGGAATGGAGACACGGAATATGCACGGTTCCTACAGATAGCCATGGGGTCAGCAAGCGAGCTGGAGTATCACCTGCTTCTTTCTCAGGATCTCGGTTTTCTGGTGCCCTCAGATTATGACCAGATCGTTCGCGATCTCAGCGAAGTGAAACAAATGCTAACATCCTTCATTAAAAGGCTGAAAGCTGACGGCTGAAAGCTGATAGCTATTTGTGTGTGGGTCTGTGGCTAAAGAAATGAACTCTGTGTGCTCTGTGCCCTCTGTGGCGAAGAATCTTGTTATCCGGGCGGATGCCGGGACCGAAATCGGCGCCGGGCATGTGATGCGCTGCCTCGCATTGGCCCAGGGATGGCAGGATGCCGGGGGGCATCCCATTTTTGCGATGGCCACGGAGGCGCCCAATCTGGAGGTCCGCTTGAAATCAGAAGGTGTCGAGGTTGTTCATCTGGCGGTCAAGCCGGGAAGCGCCGAGGATGCCACAGCTACGGCAAGTCTGGCGCAAGAGGCAGGGGCGACATGGATAACCGCGGACGGCTACCGGTTTGACACGCGGTACCAGCGAATGGTCAAGGGCCGCGGCGCAAGGCTCCTGATAATGGATGACTATGGCCATGCTAGTCATTACTACGCAGATATCGTGTTGAATCAGAATATATATGCCTCTGAGGAGATATACAGGAATAGAGAGCCTTATACGAAGCTTTTATTGGGTACTTGCTATGCTCTTCTCCGACGTGAATTTATGAAATGGCATAACTGGAAACGAGAGATCCCTGATATGGCTCGGAAAATTCTGGCAACCCTGGGCGGAAGCGATCCGGATAATATTTCCCTGAAGGTGATCGATTCCATAAAGATGCTTAGTCATTCAGATCTGGAAGTAAAGATCATAGCAGGTCCTTCCAATATGCATGTTAGCAGCCTGAAGCAGACTATTTATGAAAGGTCGGTGAACGGTCAACGGTCAACGGTTAATATATCTCTTCTCTCTGCTCCGCACAATATGCCCGAGCTAATGGCCTGGGCGGATTTGGCCATTTCAGCCGCGGGAACTACCTGCTGGGAACTGGCATTCATGCGGTTGCCTGCTCTGCTGCTGGTCGTGGCCGACAATCAAAACTGCGTAGCCGATCGGCTGGAAGCGGCCGGAGCAGCGATTAATCTGGGCAGGCAGAGCGCGGTCCCGCCGCACGAGATATCCCGGGCGCTTCTTCGGTTGCTCAGGGATCGGGGAGAGCGGGAGGCGATGGCCCGGTCCGGCCGGAATTTGGTCGATGGTGAAGGCGCCGCAAGAGTAGTGAAATGTTTGCAGGGTGGGGAAATGGAACTGCGTCCGGCATCTGTCGATGATTGCCGGCTTTTGTGGAAGTGGGCGAATGATCCGGAGACGCGTGAGGTCTCTTTTTCGCCGGAATCTATCAAGTGGGAGGATCACGTTAAGTGGCTGGAGTCAAAACTGGGCGACCCTGGCTGCGTTTTTTGGGTGGCAAGCAACGGAGAGGGGACTTCTATCGGACAGGTGCGGTTTGACGTGGACGGCGGCGAAGCGATAATCTCGGTCAGCGTGGACAAAGCGTTTCGAAACAGGGGGTACGGTAACAGAATCATTCGATTGGCCTGCGGAAAAGTATTTGAAACTGCGCGGATTGGCTCCATTCATGCATACGTGAAGGAGGGTAATTACGGATCCGCGAAGGCCTTTTTCAATGCCGGATTCAAAAGGTCCGGGATTTGCGTGGTCAAGGGGCAGAAAGCCTTCCATTTCGTCATGGAGAGACCTCAGTGAACGTATGAACAGCCTGATTGAGATAAATGGTCGCCCTGTTGGAGAGGGATATCCGGTGTATATTGTCGCCGAGTTATCCGCCAACCACCGTCAGGAATTTGACAGGGCGGTTGAACTTGTCAAGGCGGCCAAGGCAGCGGGGGCAGACGCCGTAAAGTTGCAAACCTATACTCCGGACACCATGACCATCTGTTGTGATAACCGTCATTTTCAGATTGGGAAAGGCACCCTGTGGGAGAACCGTAGTCTATACGACCTCTACCGTGAAGCCTATATGCCGTGGGAATGGCAGCCCAAGCTGAAAGCAGTCGCCGAAGACCTGGGTATGGACTTGTTTTCCGCAGCGTTTGATTACTCGGCTGTGGACTTTCTGGAAGAAATGGGCGTGCCGGTCCATAAGGTGGCATCGTTCGAGATTGTAGATATTCCGCTCATCGAAAAAATGTCCCAAACCGGGAAGCCATTGATCATCTCAACCGGAATGGCGAACCTGGGAGAAATCGAGGAGGCGGTTCAGACCGCGCGCCGTGCAGGAGCCACGCAGATTGGCCTCCTCAAGTGCACCAGTGCATACCCGGCGCTGCCGGAGGATATGAACTTGCGGACTATTCCACACATGATGACTGCATTTAACGTCCCGGTGGGGTTGTCGGATCACACCCTGGGTATAGCCGTGCCTGTGTCGGCGGTGGCGCTGGGGGCGTGCATTGTAGAGAAACACTTCACTTTGTCGCGGGCTGTCCCCGGTCCCGATTCTGCCTTTTCCCTGGAACCGCATGAATTTGCGGCGATGGTGGAGGCGATCCGCACATCCGAAAAGGCCCTCGGAACAGTCAACTATGGTGCGAGCAGTGAGGAATCCAGGAGTCTCATGTTCAGGCGATCCCTTTTTGTGGTGCAGGACATGGAGGCCGGCGAGGTATTTAGTGCGGAGAATGTTCGGTCTATCCGACCCGGATACGGCCTGCCGCCCAAATTTTTGAAAGAAGTTCTAAGTCACCGGGCCTCAAAAGATATTAAAAAAGGCACACCCGTTGACCGGAGTTTAATGGTTGTTTGAACATGCATAGCGAGCGCATTCCCTGCTGCTTGCAGCGGGGTTAGCGAGCGAATATGATGCATTTTACCTTGCATACGGAGATTCCCCATCCGCCGCCCGCCTGCGGCGGACGGGGAGCTTCAATTATCGTAACAAGTTAGCGTTTTGAAAATGCATGATAAAAAGTGCAAAGAAACATATCAAATCAGGAACTCAGGAAATCAGGGAAGTATTTTTGAGAAATCGATTTTCAGCAGTTCGGCTTTTGGTTACTCTGTTTTTCATGAGTTCATGAGTTCCAGATTAATAGTCTTCTCTGAATGTAGGATTGTTGCAAACACCTAAAGTGTTACGAATTATCTAATCGGAGGTGCATACAATGAATGATCTCAGGCGTTGCACTAAATGCGTTCTTCCTGAGACGCACGAAACCATTGTTTTCGACGAAGAAGGCGTTTGCAACATTTGCCGCCAGCACGAATACAAGCAGACGGCTATCGACTGGGATGCAAAGAAGCGCGAACTTGATAAACTCATCGGGGCTTATCGCGGTAAGTACGATTATGACTGTATCGTTCCTTTCAGCGGCGGTAAGGACAGTACCTGGACGCTTTACTATCTGGTAAAAGAGTATGGCATCAAACCTCTCGTAGTCCGTTTCGACCATGGTTTTTTGCGTCCCAATCTACTTGAAAATACTATTCGCACCATCCGCAAGCTCGGTGTTGACCTGCATGTCTTTACGCCAAACTGGCACGTTGTACAGAAGTTGATGCTCCAAAGCTTCCTCGAAAAAGGGGACTTCTGCTGGCATTGCCACACGGGAATTTTTGCCTATCCCATGTGGGTGGCAATCCGGTATAAAGTTCCTCTGATCTTTTGGGGCGAACCTTCCGCCGAGTATACCGCGTACTACAGTTATGATCAACCGGAGGAAGTGGACGAAAAACGCTTCAACCGTTACATAAATCTTGGGATTACGGCTGAGGATATGTTTGTGCGGTTCGAAGGCCGCATCGATGAGCGCGACCTTCAACCTTTTAAATATCCGCCCCTAAAGGAACTTCGCAAGATCAATTACCGATCAGTCTGTCTCGGAAGTTTCATCCCTTGGGACGTCAAGCGACAGAAAAGCATCATTGAGGCCGAGCTGGGGTGGAAAGGTGATGAAGTGGAAAATGTTCCCCCTGGGTACGATTATGAAAAAATAGAATGCTATTTGCAGGGCGTGCGCGATTATATCAAATACATTAAGCGAGGTTATACTCGCCCTGCCCACCTCGCATCCATCGATATTCGCAATGACCGTATGAGGCGTGACGAGGCGCTGGAGATGATCAAAGGATTCGAGGGGAAACGTCCTCCCAGTCTCGATATTTTCCTGGAATATACCGGATTGACGGAAGACGAATTCCTTGAGATCGCAATGAGTCACGGTGTTTCGCCTTACAAACATGACCCTTCGAAGGTTGAACCTGGCGGGAAAGTTCATGATGTTGAGATGTGGCCCAGACACGGAGCCATGTCCCGGGAAGAAACAGAGGTTCAGCTTGACCGCTGGCGTCGCAGAAATGGACGAGTCCCGTTGCGAGCAGCGCTTTGATTATGGGACGCAGATGAACGCAGATTTTCAGGATTTTATCAAAAGATGTTGCGCGTTACGAGTTACGGGTTGCGGGTGCTGCAAATTCAGGGTTGAGGCTAAGGGGTTACGGTCAACAGTGAACGGAGAACGGTGAACGATCAATGATCGGTATCGTTGATTACGGTATGGGGAATCTGCTTTCCGTTTACCACGGGTTGGAGATGGTGGGAGCGGAGGTGAAAGTCTGCACCCGGGGGGAAGATCTCAAAGATGTTGAGCGAATTGTGCTTCCGGGTGTCGGCGCTTTCGGGGATTGTATGACGAACCTGACAGAGAAAGGTTTCACAGAAGCCCTGAATAAGGCGATTCTCCAGCAGGGCAAGCCCATTCTGGGTATCTGCCTCGGCATGCAGGCCATGGCGCGCCGAGGTTTCGAAGGCGGGGAACACAAAGGATTGGGTTGGATCGAGGGTGATGTCGTCCGCCTCCAGCCTGACGATCCGCTTCTGCGAGTGCCCCACGTGGGCTGGAATGAGGTTCATTACCGTCAAGAGAGCCCGCTTTTTGCAGGGTTACCGCTGTCCCCTGATTGCTACTTCGTCCACTCCTATCACTTGAGGTGCGATCATGAACACGATGTGGATGCGATCTGCAATTACGGCGGCGCGGTAACCGCAGCGGTCAGGCGTAATAATATCTTCGGCACCCAGTTTCACCCGGAAAAAAGCCAGGATTATGGCCTACAGGTGCTTAGCAATTTTCTCAAATGGAAGCCATGACCGAGTTGCGGGTTACGTGTTTCGCGTTCCGAGTTAGGAGTTACGGGTGGGCCTTATAAGTTGCGGGTTGCGAGTTATGGGTTACGGCATGCCGTCCATGTCAGGGTTGAGTCTGTGTAAGTCAGTGTGGGTCTGTGGCTGATGTTGAAGAAGCGCCTTATACCAAAGTTACAGATGAGAGCGAGCCGTTTCGGGTCAACAACCCAGATGGTTCTCGTGACTACCGTTCAGTTCGGAGAGGTTATCGAGATAGGGGATCCAGTCTCCCAGGCCAAGATCTATGAGGCCCAGGCTGCAGATGAATTGATATTCCTGGATCTCGATGCTTCGCTGGAAAATCGAGAGACGGTGATAGACGTGGTGAGAAAGGCGGCCGAGGAAATTTTTATACCATTCACGGTGGGAGGCGGAGTCCGATGTATAACAGATTTTCGCACATTACTGTCTAACGGCGCCGACAAGGTGAGTGTTAATACTGCTGCGGTCGAAGCCCCGGATCTGATTAATAGGGCTTCGGAAATATTTGGTGCGCAGTGTGTAGTTTTGAGCATCGACTATCGGAGAGATGGAGATAACAAGTACTGTGTTTGGGTCAAGGGAGGCAGATATAAAACCGGCCTCGATCCTGTGGACTGGGCTGTTGAAGGTGAGAAGCGTGGCGCAGGCGAGATATTATTAACGTCCATTGACCGGGACGGCACCCGAACTGGTCTGGATTTGGCGCTGACAAAGCGAGTGACAGAGGCAGTTTCCATTCCGGTCATTGCTTCAGGAGGTTGCGGAATGGCCAGCCATTTTGTGGATGGCTTTATCGTGGCAAAAGCAGATGCCGTTTCGGCAGGGACTTACTTTTGCTTTAAGGATGAGAACCCTATGCAGACCCGTTCCCGGGTCAGAAATGCAGGCATACCTATTCGTCTGCATACGTAGAATTAGGAGGAAGATTAGACAGTACCAGCCCGGATGAAGTTGCATATAGTAAAAATGGTAACAATTTAGCGTTTTGAAAATGTATGATTGATAAAAAGTGCAAAGAACATATCAAATCAGGAATTCAGGAAGACGTTTGAATCAGGAACTCAGAAAATTAAGGCTGATAATCTGGAACTCAGGAACTCATGAAAGAACAGAGCACCCAGAAGCCGAATTGCTGAAAATCAATTTCTCAAAAATACTTTCCTGATTTCCTGAGTTCCAGATTAATAACTTTTTTTTGAGTATAGGACTGGTAACCTCAGGTTTCAAGGCTGAAAGCATTCGGGCGGAGGGATTGTAGCCGGAAGAGGGTCAGAAAAGAGGTATCATGGAAAGTCAAAAAGAAAGCGCCAGGCCATTTATAGATGGAGAACGGATTTATTTACGAGAAGTTCGCCTTTCGGATGTGACTGAAAATTACTACCGCTGGATGAACGATCCTGAGGTGGTCCAATATTTGGAGACCCGGTTTTTTCCATATTCACGAGAGAAGATAGAATTTTACGTGAGACAAATGCAAGAAGATGCCAACAGTGCGTTTATGGCTGTTATTGTAAAAAATGGGGACGAGCACATTGGAAATATTAAGGTAGGCCCTATCAACTGGTTTCATCGCTTTGCGGATATTGCTCTTATCATTGGAGAAAAAAAAAGCTGGGGGAGAGGATATGGTACAGAGGCTATTAAACTGGTCACCGATTACGCTTTTAACACGTTAAATCTTCATAAATTGACGGCAGGGATATACGCAAACAACATTGGTTCGATTGAGGCCTTCAAAAAAGCTGGTTTCTCGGTAGAAGGGGTCAGGAAAAAACAGCGATTTTACCGTGGAGAGTATGTCGATGAAGTCATATTGGGCATTACACGATAATCTGTCGATTATGCCGGCAGGATAAAAATTGAGTTTGATTTAATGCCGGCTAAAAGGAGCGAAAATGGAAAATAAGTTATCTATATGTATCATCGGCAAGGATCAAGAGGGACTGTTAGGTGAGTGCATTGACAGCGCCTTGAAGTTGAGCCGGCGCGCGATTTATCTTGATCTGGGTTCAACGGACAAGAGTGTTGATCTGGCAGAACAAAAAGGTCTGGAGGTGGTAAAAAGTGAGCCTTCTTTAACCGAGGCACAAGAGTCATTGGAACGGTGGTGCAATTCGGAGTGGATCCTTTTTTTGAAGGCGGGTGAAAAAGTCATCCTGCAGTCCGATGCGCTGATAGATAAGATACTCGGCAATGGACCTGCACAGGGATACAGTCTGATTGTCAAGGATGTTGTTGAGCCGGATGTCCTGGAAGACTATCGCTGGATAAAAATTTCCGGGCAATACAAATACTCCAAAGGTTCCAGATACGTGTCAAAGGTTGAAATCCGGTTGGTGCGTCGCCAGTATTTTGCCAAAATTTTAAAATTAATGATGACCTGGTCAAAAGAAGATCTATTTTCATTTAACAGTCAGATTCTAAGGGAGGTCCAGATTTATCCGTGTCAGCGTAATGAAGAATCAAAGGAAGACAGCCCCGCAGAGGCCAGGGAACTTGAGATGAAGTATCTCAAGGGAGAAATATTGTTTGATCCGGCTGAAGAGGATAGTTTGTGGGAACTCGGGGATACCTATATTACTTACGCCGTCTTGACAAAGAAGGATTTGAACCGCTACTACAAAGGGCTTTCTGCCGGTTTTGGCGGGGAAAGGATGTATCTCACCCTGCTGCATAATCTGGGCAGATTTGGGAGATATGCGGAGGCAAGGGACTTCTTTGAGGCGTGGAAAAATACGTGGGAATTTTTTGACACACCTGAACCTTACAGGATTGGGGGTATCATATATGCCCATCTCTTTGATACAGACAAGGCCATACAGTGCCTTGAAAAATATGTCGAATCAGTTTCTGAAGATCGTTTAGGAGAACCGCTATCTCTATTGGGTAAGACCTACCTGCTGCATGGGAATAAAGAAAAGGCTGTCTCCCTGCTTAAACGCTCAAGGGAACTTCGCTATGATAAATTTGATGCTATGGTTATTGATTGCATCGACAAAGATGGCTGGGAACCGCCAAGGTTAAGTGTTTGTATGATTGCCAGAGACGAAGGGCCGAACATACGCAAGGCGCTGGATTCCGTATCCGGTATCGCGGATGAAATTATCGTTGTGGATACGGGATCGACAGACAACACCAAGGAGATCGTCAGGGAATTTAAAGGCAAAATCATCGAGTCTCCATGGGAAGACGATTTTTCAAAGGTGAGAAATATCGGCCTTCGGGAGGCAACCGGCGCTTATATACTGTGCCTTGATGCGGACGAGTTCATAGATGCGCGGGACAGGATAAAGCTGGCATTAGTTAAACAGATCTTGCCGGTAGGGCGGGATACCGCTTTTTGCATAAAGGTCGAGTGGGAAGATAAAGAAGAGGAGATGACGGTCATGTTGCGTCTTCCTCAGATGAACCAGCCTTATTACCTTACAAGGTTATTTCCCAATCACCCCGAAATACATTTTGAGGGCAGGGCATTTGAAGGCGTGGATAGCTCCATCGGCGCCTTGGGGATAAAAATCGAGCGCAATGACTTGTTTAAGATCACTCATTCAAGGTGTGATCGCGAATTGAGGGATCGGAGGAAGAAGATAGCCGTGCGCAATGCTTTCGAATTTATCTCTGATCCTGAGACGGCCTTGCGGGGGATTCTTTATTTTCTGAGACTGGGTGACCTGGATGCCGCTCTTAAGTGGTTAGATAAGACCAGCATGGATAATCCTCAGCTCCTGGCAAGAATTGTCGAATTATATTCTACGGTTGGTAAGGCTAACAGTGTGGCAGGGCTCATTAATAAAGCTATCGATAAATTTCCGGAATCGATGGAATTGAATCTGGCGAAAGCGGAGTTGGATCTTGCAGGCGGCAAATATGAAGAGGTGTGCAATATTTTGGAGCCTCGTCTGGGGAATATAAAAGAGGCAATGAGCAGGGCGGATTGGGCGAGAGCTTGTTATCTCTATGGTATGGCTTTACTGGAAACGGGGGACCTGGGTAGAGGCCTCGAATGCCTGAGTGACGCTCGCGAGGCAGACCCGTGGAACATCAGGTATAAGACAGGAGGCATCTATGCGCTCGCCAGGTGCGAAGAATGGGAAGGGGCGATCGGCGCGGTCGGAGACGTATTGAGGGGAGAAAATCTTGACCCTGGAGGGATAATCGGTGACTTTGCAGACCTAGGACTGGTTTTGGCGAAGTTGAGCAGACACTTTGCCGATACCAACAGGGGGGAGATGGCCGCTCTGTGCCGGAAGGTCATGGAAGAGATTATTCAATATAAGATATCAAATAAAACAGAACTCGAAAAAATGTCGGGGTATCTCAACGCGGTTGGGTTCGGAGGAGATGTCAATGCGTAACAATATGTTTTTTAAGAAAAACATGGCTATTTTGGAATCGAAATATCCTGATCTTGCCGCCAAAGTCAGGGCAAGTAGCAAGGTAATTGGTAAATGCAAGGTCATAAAGTCAAAAACAGGGGATCCGAATGTTATTGTTAAGAGAGATCTGGATCATATAATGCTTTATGACAATGACGACCCTTTTGGGTATTGCAAAACCTATTTCGAAGAATTGAATATCAATCATGCCCCGATTGTTGTGTTTATGGGGCTGGGACTCGGGTATCACCTCCACCTTTTTCTCAGACTTTATGGTAATCGTTGGGGGGCAAGGAAGATCATAATCTTCGAGGAGGATATTGAACTCTTCCGTCTGGCCTTGCAGTTTGCGGACCTGGAGCAGATAATCAGCCATCCGGATATCCACCTCTTTGTCGGTCGTGATCCTGAGGAGGCTTTTACACAGATTCGAAGGAACATCATTACTGAAAAAGGAATACATAATTTTATGAGGTCCACCAAGATCATTCCTTTACCGGCTCATATTTTATTAAATAACGAATATTATCTTAGAGCGCTTAATACAACGAAGAAGGCCTTTCGCCAGATGATGATTTTAGCCGGTAATGATCCGACGGATTCTTTCGTCGGCATGGATAACCTGCTCAGCAACCTTAAACATATTGTCTCCAACCCCGGAATCAAACTGTTATACGACAAATTTAAGGGAATGCCTGCTGTTACAGTAGCATCCGGCCCTTCTCTTAATAAGAACATTCATCTGTTAAAAGATATTCGCGAACGGGCTCTGATCGTTTGTTGTGACGCGAGTCTTGTGCCGTTAATGAAACGCGACATCCGCCCCCATATTGTAGTTTCCCTCGAAAGGACGGACGGGACGGAATACTTTTTTGAAGATGTGCAGGATTTGGAAGGTATCTATCTGGCTATCTGTCCATTGGTCAGGCCAAGGGCCTTTGACAGTTTTAAGGGCGGAAAATTTATTGTTAATAGAACCTTTTCTCACTTTGATTGGCTTCATCAGGATAAGGGCTCGCTGTCCATTGGCCCTGCGGTATCGAATATGGCATTCAAGGTGTCTGAGGCGCTGGGTTGCGATCCGATTATCATGATTGGACAGGACCTGGCCTTTGCAGAGGATGGCGACACGCATGTTAAAGAGATGCCTTTTGGGGAACGTGATGAATATTACCATAAAGAGGTTTTGGAAGTGGAGGGGAACAACGGAAGGCCTGTCAAGACATCGAGGGCATGGGAGATATTCAGGTCACACCACGAGGAAGATATAAAATCCTACAAAGGGCTATGTATCAACGCAACGGAAGGGGGCGCGAAAATTCGGGGGGCCAGAGTCATGCCCTTTAAGGAGGCTATTGACAAATACTGCCGGGATAAAATCCATTCCAATTCGATTATCAGTGAAACGATTTCGAATTTTTACAGGGATATTGATGTTAAAAAGGAACTCGAACAGTTCCTGCCGCGGATACGGGGAACGCGGGAAACCCTGGAGGGCTTAATCAAAGTATTTAAGGATTTTCATGACGAAACCCGCTTGGCGCAAAAAACAACGATACATCCTTTCATGTATGAAGGGGCAAAGATTGATAAAGATGTCCTTACCGGAATTGCCCAAAAGTTTCTCGATTTATTGAACTCTTATCTGAAAGATCAAGACGTCAACGACATCATGCTGCACACACTGCAACCTCATCTCGTGTGGTTCGCCAACAGGTTGAATTTTCTGCCTGAAATATATTCGGATCAGAACTGCCTGCGATCGGCACAGGTGCTCATGATAAAAGAATGGCTTGGAGTGCTCGGGCAATTTTTTGTATCTACCGCTGATTCACTCAGCGAGGCCGAGACTTTTGTCTCTGAAGCCTTGAAAAATTGATGCCGGCCCACGGGTTTTTAGAAAGCAACCTTGCCCTTCTGGCAAGCAAAGACCGGGATCTGGGCGCGAGGATGTCAGGAGTCGGCGTGGGCCTGTCCTGGGAACTATTGCCGGCCGTGGACGGGCTTTTAACGGCCGGAAAGTTGTTTGGACAAGGGCATTATCGCTATATTCATAGCCGGATAAGTCCCGGACAGGAAGCTGAACAATGGGCGGCATCGGTGGTAGATGTCTGTGGTAGTTTTGTTGTTTTGGGATTCGGCCTTGGCTATCATATTTCCCAACTCCTTAAAAGAAACAGGTCGTTCAGCCGGTTATTAATCGTCGAGGCTGAACCTGAACTCTTCCGGGCGGCTCTGGAGTGCGTGGACCTGACCGGTATTTTAAATGACGGCAGGGTGAATTTAGTCGTGGGAACAAGCGTTCTGAACGTAAAGAATTTTATTAGTGAAGGCAGTATGCAACCTGTTTCTTATCGGAAGTTTCTTTCTGCCACAGGGCTTCATCCGGAGTTTTATAGAGAGGTGGAACATATATTGGAAGAGTTGATTTTCAGGTATAGAAGAGATTCCCGCGACCCCGCCTTTGCTAAAAATGACCTGGCCGGGAGGGGCAGAATAACCCTGTGTGACGGAGTCTCTCGCCTGTTGGAGGAAATGAAAGAATGACGTTTTAATCAGGAACTCAGGAAATCAGGAAAATAAGGCTTCAATCAGGAACTCATGAACTCAGGGAAAAAATGCTGTTCCATTCCTGATTTTTTGATTTCCAGATTCATTCATATAAATTGTTACCAGGAAAGTATTTTTGAGAAATTGATTTTCAGCAGTTCGGCTTCTGGTTGCTCTGTTCTTTCATGAGTTCGTGAGTCCCTGATTAAACTGAGATTTTTGTATTTTCTTTTTATGAGTTCCTGAGTTCCAGATTATCAGCCTTTTCTGAATGTAGGGCGTTTTCAAACACCTAAAGTATTATGGAGGAATTACTGAAGATATGGAAAAGTTGAAAATAGGTGAAACGACCTATTCCGTTATAGGGTCACAGACCACCTTGCGTAGGAGTTATAGGTTAGAATCCTCTAAAGGTTTCCCATGGTACACATATACAGGTTGGGACAGAATATGTGGGGAGGGTATTATAGCTTACGCAAGCTATTCAAAAGCCGATAGCAGGGGGCGCCGCTTTCTTTTTTCAGTGGGTCCATGGTGGCTGGATGCGAACCATAGCCATCCCGGGTTTGGCAGCCTGTCGCTGATTTTTTTTGCCTTCGTGAGGCAGATACCTGGGTGGATAGGCCCGCTTTCCCTATATCCCACCTTACTCTATCCCAATATGCGGGGGATGAAGATACGCGGTAAGATCCGTGGCTGCGACGTCGATTTAAAGGGTGCAGACCTGGTCTTCTGGTTCCAATGTTACTCCAGAAAAATAGGGAAACGCGTGAACTATGCCTGTCTAGGACAACCCCTTAATGACAGGCTTATCGACGGGAACATCAATGATTTTGAGATGAAGATAGACATCGGGACCATAGATGATTGGGTATGCCTTGGAAGTTGTGACGAGAAAACCGATTTATACGGTAACCTGGATTTGCAGGAGCTTGATCTTGATACGCCGGATAATATCGGCTTCATTTTAGCGCCAATTGAAGCCAGGCCGCTTTGGGCCGATGAATGTAATGTTGCGTCGCAGATAGATTTGGGTCTTAACAGGACGTGGCCTATCGACATTGGCAGTTTGCCGACGGGAGCTATTGCCATGTACGAGTTGGAGATCGATTATTATTCGAATTATGAAATAATAGCATTAAGCTAAAACCGGGCCTTTGGGCGAGCGATGGAATTAAGAGGTATCAACAAATTCCATGCAATCCGGATCTATCTGTGAGGCAGAATTTGCTATGGATATCTTGGTTATCCGCACCCATCGCCTTGGAGATGTACTCCAGTTGACTCCGATGTTGCAAGGTCTCAAGGAGAAATACCCGGCCGGCAAAATTACCTTCCTCACCGGACGGGACATGGCCGGTTTGCTGTCAGATAATCCCAACATAGATGAAATTATTTCCATTCCTGAAAAAGAATATCGATGGTATTTGAAGAATAGGCCTGAATCTTACGCGAAGATATACAATCAAACTTATGATCTCCTGTCTGAATTAAGGCAGAGGCGTTTTCAATTGATCGTCAACCGGCAGTACGAGGTTGGCGGCATTGTGGCCGGGCTGATAGGGGCAGATGAAATACGGGGGGGAGTTTTTTGCCCCGGGTGTGGATTTATTTTTGAAGACGGGGCGTCGAAAGCGCTCTTCGACATAATACGGACGAATCGGAAGGCCAACCGGCGAAATCTGGCTGATTGGGCCTGTCACATATCCGGCGTGCCGCCCGGTTGCGGGGACATGGCTTTTTATATACAGGAAACAGATCGCTGGGAGGCAGACGTCTTGCTTACAAAAGGAGGCGTAGGGGAGGACGAGTCGCCCGTCGCTGTGCAGATGGGTGCCGCGCGCTCATTCCGCCAGTGGGGGGCGGAAAACTATGTACGGGTCATCAGGTGGTTGACCAAGGCAAAGGAAAAAAAGGTTGTCCTCCTTGGAAGCGAGGACGAGCGGGATTTGGCCGAAGCAGTGCTGGACAACCTTGGCCAGGATAAGGGCCATGTCGTTGATTTGATCGGAAAGACGACTCTCAAGACCCTGGGCGGGGTGCTTGAACGGTGTCAGTATTTAATCACCGGAGATACCGGTACCATGCACATGGCCGCTTCAGTGGGGACACCGGTTATAGCCCTTTTATACGGCACGGCCTACCCCTGGGAAACCGGTCCGTATGGGACAGGACACCTCGTGCTTTACGCAGACGAACCTTGTGCGCCATGTCTGAATCCGGGCGACTGTACTTCCGGACATAGATGCCGAAAGGCAATTACCCCTGAACACGTTTACGGGGCTTTAGAGATTGCCGAGGCAATGAGAAGATATCCATGCACCCCTCTCTCTTGGCCGGACGACGACGTCCGTCTATATATGACACTCACGCAGCCCGGTCATGACCAGCTTCTAGTCCCCATAGATAACGTCAATTCAGAACATCGAGAATCCGGTCTGTTTTTTTCCAGAGAACCGGGAAGAGAGTTGGGCTGCGGAAGCATCCTGGAGTCCGCTGCCGGCGCTTTGGTCCAACGAGGGGACAATATCATCAAGGAATTCTATGAAGGAAACAAAGAAGGCTTTCTGGAGACCTTACCTGAGTATTTTGATCGCCTGGGCAGGTTTGTGGAGTTTGTGAAAGGTCGACAGTCCGGTGATAATAGTCCGGAAATGATTCAGCTCCTGGCTCCGGCGCTGAACGAGGCCTGCCGGGCGATGGAAGCGGGGGATTATGTGACTATTATTGATTTAATTCAATACAAATTTAAGACGATTCTTGAATCAGGAACTCAGGAAATCAAGAAGAATGAATGAGCCAATCAGGAACTCAGGAAATCAGGAAGAACAAATAGGCTAATCAGGAACTCAAGAACTCAGGTCGTGCCTGAGGCAGATTCGCCTGGGCGAAAAATGAGGAAATTAAGGCCAACAACCAGTGACTCAGGAAAGAAAGGACCGATGGATGACAAGGATTTGACCGGAAAGATTATTGCTGCTGCTATTGCCGTACACCGGGAGCTTGGGCCGGGTTTTCTGGAATCAATATACGAGGAAGCCCTTTGTATCGAGCTAGACCTTCTAAAAGTTCCCTACGAAAGGCAGAAACCCATTGCGATTATATATCGCGCAGAGATAGTCGGGGAGCACCGCCTGGATCTGTTAGTTGCCCAAACTGTCGTTGTTGAACTCAAGGCGATCAAAGCCTTGGAGAATATCCATTTTGCTACAGTACATTCCTACATGAAAGCAACCCAGGCGGAAAGCGGCCTGTTGCTTAATTTTGCCTCTATGCCGTTGACAATAAAGAGAGTTGGTCGTGAATTTATTCAGGATAAAACAGCAGTTTTCGAAGACGGTGAAACATGATTTTTAATCAGGAACTCAGGAAATCAGGAAAATAAGGCTTCAATCAGGAACTCATGAACTCAGGAAAAAATGCTGTTCCATTCCTGATTTTTTGATTTCCAGATTCATTCATATAAATTGTTACCAGGAAAGTATTTTTGAGAAATTGATTTTCAGTAGTTCGGCTTCTGGCTGCTCTGTTTTTCATGAGTTCATGAGTTCCAAATTGAAGTGAGATTTTTGTATTTTCTTTTTATGAGTTTTCGCCTGGGCGAATCTGCCTGTGGCACGACCTGAGTTCCAGATTTAATATATGGAGATCGGATGGGTACTATTTCATTATGTATGATCACAAAAGACGAGGAGGATTTTCTTTCTCAGTGTCTGGACAGTGTCAAGATCCTGGTTGATGAGATCGTTATTGTGGACACCGGATCAACCGACAAGACCGTCGCTATCGCGAAGGACTACGGGGCGAAGGTACACCACCACCCCTGGGAGAATGACTACAGCAAACACAGGAACCAGTCTATCTCTTATGCCACCGGGGACTGGATATTGGTTATGGATGCAGATGAAGTTATCGCAGAGAGAGATCGGGACAAGATCAAGACGCTCCTCTCTTCCACAAATGCAGACGGCTTCCTGTTTACTCTAAGAAATTATGAGAGCACCCTTAACCTGGCCAATGTCACAGTCAATCCGGATGATTACGAAGAAGGAAGGGGGTATCCCGGTTTTATAGCCAATGATTTGATTCGCCTCTTCAGGAACGACCCTGATATATATTTTACCGGAAAAGTCCATGAGACTGTAACAGAATCCTTTCAGCAGGCAAAAAAGACCCTTTTCAATACGGGCATTCCCATCCATCACTACGGCAAGGTCAGAGAAGATCGCATAAGGCACAAACAGGAATTATATCTGAAACTCGGTGAAGAAAGGCTGAAAGACAATCCGCACGACCCGGTGGCCTATAAGGGTCTCGCGGATCAATACCTGGATATCGGGATGCCTGACCGGGCTCTGGAGGTCTCAAACAGGGGCATGGCGCTGTTTCCCGAAATGGTCGAACTGCGCTTCAACCGTGGGTTGTCCCTTGACAGACTCGGCCGGCGAAAGGAAGCCGGAGAGGAATATTCATGGGTTCTTGTGAGGAAACCGGATCATCTCGGGGCGTGTCACAACCTGGCGCAGATTTATTATTCCGGGCAATGCTATGACGAGGCCGCTTCTGTGTTGGACAAGGGAATCCATAATGGTATCAGGCATCCGGCCATCTTTTTTCTCCTCGGCCAGGTCTGTTTTGCCCTCGGATACTGGGATAAGTCCTTGAAAAGCATAGAACACGTCTCAGCTATCCAGGAGAATTACCCCAGCATTAATTATTATAAGGCAATCCTGTTTTTGAAAAAGAATATGCCTGATGCCGCCATAAGCGCCCTGGAGAGGGAAATCAAAACCGGGGGCAACCTTGTTGCCGCCTACAACCTGCTCGGAGAAATATCTCTCACGTATGGAGATGCACAGAGCGCGGCGCAGTTTTTTCAAAAAGTCCTGACTATCAACCCTGATGACCCGACCGCAAAGGCACACTTAGAGAAAGAATGTAATACCTTGGGTGTTTAAACCCGTCCTGCATTCAGAAAAGGCTATTAATCTGAAACTCAGAAAATCAAAAAATAAGATAATCAGGAACTCATGAACTCAGGAAAAAATGCTGTTCCATTCCTGATTTTTTGATTTCCAGATTTATTCATATAAATTGTTACCATGAAAGTATTTTTGAGAAATCGATTTTCAGCAGTTCGGCTTCTGGTTGTTTTGTTTTTCATGAGTTCCTGAGTTCCTGATCCAAAAATCTAAATTGTTAAAAAAATTCAAGTGATCCCCCTTGCCTTCCGATAAGCATATCAAAGAAAAGCGGAAAAAACACTAAATCAAGCAGAAAGGGGGGATGAAAAAGTAGGGAGTTGGGCAGTCCTCGCAGGATTGTCCTTGGTTTAAGCACATGGCAAGGATGCCAAAATAGTTATGAGTTGAGAGTGACGAGAGACGAGTTAAACACAATAACTCGTAACCCGGAACTCGCAACTCGGAACCAAAAATTCACGGAGGATTAAGACTATGGGACTTAGAATCGCGAACAACATTACCGCGATGAATGCTCATCGCATGTTGAGTATCAATGATGCACAGTTATCAAAATCTCTTGAAAGACTCTCCTCAGGTTACCGCATCAACAGGGCAGCCGATGATGCTGCCGGTCTGGCCATTTCTCAAAGTTTCAGGGCAAATATAGCCAGTTTTAAGGTGGCTTCCCGAAATACCACTGAGGCCTCGGCGCTGTTGCAGGTGGCTGAAGGTGGTATGGACCAGGTCGGTAACATGCTGACTCGTTTAAAAGAGTTGGCTACACAGGCCGCCTCGGCAAACGTGGGTTCCAGTGAGCGGACAAAGATAAACTCGGAGGGGAACGCCCTCATCTCGGAAATCGACCGGATCGCCCAGGCCACCAAGTACGGGAGCACTGCCCTTCTGGACGGGACGTTCGGGTCTTCCAAAACGGCCGGGACATACTCCGGAGGCGCGGATGATGTCAGGGTGTACGGGGATATTACCCATGTATACTCTATTGTATGTAATGCAAACGCTACAGGCATGTCGGACATGGATGTTACCATTACCGGTTTTACAGCATGCGCGGGGACATGGACCTTCGCTGCTGCGGGCACGGCTTCTCTGACCGTAGGCAATGGCACGGTGACGGAGACATATACCGCCATAAACTTTGCCGCCACATCTACCGAGACGGTAACCTTTGCCAACCTCGGGATAACCCTTACCATTGATTGTGGTGTTGGTTCGGCGGCTTGGTGCGCTTCGCAGATGGTGATTAGGGACACCGGCCTGACCAGCCTGACTGTGGAAGGGGCTACGACAGGCACCTACACCTTTGCCACGGCAGGCACGGGCGCGGTTACCATAGGAAACGGCACGGTTACGGAGACGGTTTCAGGTCTAAGCCCGGGTACGGCAGCGGATCTGAATTTCAGCACCCTGGGTATTACCTTCTCCCTTGGAACAGACTACACGGAAAACGATCTTGAAGGTGTAACCTTTATTGTGAGCGACTCCGGATCCAGCGGGTCCACGTTCCAGGTTGGGGCTGATAATGACACGAACAATCGCCTTTCGTTTACTATCAGCTCCTTGCGGGCTACTTCAACCACGGGGTTAAGCTTGTCATATGATTACCTGGATTCTGCAACCGAAGCCCAGAGCATGCTTGACCTGGTTGACAGCGCCATCAGCACCCTGTCTTCAAGGCGAGGCGATGTCGGCGCTGCCATGAACCGGTTGAGTTATGCTGCTGCCAACCTGGCCACGACCATTGAAAACGTGCAGGCGGCTGAATCGGTCATCCGGGACGTGGATATGGCGGCCGAGATGACCTCGTTCACCAAGAGCCAGATATTGCTCCAGGCGGGTACCGCGATGCTGGCACAGGCCAACATGGCTCCGCAGAGCATCCTCAGCTTGATAGGTCAATAGGTCGTTAGTACCTGGCATGTAGGGGGAGGAGACCTCTCCTTCCCCTACCTTTTAGCCGGAGCTGGTGTAAGAAGCGTTCACCGATAGTGTCGTTCACCGTTAACGGTTCACCGAAAAAGACGTTTTTGGGGCTTTTCACGGTCAACGGTCAACGAACAATAACGGTGAACGGTTACTGGGAGGCTGAGATGGAAATCATCGAAGTGAGAGCAAGCGCAGTTGCTAATCCACCACCGCGCGCTCCCATGATAAGCTTCAATGCGGAAGAAACGAAGACTAAGCAAACGCCGGCATCGCCCGAGCCGAAAAGAGACGCTGAACCGGCGCAGTCGGAACTTATCAGAAAGGTGGCTAAAGGAAACGAAGAGGCCATCAGGAAAGTAGCCGAAAATATTAACCGTTTCATGGAGGACATGGACTTCAGTCTTCGATTCATTCCGGACAAGGAAGCAGGGATAGTGACCGTAAAGGTGTTGGACAGCGATGGGAACATTATCCGTACCATACCGCCGGAGGAAATGGCAGCCCTTTCTTCCAGGATCGGGTCGAGCATTGGCATGCTGGTAAATAAAACACTGGGATAGTATAGAATGTCCATGGGTTGTTTTTTGCCGTGTGAAGGCGGTCAACGGGAAATGGTTAATGGACAGCGGGGAGGGAGTTTTTCATGGCCGGCACTCAGTTAATAAGTGGATTGATCAGCGGTCTTGACTGGAGATCTATGGTTGACCAGTTGATAGCGGTCGAGCATAAGCGAGTTGACCTGGTCGCAAATAGAAAAAGTGAATATGAGTCAAAACTTGGCGAATGGCGGGGTGTGAATACGAAGCTGTTGGCCCTTAAAACAGCATCTACCGCCCTAAGCACCGAGAGCGCCTTTAAGGTGTTTTCCTCAACCACCACGTCCAACACAAGCACCGCAGCCTCCAATCTGCTGACGGTTTCCACCAGTTCCACGGCCTCTCCCGGGACCTATAACATTGAGGTCAATAATCTCGCTCAGTCGGAAAAGATTTCCTCAAAGAACTATGCCGCCACAGATACGGCCCTTTCTCTGTCCGGGGATATCTTAATATCGGGAAAGGTGGTCAGCATCGCGTCCACCGATACCCTGGCAAACATCAAAGACAAGATCAATGCCCTCAATACGGGGACGACGCCGACCGGAGTTACTGCCAGTATTGTCAAACACTCTTCTACAGATTATCACCTGGTCCTGAGGAGCGATGAGACAGGAGAGGACGGACTCAGTGTACTCGAGGGGGCCTATAATGGCGGTGATAACATCCTTGAGGAAATGGGTTTTATCAGCGGTTCAACCACCATCAAGAATACGACCAGCGACGGCGCCAAGAGCGACCTGTTTACGAGTTCCTACGGAGCCGTCAAGACACTATTAGGATTGACCAGCGCACCGGGGGCCACCAATGTTACAATAGGTGGAAACTCCGTTAGTATTGATCTATCCAGCGCTACCGAATCACTGACGACGATTGCGCAAAAGATAGACGCGCTCGCGGGCATTTCGGCTGAGGTTGTCTCGGAAGAAGTGGATGGGGAGACTAAATACCGGATAGATATCAGCGGCACCACCTCTTTTACCGACAACGGCAATGTCCTTCAGACGCTGGGCATTCTTGAAGGGACATACGGGACAGTCCAGGAGGTTCATTCAGGAGATGCGATTTATGCCATCGGCGGGGCGGCTATAACTGCTGCAACAAAGTTCTCAGAGATCTTCACGGGCGCCCTGCGCGGGGATCAAAAAAATCAGGAGATTTCAGCCCAGGGCAGCGACTATATCTCGGCAAGCACCCAGTGGAATTGGATTAATACGGGGGGGGACGCTAATGATATAGATAATCTTGACACCATACGGGTTGAGGGAACGGACCATGACGGCAACGCGGTTGATCAGACCTACACCATTAACGACAATACAGAAACTTTAAGCAACTTTTTGAGCTGGCTGGAAACCCAGTATGGTGGATCTTCAGAGGTTGATGCGTATTTTGATTCCGACGGCAGACTGGTTCTCGAAGATCTTCAGTCCGGCAGCAGCCAGCTCAGTATCAGCAATGTGACGTACGGCGGCACCAATCTTACTTTCAGCGGTACCGAGCCATTTGGTAACAATATTTCAGACAACGACACCATCACCATTGCAGGGACAAGGGGAGACGGAACAACAGTCAGCGCTATTACATATACGATTGCTGATGCCAGCACAAATACAATACAGGATCTTTTGAATAAGATTCATGATGGAGATGCCGGTGATGACGCCTTTGGTGAGACGTCAAGGACTGCCACTCCCAGCGTTTCCGGCGGGAAAATCACAATTACCGATGACACGGCCGGAGACAGCCAACTTTCTCTATCTCTTATTGCCAACAACGAGGATGGCGGCACCCTTAATTTTGGAACGATCTCCATGACCACGGAAGGCCGATCCATGCAGATAGCTGCCGGGGAAGATGCCGAGATCGTGGTCGATAATGTGGTCATAACCAACTCATCCAATACTATTACTGACATCATAGAAGGTACGACCCTGAATATTGCAGGGGAAAGCGCTGATACCACGGTTACCCTCAAAATAGAACGGGATATTAGCGCCATAAAGGAAAAAATCAATGCTGTGGCCGATGCCTATAATGCGATCATGGAGTACATAAATACCCAGTTCGACTATGATGAGGAGAATGAAAAGGTCGGGGGGATTCTCTTTGGGGACGGGACACTGTCTTCTATAAAGTCTGAATTGATAAATACCATCACGCAAACAGTCACGGGGGTATCCAGCGACTATAACCGGTTGCCTCTGATCGGAGTCTCGCTGGATGACGATGCCCTGATGACCATTGATGACGAAGACCTGACCGCTGCCCTTCAGGCGAATTTTGATCATGTAAAAAAGCTTTTTATCGCCCATGGCTCGTCACCAAATTCCAATCTGGAGTATGTCGGGCATACAAATAATACAGTAGGGGGCGCCTATGATGTAAATATCACCCAGGCCGGCACCCGCACCACTGTCACCGGCTCGAAAGCCCTCGCCGCGACGTTAGGGGAAGCGGTAACGGTGACCATTACGGATTATGCCACCGGCCGGGTGGCTGATGTGAGCCTTACCGATAGTATGGATATAGACGATGTGGTCAACGCCATCAATTCGGAGCTGGGCGAAGAATACACGGAGCAACTTAAGGGGGATAACGCAAACGCCGGTGTCACCTCCTCGACCTTGTTTAACGATGCCAGTGTGGGCGGCGATAATAATGATGTCATCACGTTTTCCGGGACAAGACGGAACGGAATCAGTGTTTCCGGGAGTTACACGATCAGCGATGCGACTACAGAAACCGTAGGAGACCTTCTTGAAGCTATCGAAGATATGTTCGAAGACGAGGTGACCGCTGCCCTGGATAGTAATGGAAAATTAGTCATAACCGACACGCAAGCCGGGGACAGCAACCTTTCGTTTTCCATCGATACTACGGCGCTTGACGCCCTGAATTTCGGCACGGTTGACGTGGATCCCACCGGAGCGGATGGCAGCCAGGAAGGCCGTTACGCCATGACCATTACCGCATCCGAAGGTACGGGCGGCGACGCAAACAAGCTGATCCTGACTCATAATACATACGGCACCGGGCATATCATTGTGGTCTCCCAGTCCAGCGCCTCGGACCCCCTGGGACTGGACGATGCCACGCAGGTTTACGGCAAAGATGTTGCCGGAACGATCAATAGCGTGACCGCCACGGGGAGCGGACAAACGCTCTATCTGGATAGTGATGGCAACAACGCAGACGGTTTGTCGATTAACTATACGGGCAGCGGCACCACCACTACAACTTTTACCTTAACCCTGGGGATCGCAGATTTGCTGGAACGTCAGCTTGGCTTTATCACCGATGCCACTGATGGGTACGTGACGTACAAACAGACCTCCCTTGAAGACAGCATTGACAGCTTTGAGACCCAGATCGAGCAAATGGAGGCAAGCCTGAACCGCAAAATGGATGTGATGATCAGCCAGTTCGTGGCCATGGAACAGGTAATCGGTCGACTTCAGACTGTAAGCAGTTGGTTGTCCTCCCAGATGACCGCGATGTTTTACTAAAAAATTTGAAGGATAAGGAGTAACACGGATGAAGTACCCCAAAGGCGCTAGAGCTTATAAAAATACAGCAGTAGGGACGGCTGACCAGAAGGACCTGATCCTTATTTGCTACGATGAGGCCCTAAGGTCTCTCCAATTCGGAAAGGAGTGTTATTTCAAGAAGGAATTTGAGGAAAAAGCGAGGCAATTTATTCGGGCGCAGGGTTTTATATCAGAGCTGTTGTGTTCGCTGAATATGCAAGCCGGCGGCGAGATTGCCCGGAACTTAAGCGCTATTTACAAGTTCTGCTTGCAACATATTGTGCAAGGTGACGTAAGTGGAAATATGAGGGCTATTGATGATATTATTAAGATGCTTTCAGAACTAAGATCAGCCTGGGCGCAGCTTGATATGAGGACCCAGGTTGAGTCCCGGCCTGAGGAAGTAACCGGTGAGGCCAGGGAATTCAGTGTGGGGGCCTGATATGGGCAGA
This sequence comes from Desulfovibrionales bacterium, assembly GCA_028715605.1. Taxonomy (NCBI): domain Bacteria; kingdom Pseudomonadati; phylum Thermodesulfobacteriota; class Desulfovibrionia; order Desulfovibrionales; species Desulfovibrionales bacterium. Next base: position 268,088 of record JAQURM010000002.1, read on the forward strand.
ATACAGAAGACAGAAGACAGAAGACAGGAGACAAAGGAGAGCGTAGAAGAACTATTAAAAGAGAAAGAGGGCCTTTGCCTGAAGTTAAAGGAGAATATGCAGGCCTTTAAAGGGGCCCTTCAGTCTGGAGACGCGGGACTGTTGGCAACTGTCACCGGACAGAGAGATAGGGTTATGAAGGCCATAGATGCCATTGACCGCCGGCTTTCCTTAGCCGGATTTCGCCCGGCATCCGGTCAGAGTGAGACACCCATGTCTCAAAGAGGCCCAAACGACAAAGAAAATAATCCCCCCTTACCCCCCTTTAGTAAAGAGGGGATGGGGGGATTATCAGATGAAAAGGGGGACAACTCTGTCCAAGGGTGGATCGATAAATTGAAACTTATATTGAAAGAGATATTCGTCATCCATGAGGAATGCCTGGCCTATGCTGAGACGCGTTCCCGTGAGCTTCGGCAGCAGATTTTATGCCTGCAACGTGATACACGGGCGGTTAAGGGTTATGCTCCTCAAAAATTTTTTTCTCCCCGCTTTATAGATACGGCGAAGTAATGTTTTTTTATTGTCTTATCCCCTCTACCTAAATATCCCCGGCATATTTAAGTTTCCTGTCTTTTTTGACGATAAGCCAGAAAAATCTATGTTCTTATTTTAGAGAGTTACTTTAGAAAGTTGCAGAAGTTACAAGAGCTACAAATACTTCAGTTTGTGAATTTTGGAAGAATCTGGACATGAATGGAAATACTGATAGAAACATCCATATCCTCATTGTTGAGGACGAAAAGAACATTGGTGATCTTCTAAGGGAGAGCCTTGCGTCTGACGATCGCAGCATAAAGGTCTCATACGATGGGGCGGAGGCTATCCGCGAGCTTAAACGGAAGAAGTATGACCTGGTAATAACGGATATTATGCTGCCCGGCGCAAGCGGGATAGATGTTCTTCGCGAGGCCAAAACCCTTTATCCGCACAGTATGGTTATCATTATTACCGGCTACGCCTCCCTGGAGACGGCCATAGAAGCAGTCAGGGAAGGGGCCTATGACTACCTGCGCAAACCATTTCGACTGGACGAAATAAAGATAGCTGTTAACAACGCCTGCGAAAAGATAAGACTTATAAGGGAAAATAGTCTTTTAATGCATGACCTGAAAGAGGCGTATGCCGAGTTAAAGAGATTTGATGAGGCCGAGAAGAGACAGGCAAAAGCTGATGGGGCGAATATCGGAAGAACTGAGTTAAGATCAAATTCTTTGGACATATTCCCCCGGCATGTTATTCCGCCTTCGTATTTCGAGGGGGAGGAGGGGATCAAGAAGATTCTAACCGATCTGGAGCGGATTGTTCGCCTGAAGAATGCCGGCTTATTGGATGAAGACGAGTTTAGCCTTTGCAAGAAACTGCTGCTTGAGATGGCAAAATAAAAGTGATGAGTGATGACTAAAAAAGAATTCAGGAGACAGGATACAGGAGACAGAAGACATTCTGAATTCTGACCAATGACCAATGACTATTGACCAGTGACCAATAAATAGCTCCGATTAGAAAGGTACACTATGGACAAGCCTTTAAATGTGATGGTGGTTGACGACGATGCGGTCATCTGCGAGACGCTGCGGGAATTTTTTCTTGCCCTGGGCGATTACGAGGTATTTACGGCCCATGATGGTTACGAGGCCTTTGATCTGCTGAATAAAGTAGAGATGGATTGTATTTTTGTTGATTTCATGATGCCGGGCATGAGCGGTTTGCAGTTCCTGGAGAAGGTGAAGACCCATGACAAGTCTATTCTGGTCGTAGTTATGACCGGATATCCTTCTCATGACGCCATTATTGAGGCTATGCGTAAGGGCGCCTCAGATTTTTTAACCAAGCCGTTTAAATTAGATGAGATAAGAATAGCCTTGGAAAGGCTGGCCCGGGAGCGTTCCATCTTAAAAGAAAATATATTTTTAAGCGAGGAACTCAAAGAGAAGAAGGCCCTGGAGGACCTTAATAAACGATTAGAGAAAAAGATCAGAGAGCAGTCTATACTCTTTATGATCGGTGATACCCTGAGCAAGGTTCATCGCACCGAGGAACTTTATCAAAAAATAGTTGAGATGGCCTGCCAATTGGTGGACGCCGAAAAATCATTTTTTATGCTGGCCGATATGGAGAAGGGAGAGATGGTGCTCATTGCTGCCAAGGGTATTGATAAAGAGGAATATATCGGTAGATGGGCGGCCCCATTAAAAGGCAATATGATCGGGCAGGTTATCTTAGAGGGCGTGCCCTTGATTTTAAAGGACATTCAGAAACATGGCGGTCCCAAACTGGATTTTTTGCCCCAAGGCATCAAGGGGACGCTTATTACTATCCCGTTTAAAATCCGCAATGAGACCTTTGGTGCTTTAACTGTGACCGGGAAGAAGACGGGGGATGTTTTTTCTGAAGAAGACCTTTTTATCCTCTTTTTACTGGCAGAGAAGTCTTCCCTGACCGTAGAAAATTTGATCTTATATGAAAGCGTGATGTTGAACCTCCACGCCACATTAAGGGCGCTGGTCAGTACGCTGGAGGCGAAAGATCCTTATACCAGAAGTCACTCGGGACGGGTAACCGCTTATGCCATAAAGATAGCCAGGGCCTTGGGACTTAAGCAGGAAGAGATCGATTCCATAGCCTTTGCCGGCTATCTGCATGATATAGGGAAAATAGGCATCCGGGATGATATTCTCTTAAAGCCGGGTAAGCTTTTAGCGCAGGAATATGATATTATAAAAAAACATCCGGTTATCGGTGAAAATATAGTTAAACACCTTGGGCTATTGCCTAAGGAAAAGGCCATTATCCGGCACCACCATGAGAGATGGGATGGCAAAGGATATCCGGACGGGCTTAATGGAGAAGATATACCGTTGCTTTCCCGGATACTGGCGGTGGCGGATGCTTATGATGCCTTGACTTCCAACCGCCCTTATCGTAAGGCCAAAAGCCGGAGCGAGGCTATCCGAATACTGCAAGAGAACAGGTTTATCCAGTTTGATGGTCAGTGTGTAGATATGTTGGTCGGCATTTTGGATGAGGAGGGCAATACCAAAGAAATTAAAAAGGGATTTAAGCGCCGGCACATGTCAATAGCTTGACGGTATGTCGATTTTTACTACAACATTGAATATAGGTGAAGAGCACGTAGGGTGGGCTTTGCCCACCAAAGGAAATGCCAAATTATTTCTGGACTTAAGGCTTTAGCCTTTTATAAAATCCTGAAGGGTTAACTCCAGCGGTGGTTACGTATTAATGTGGGCAAAGCCCACCCTACGACTGATAGCTGAGTGCTGACTGCTTCATCCGGAACTCTCGGATTTCCGGATGGAAACTATTTATTTGGCATGATAAGTGCAAATGCCTCGTATGGGGGAGAATGAATCTCTGATGGACGAAAAAGAGAATATAGAAAAGCGAGAATTTGCCCGCGCCAGGGTCAGCCTGCCTGTTCAATACAATATCTTTGACTTAGAGGGATATAATAAGCTACGGAAAAAGAGAAAGGCTGAGACCCGGGTCTGCCGGCACAATCTTTTGGCTATTACATTTCCTCCTACGCCAATTTCCCGCCGCGAAGAGACCGATTATGATATAAGGGAACGCCTGGAAATCATTAATAATAAATTGGATTACTTAATAGGTCTTATTATAGGTGGTGTGCCAAAGAAGGAATATAAATATAGGGATGCGGTAGTGGAGTTAAGCGGCGCAGGATTGAGAATTATGACCTGCCGGCCGATTCCCCCGGCGATGTATCTGGAACTCTGTCTTATAGTGCCATTTTTTCCCTATTTTATCGATGAGATTTATGGACAGGTCAAACGGGTAATCTCCGTACAGGAGGAAAATTCCCCTGAAGAAGCCTGTGAGGTGGCCGTAGAATTTATAGAGATAGAAGATGGCGTCAGAGAGAAATTGATTCAATTAACGTTTGAAAAACAAAGGGAGCTTTTGCGGAGCAGGAGGGAGGGAAAATGAGTTTGTTTTTGACCCCTCAAGCTGATAAGATAGAGGAAAGGAACGTAAACGTTCCCCGTTGTTCGTTCACCGTTCACCGAAAAAAGCTTTTCGGGTTCCTACTGACAACGGTAAACTGATACAAAAGAACAAAGCAGGTGCAAGGCCTTGGAAGATAAATTAATACAGGAAGTAATCCACCAGCATTATATGTCCGGTATCGGGCGGTTAATGAAGGGCGTGGCCCATAATATGAATGGGCCCTTACAGGTTCTATCTATTCAGGTTGAACTTTTGAAAAAAATAATGGCCGAAGGGGGGGGGATTTTAGCTGACCTGGGCGCATTATCTTTCTCCGGCGAGGGTGGAAAACTTCTGAAGGATCTCGAGAGTAAACAAGAGATATGCGTTAAGAAGATCGGACAACTGGAAGAGGAGTTGGAGCGGCTGCATAGCATGACGGATTTTATTGTTAACCGGTGCAGCGCAAGCGAAGAGAACAATACCAGTATGGTGGACCTCAATGAGGTAATAAAAGATGAGGTCGTCCTCCTGCACGCAGACCTGTTTTTTAAGCATAAGGTCAAGAAGACACTAAAGTTAAAGGAATCTTTACCGTTGATCTTTGCCCGGTATCCGGACTTGAGTCAGGCCCTGAATCACATTCTCCAAAACGCAATAGAAGCGATTATTGACGCAGAGGAACGGGAAATCATCGTTGAAACCGGTCTGAATGGTGGTAATGTCTTTGTTTCTGTACAGGATACAGGTTGCGGGATACCTCCTTCAGCCAAAGAGAAGCTCTTTACCCCGTTTTATACTACTAAACCTCACCCCCATCCCGGACTTGGTTTATTTTTGGCCAGGAAGATATTGGAACCGTTAAGAGCAAAGTTTAAGGTCGAAAGCGAACCGGGAATGACCCGGGTGGCGGTGTTTTTCCCCTATAAAAAGAAGGAGAAAATGTGAATGAAGTTTGCAGATGAAAAAACCATGGATGAGTTGGTGCGGCAGATTGGTCAATACGTTGCCGAGACCCTGGAACCTACCTTTCGCGTTACACTGGAGACAGAGATAGGCAAGGCGCTGGACCGGGCTATAAATGAAGGCCGATTCTATAAATACATGAGCGGGGAATTTCAAAAAGGGATAACCGGACTGTTCAAAGAAATATCTGACTTCAAAAAGACAACCGTTCAAACCGAATCCTCCTGCCTTCCGGATGCCCAGGAGAATGCCGAGAAGATGCTGTCAGAGGCATCCACCCAATTGGATTATGTCTTTAAATCTACAGAGGAAGCGGCCACCAAGATATTGGACATCATAGAGAAGAACATGGGGGTCCAGGAAAGGATATCGACTCTTCTGGAAAAAGAAGGGGCAAAGGTTTCCAGCAATGGTTTTGTTGGGGAGCTTAAGGCTATAAACACAGAGATACAGAATGATTATGTAGAGATTATGACTACCTTAAGCTTCCAGGATCTTACCGGGCAACGCATCAAAAAGGTTGTAGGATTCTTATCATTTATTGAAAATGAAGTACTGCGCCTGTTAATCTCAACCGGGATGAAGATAAAGGAGAAAGCGGCCTATCCGGATAAAGACGCAGAGCAGATCATCTCTGAGGCCGAAGCCAGGGCAGATATCACTTTAAAAGGACCGCAAGACGGGACAAGCCAGGCGGACATAGATAAGTTATTGGCTGACCTGGGTCTTTAGGTGAATTTTAATCTTGACCGGAGATATTTACAGCCAGATCAAATCCTCAGGATACTTGCCTCCACTTCCTCAGGTTGTGGCCGAACTCATGCGGGCCACCCTGAGTGATAAAACTTCTATAAGCGATATAGCCAAAATAATCCAGCGAGATCCTTCCCTTACCGGTTATGTGCTAAAGGTCGTAAATTCTCCCTTTTATGGTCTAAGCCGGAAGATTACCACGCCTTCTCAGGCCATCGTGATCCTGGGTCTCAGGGCCGTTCAGAATATCAGCCTGACCGCTTCTGTCTTCCAGACCTTTCGTGGGGTGAAAACAAAAAGCGCCTTTAGTGTCGAGCGATTCTGGTGGCATTCCCTGGCCTGTGCCCTGACCAACAAGCATCTGTCCGAAGAGGTCGGTTATGACAACAGCGAAGAGGCCTTTGTGGCCGGACTGTTGCACGATATCGGCAAACTGGTTCTCTATACAAACTTTAGCAGTGATTATGAAATAGTAGTCAGGAAACATCGGGAGGGAGAGAACCTGATTGTAACGGAAGAGAGCTTCTTCGGGACCAATCACGCGGATATTGGCGGATGGCTTCTGGATTCGTGGAACCTCCAGCCATTCATGGTGGATGCGGTTCGTTATCATCACCGGCCTCTTAAGAGAATAGTAACCGCCCTGTCCTTAGTCAAGACAACTTATCTGGCCAATGTGCTATCGCATGCCCTATTTGAAACCGGCGTTGAGGCCGGGCTTGGGGAAGAAGCGGAACTGGTGAGTAAATCACTGGGGGTTCCCTTAGATTATATAGATAAATTAAGCGAAAAACTGTCCAAGGATATTGAAGAACTTGCGGAGTGTATGGGTATCGCGGTTGAGACCCCCGGTCTTTCGCGCTCTCCGTCTATTAGTTACGGACAGTTGGATGATCTTTCAGAGAAGAAACAGAAAGAGATATGCGCTGCTATTAAGGATGTTTCACTTTTATTAGGGATGTTAAGAGCGCTCCTAGAGGCCAGGGATCGTGAAGAGGCTATTGATATAATCTTTGAGGCCCTTTCTATACTCTTTTCCTTTGAATCGGCCCTTCTCATGCTGGTGGATAATAATGGGCACAAGCTGGTCGGCAAAAGGGCCTTCGGCACGAAACAGGACGACCTGGCTGAAAAGATAATCATTCAACTGGATAAAGACGGCAGTATCTGGCAGGAGGCTTTGACCTCAAAGTGCATAGCCCGCTCCAGGGAATTTTTTCGCAACCATTCATACGCGATAATAGACGAACAGATCGGGAATCTCCTCAAGGCCAAAGATTTTATCGTTGTTCCGCTGATACACGCGGGAGAAATCTTTGGCGCGCTGGCTCTGTGTGCGGAAAAATCATGGGATGAATCACAAGAGAGCTTACTGCAGGTGCTGGCCGTTCACGCGGCCAGCGCCTTAAAAACGCATAATCTTAGGGAGCGGTTATTTGAAGCCGACCGCCTTAATAAAACTATAGTTTATCACGCCCCGATCGGCCTTATCTCCCTGGATAAGGACGGGAGGATTATGCGTTTTAACCCGATGGCTAAAAAAGTCTTTGAGATACCGGCCGCCAGGAGCATGACCGGCCTTAATATCTGTGATGTTTTCGATGTGCAGTCAGATATGCTTAAGGAGAGGTTCGCGCCGCTCCTTTCCGGGCGTTATCAGGAGATATCTCCTTTTGAATATCGTGCTCCATCCGGCAAAACCTATTGGTTATGCGGCAAAGGGGTGCCCTTGGAAGACCGGAACTCCCTTAAAGGTTTTTTGATCCTGATGGAAGATGTGACCGAACGCATCCAGGCTGAAGAGACCATGCAGAAGTATGCCGCTTCCTTAGAGGAGCGGGTAAAAACAAAGACCCGGGCCCTGGAAGAAAGTCAGGCCCAGCTCTTGCGTGCCGCGCGTCTTGCCGCTACCGGACGTCTTGCCCGTAGGGTGGCCCATGAAGTGAATAATCCGCTGGGTATAATACGCAACTATTTACAAATTATGAGCCTCAAGATGCCGGAAGACGATCCGAAGAAGGAATCAATGCGTATTATAGATGAAGAAATAAGTCGTATCGCTTCCATAATTCAACAGTTAGTAGATTTTTCCCGGGCGGAGATGATTAACCTCCAACGCCTGGATATTAATAATCTTCTTCAGGACCTGGTCAAAATTATGCGGGATTCTTATCAAGAGCAGGGTATTACCATGATTTTAGATTTGTCAGAGAGTCCGGCTTATGCTAATGTGGATATTGATAAAATCAAACAGGTCTTTATTAACCTGATCAAGAATGCGGCGGAGGCCATGCCGGACGGCGGAGAGATCCGGTTAGCTACGCGCCTGAGGGATAAAGACGGAAGGAATCTGGTGGCCATTGAGGTGGCTGATACAGGAGCCGGTATCCCTGACGACGTCAAAAAACATATGTTTGAACCCTTCTACAGCAGTAAGGGATTATCTAACTCCGGACTCGGGCTTTCAGTTTCTTATGGTATCATCAAGGCCTTGGGCGGCGACATTGCGGTGGAGAGCGCCGTAGGGAAGGGCACGACCCTTACCATTTTTCTGCCGGCGGGTTGATATATGGATTTTGATCGCACATACGGGATTATTACTCATGGAGGAGTAGACAGGCCCCAAAATGTATAATATTTTGATTATTGATGATGAAAAACGGATGCGTGACAGCCTCAAGGTGCTTCTTTCGGGTGAGGGTTACGAGATTGAAACCGCCGATAGTTGTCAGAGCGGCATAGAGTGTCTGAAAAAAGGCCCTTATGCCTTGGTGGTTACGGACTTGGTTACTCCCCGATTGACCGGCTTTGAGGTGATGGATCATGTGGCCAAACATTGTCCTGAAACCTTAGTTATTGCTATGACCGGTTATGCCTCTCTGGACTCGGCCGTAGAGGCTATGCGCAGAGGCGCTTATGACTATATAGTTAAGCCCTTCAATTTTGACGTCATGAAATTGACGGTGGAGAGGGCTATAGATCGGGTCAACCTTTCCCGGCGGGTCAGGAAAACTGAAGAAAAATATAAATTGCTCGTAGAAGAAATAAACGATGGTTACTTTGTCTTACAGGATAAGAAATTGGTATATGCGAACAAGACCTTTGCCGGTATGTTGGGTTATAAACCGGAAGATATAACGGGCCGGGATTTTACATATTTTATCGGCCTTGGGACTTATCCTAAATTTGAGCAGTTACTATTGACTAAAAATGGAGATTCTGTCCAGGAGGAGTTTCATTTTAAAAGTAAAGAAGGGGCAGATGTCCCTGTAGAGATTCGGGTGACGCGGACTTATACGGATGATCAGCCTTCTCTGGTAGGGATATGCCGGGACATAAGAGAAAGAAAGGCATTATGGGATAAGATAATACGTTCGGAGAAACTGGCCTCACTAGGGGGACTTATTGCCGGGATCGCCCATGAATTAAACAACAAACTTACTCCGGTTCTGGCCTATGCCGAGCTGATGGGGGATTCTACGCTGGATCCTCAGAACCGGCGGCGAATTGAGATTGTCGCTAATTCGGCTATGGGAGCTAAAAAGGTCGTGGAATCGCTTCTCCTCTTCGCCCGTCAGGAAAAACCGCAGAGAAAGCGTATTGACATCAATGAAGTCATCCATAACGCCCTAAACTTGTTACAATATCAGTTTAAGAATGAAAAAATCGCCCTGAGACTGGATCTTAAACCTGATCTGCCGGATATCTTTGCCGATTTTCATCAAATGGAACAGGTTTTCCTGAATATAATCAAAAATGCCTTCCAGTCCATGGATGGGACAGGCGGACAATTAACCATTTGTTCGCTGAGTGATGAGAAAGATATTATAGTAGAAATTTCAGACACAGGTATCGGCATTCCCCCGGAAATCCTGCCGATTATCTTTGATCCGTTTTTTACCACTAAGGCCGAAGGCAAGGGCACAGGGTTAGGATTAAGTCTTTGTCACGGCATCGTGCAGGAGCATGGAGGCGAAATATCAGTGACCAGCGAGCCGGGCCGGACGACCTTTCAGGTCAAATTACCCTTAAACAGGCCTGAAGCCGACCGCGGACAAGATAGATATTCATCCGGCGATAATACGGAAAGAGAGGCCCGTAAGACCATCCTGGTTATTGATGATGAGGAAAGCATCTCCCTTCTTTTAAGTGAACTGCTGGAAGGTAAATATGAAGTCGCAAGGGTGTCGAACGGGCATGAGGCATTAAAGGTGATGGCGGACAGGGAATTCGATTTAATTATATCGGATATTAAAATGCCTGGTATGGATGGTATGGAATTTTTTAAATGGATTGAGACGAACAAGCCGTTGTATAAAAGGAAAATAGTTTTTACCACAGGAGTTACATTTGACGCTGAAGTCCACGCCTTTCTGGAGGGCACAAAAAACCCTTATCTTACTAAACCCTTCAAGATCGCCCAGCTTATGGAGGCCGTAGAGACGACATTGGCCAGAGGTGAAGGATAGAGCGACAGCCTGTCCCAAAAATGTCAAGGCCCAAAGTTCAAATGAAATTCATCGTGAGTGTCATTAGTCAATGGTCATTTGTCATTGGTAAAAACGATTAACCTTCCCAACTTGACCAATGACTAGTGACTAATGACCAGTGGCTTCTTTCTCCGCCCCTGAGCGCAGTATAACTATATCCACCCGTCTGTTTTTAGAACGTCCGTCCTCGTTATCATTCGGGACTACCGGGCGATATTCGCCGTAGCCGGCCGCTGACAGTTTCCTGGGGTCAAACGGATGATATGTTAAGAGATGCCGGATGATCGCTGAGGCCCGGGCAGTTGATAATTCCCAGTTGGACGGGAATTGGGGTGTATTGATGGGTACATTGTCCGTGTGCCCTTCAATACGGATGTGATTAGGCACTCTTAAGAGGGTCTGGGCTATATCGTCCAGAACGGGTTTTATATCTTCGCGGATGGTGGCCCGGCCGATATCAAAAAATACCTTGTCCGCGATACTGATAACCATACCACGTTCATCGATAGAGATGCTGACGGCCTGATTTAATCCCTTCTCCTTGGTCTCCAGGGATTTTTTGATTTCTTCGGCGGCCTTCTTCATTTCCGCCTCTTTATACCCGGCGCCCTTATCGCTCACGAAACTGGGTTGGGCGGGGACGTTTGCCCCGGGCAGTACGCTTCTGCCCCCTCCGCTTATCTCTGACAGGGGGATAGCGCCAAAGGCCCGCTGGATGGAGTCCATAACATAGCCCATCTTTTGGCCATCCACGCGGGACGAGGCATACATGGTGACAAAAAAGGCGAACAGCAGGGTGATAAAGTCCGCATACGAGACCAGCCATCGTTCATGATTGACGTGTTCTTCGTGTTTTTTCTTTTTGCCCATAGTTATCTATCCTTTCTCGCGTACGGTCTGAGGCAGCGGTTTTTCTTTGGCGGCCTCAGACAGGAAGGATTTAAGCTTTTCTTCGATAATCCGTGGATTTTCACCGATGGAGACGGCCACCACCCCTTCCAGCATCATTTCCTTGGTAATTATACCGTCGCGGTTCCTTAGTTTTAATTTATTGCCGACGGGCAGGAAGATCAGATTGGCCGAACCCACCCCATAGACAGTAGCCACGAAGGCACAGGCAATACCAGGCCCCAGCTTGCTCGGGTCGGAAAGGTTTTCCATAACATGAATCAGCCCCAAGACTGCCCCTATGATGCCAATGGTTGGCGCATACCCGCCGGCTGACTCAAATATCTTGCCGGCTACCGCACCGTATTCTTCCGTATATTCTAATTCCGTTTCCATGGTCTCGCGAATAGACTTTGGCTCGATACCGTCAATGGCCAGCATGAGGGCCTTTTTCAGGAAGGGGTGCTGTATATCCTGGGCGTCTTTTTCCAGGGATAGGATACCTTCTTTGCGGGCCTTATTGGCAAAGCTGGTTATCTGGGCGATAATTTGATAAGGTTCTTCTTTCGGTTCGCTCAGTACGGTGCCGATGCTTTTTATAGCGCCGATAATATCCTTAAGAGGGAAACTGACAAATACAGCCCCAAATGTCCCCCCGAAGACAATGACGGCCGCGGTTCCCTGTGTGATGCTGCCCAGGTGGCCGCCTTCCAGTATCTGGCCGCCGACTATGGCGCCTATGCCTAAGATTAAACCGACGATGGTTGCTATATCCATAATGTCTTATCTGGCTGTTAGTGGTATTTATCTTCCGGGGTTTTACATCTTGTTATCGGCAGTATTAGTCTGAAACTTTAGCCATTAAGTTTGAAGATTTGGTTGAAAGTTGCCGAAAGGTTTTACAGAGGGGTTAAAGGGAGATGGTTAAGGAAATGCCGGAATCTTTATCTTTTATCCCTATCCCCCTCGAAACCCTTATTGAGGAAAGTTCTCCCGATTTTGATATTTATCTGCGACAAGGTAGTGAGGATGAGGGGTTTGTGCTTTATCGGGAGGCGAACCTCTTTTTATCCCATGTTCAGTTGGTACGCCTGAAACATAACGGAATTGGTACGGTTTTTATCCGGAGTGCGGATAGAGGCAAACGGTTACGCTATATGGCCGGTCAGCTCCGGCAGATGATGGAAAGACAGAATATACCGGCATCAAAGAAGGCCGGTATAATTTATGGCCTTAGCAAGGGCGTAGTAGAGAATGTCATGGGGGATCCGCGGATAGAGAATGTAGAGATATGCAAAGAAGTAGCTGCGCAGCATGTAGCCCTTATCATAAGCGATGAGATGGCGTTCCAGAACTTTTTTAAAATCATGTCTTACGATTATTATACGCACACTCATAGCGTGAATGTCTGCATTTTTGTAACGGCCTTAATCAAGGCCCTAAGATTGTGTGACGAACAGACTATGAAGGTACTGGGAATGGGGGCCTTGCTGCACGATGTAGGCAAGAGCCGTATAGATAAGGCCATTCTGAATAAAAGAGGGCGGCTTACTCCGGAAGAGTTCGCGGAGATTAAAAAACATCCTGAAATGGGGTTTGAAATCGTACAGGATAGTTCACCGCTGCCCGCGGCAGGCGCAAAAATTATTCTGAATCACCATGAGAAATGCGATGGTTCAGGTTATCCCCGTGGCTTGAAAGGCGACGAGATAGATGTGTATTCAAAGATAACTTGCATAGTGGATATTTTTGATGCCCTGACCACAAATCGATGTTATAAGGGTGCATTACCCGGTTTTTCAGCCCTGGAGATAATGCAAAATGAGATGAGGGATCAGGTGAATCAGGCCTTATTAAAGGAACTCATCGTTCTAATCGGCAAAGTTTCCAGGCATTAGGAGGTGATGATTTTGGACGGCAAAGATGATGTGTGGGAGATAGACCTGGATGACGATACGGGAAACAGTGATGAACTTGATCCTGCCGTCTTTAAGCTTATCTCTGAACAGATAGAGCAATTGCCTCCATTCCCGATGGTGATTAATCAGGTCCTGTCTATGATCGAAGACCCGAATGCCACGCTTGCCGATCTGTCCAGGATTATTTTGAATGACCCGTCATTGACCGGCATGATATTGAAGGTTATAAATTCTGCTTATTATGGATTTAACAGTAAAATATCAACGGTTTCACATGCTGTAAGTCTTTTGGGGTTCAATGAGGTAAAAAATATGGCCTTAAGCCTGCCTATCAATGACACCCTTTTCGCTAAAACCAGGTCGTCTGGTCTTAGCCAGGCCGACTTATGGGTACACTCCGTAGGCGTGGGTATTTGTGGCCGTAAGATAGGGGAGAAAGTGCGCTACCCTGTCCCCGAAGAGGCTTTTGTAGCCGGTCTGCTGCACGACATTGGAAAAACCCTGTTAAATGATGTATTCCCGGATAAGTTTGACCAGGCGTTGCACAGGGCAGAGGAACAACAACGGGCGCTCGTGGATATTGAACAGGAGTTATTAACTATCTCGCATGCTACAATCGGCTTCTGGCTGGCCCAACACTGGAAGCTGCCGGATGCCTTAACCGCTGCTATTCAGAATCACCATCAGCCGCTCATTGCCATATCTGATGGAAATGCCGGTATACGTCTGGAAGCCATAATTTTCCTGGCTGATTTTTTGGCTAAATTCCTTTCGCTGGGGTTTAGTGGCGATAGATGCCTCCCTCCAATAGGACCGGAAATCGTTAAACATCTGGCTATTAAACCTGAAGATGTCGTCTCTATCGCCGAGGCTGTACAAAAGGATATCCAACCCACCTTACGGCCGTTTGGCCTGGAAATCGATTTGAAATCGATTACTGCTGAAGACAAGACAAAGATGGCTGGTTTTTTTACAACCCCGGATTAGCCCGCCCTCAATCCTTTTTGCTTGCTTTTTCGCCTAGGTCTAAGTAAATTTTGATAAACTCGTAAAAAAGCCGTTTCACCGCTGAGTACGCAGAGCCCGCAGAGAGAACTTCATTTTCGTTATTGGTTGTTAGTTATTTGTTACTCGAATAACGAATAACAATTAACGAATAACTTCATTTCTTATCTCGGCGACCCTGCGGTAATTTTGACTTTTTACGAAGCCGTAGAGGTTGATTTTTGAAAGTGGAACCAGCTAACAAAGGCGTACTCTACATAGTTTCCACCCCCATCGGTAATCTGGAGGATATTACTCTACGGGCCCTCAGGATATTAAAGGAAGTGGATATAATCGTTGCCGAAGATACCCGGTGGACGCGCAAGCTTCTTTCCCGCTACCAGATTCACGTCCCTCTTGTAAGCTGTCATGAACACAATCAGGTAGAAAAAAGTGGAGAGTTGTTAGAAAAGTTGCGTCTGGGTATTAAAGCAGCTTTGGTTACGGATGCGGGCACTCCCGGAATTTCGGATCCAGGTTATTATATCATCCGTGTGGCTTTAGAAAATGGGGTCAGGGTTATTCCTGTTCCCGGGGTTTCGGCGGTTATCGCCGCATTGAGTGTTTCGGGGCTGCCTGCAGATTCTTTCTCCTTCCTGGGTTTTTTGCCGCGGCAATCGTCGAGGCGTAAAGCTGTCTTACAGAAACTTCGTTACGAGAAGAGGCCCTTTGTCATTTATGAAGCGCCTAAGCGGCTGATGGCTACTCTGCGGGATATTTTAGATGAGGCAGGAGACCGTAAAATGCTCCTGGCGAGGGAATTGACCAAGAAGTTCGAAGAACTGAAATGGGGTATGCTGAGCGGGGTCCTGGACGACCTGGAGGGAAAAGATATTCGGGGTGAAATCACGTTGGTATTTGACGGCTCAAGGGAGCAGGAAGTGTTTGATGAGGATACAATACTTAATACTATCAGATGGTATCAAGAGAATACGGACTTAAAACTAAGCGGTATTGTCCGTAAGGTGGCTGAAGAGTTGGGCGTCTCGAAAACAGAGGTTTATCGCTTGGGGCTGAAATTTAGGAAAGCTGATAGCTGATGGCTGAAAGCTATAAAAGAATAATGACTACTCCCAAAATCAGTAAGGTGTGTACGATCAAGAATAAACTTGGGCTCCATGCCCGGGCGGCGGCCAAATTTGTACAGACGGCCTGCCGTTTTAAATGCGATGTCCGGCTGGCCAGAAATGGTGAAGAGACAGATGGTAAAAGTATTCTGGATATATTGACACTGGCCTGTCTTAGGGGTACGGAAGTTGAGATTAGTGCTGTGGGGGAGGATGCGCCTGAGGCTGTCAGTGCCCTTGAAAAACTAATAAATGATAAGTTTGGGGAAGAACAGTGAAACGAGAAGCGGATAACGTCAAGACATTAAAGGGCGTCCCGGTCTTTCCGGGCATAGCCATCGGTAAGACCCTGCATATAGATCGCCGCAAGATTAAGGTGGTTTATGAATACCTCATGAACGATGAACAGGTGGCGGCAGAGATCGTGCGTTTCAAGGAGGCAGTAGAACAGGCACAACAGGCCCTCCTGGCCATTAAAGAAGAAATCCCGGAGGAGTTAAGAGAGCACTGTTCTATAATAGATAGCCACCTTCTGATCCTGAAAGATAAGATGCTTTACGACCAAGCACTCCGGATTATTGCTGAAGAGAAAATTAATGCGGAATGGGCGCTTAAGAAGGCGCTGAAAGAAAGTCAGGCCATTTTCGAGCGTATCCAGGACGAGTACATCCGCAGCCGTTTTCATGATGTGGAGTTTGTTACAGAGAGGTTATTAAGGGTCTTGACCGGCCATTCACTGGAGAGCCTGGCGGATATTAAAGATAATGTAATCGTGGTAGCGCATGACCTTTCGCCGGCCGATACTACCCAGATGAAACCGGACAGGATTATGGCCTTTCTGACGGATATAGGCGGGCGGACTTCGCATACGGCCATAATCGCCCGTTCCCTGGGGATACCGGCCGTAGTTGGTCTGGAGACGATAACCGGCGCGGTTTCAAGTGGGGATCAGATAATCGTCGATGGTGTGACGGGTACGGTCATCGTTAATCCCCCGGAAGAGACTATTCAGGAATACAGACAGAGGCAAGGCCGGTACGAAGATTATCGGATACAAACGGTCAAATACGGCCATCTCCGGGCAGAAACAATCGACGGCTATCAAATCAAGATAAAGGCCAACGTTGAATTTTTAGACGAACTGCCTTCTATTCTGGAGTATGGCGCGGAAGGCATAGGACTGTTGCGCACGGAGTTTTTATACCTGAACCGTGATGACTTGCCCACCGAAGAAATCCTTTTTAATGCCTATAGCGAGGTAGTGGAGCGCATTGCCCCTAACCCGGTGACTATACGTACACTGGATATAGGAGGGGATAAATTTGCTTCATCAATAAAGTGGGTAAGCGAATCAAATCCTGCCCTTGGACTTCGGGCCATTCGTTTTTGTCTGAGGGAGAAGGACATCTTCAAGGTTCAATTGCGCGCCTTGTTAAGGGCCGGTTGTTTCGGCGACCTGCGTATCATGTTTCCTATGATTTCCGGCAAGCAGGAGATAGTGGAAGCCAAGCGTATCTTGGAGGCGGCGTGTGAAGAATTGTACCGGGAGGGAATACCGTATAAGGAATCGGTCAAGATTGGCGCCATGATTGAAGTGCCGACGGCGGCAGCCATAGCCGACATCCTGGCCGAGGAAGTGGATTTTTTTAGTATCGGGACGAACGACCTCATTCAATATTCCCTGGCTATAGACCGGATAAATGAACACGTGGCCCACCTTTATGAGCCGCTTCATCCCGGCGTTCTTCGTATGATAAAGCAGGTGGTGGAAGCCGGTCACCGTGGGGGCGTTGAGGTGGCCATGTGTGGAGAGATGGCCGGTGAGGCGTCTTATATGCCTATTTTACTGGGACTGGGGCTTGATGAACTAAGTATGAATCCCCTGGCAGTTCCTCAGGCTAAACGTATTATTCGCATGTCCACTATGGAAGAGGCTAATGAAGTGGTAAATGATATATTGCAATTTTCTACGGCTGATGAAATACACGCCTACTTAAAAACAAAATGGGCTAAAAGGTTCACGGAAGAATTTTTGTGGCCTTCTTCCCAATTTACACTTTAGAAGTATTATCAGTCAGCGCCCTTTTTCAGGGTCTTCAGGCGGGTGCGCATCTTGGCGACCAGAGTTTGCATGTCCACCTGGAGGTCGGCCATTTGTTGATGTCTTTTCTCGTAAACTTTTATAAGTTCACTTAACCAATATTCAGTAGCCTGTATTTCACGTTCCCTGAGTTCGTTTTCAACCTTTCTTTTCATCTGTTCCACGAAGGCCTTGTCCATTGTCTGCATAATCCTTTCCGCTATTGAGATAATTTTTGTGGGCACGAGTATGGATAAGTCAGCTACCGGCTTTCAGCTTTGAGCCTTCAACCAGCGGCCTTTAGCCGTCAGTCGGCTTTACCGGAACCATAGAGTTCACAGCGGGTGAAATCTATCTCCTTCTTGCACTTCGGACAGATGTGCTTAACATCAAATTCATCCGAGAATATCTCCTTTTCTGCTCCACAGTTCGGGCACTTACATATAAATGAGTTTAGATTCTTATTAGATTCAAATCCCGGGCAGTGTTTTGGGGTGGTCATCTCTGCTTCCTCCTTGGATGTCTTTTCTTAATAAACACTATACAACAAATCTAAAAATTTTTAAGCTGTTTATTGGTATGACAGGACGCCCTGGGTTTGACAAAAAAACCAGTTTACAAATACCGAAATTACATCGTAACATAGGAATACGATAAGTTAATTAGTTACCCATCCGAAAGCCCCGGTTTTCCGGATGGAGCAGTCAGCTATCAGCATGAAGCCGGTTCACCGTTCACTGTTGACAGTTGACCGTTTACCGAAAGAAGATGTCGGACAACGGTTAACGGATAACAATCATACTGACAGCTGAAAGCTGATCGCTGAAAGCGTGAAGACGGAAACGGCAGTTTCCGGATGGAAACCAATTAAGGAGGGATGGATTATGGCGCTTATGGAGTTAAGCGTGGTGCCCCTTGGGTTAGGGACGCCCAGCGTCGGGGATCATATCGCAGATATTCAAAAGGAACTGGCCAAGGGGAAATTACCTTATAAACTAACGGACATGGGAACGATTATTGAAGGCAGTATATCAGATGTCTTATCCTTAGCTGCAAGGTTGCATGAGCTTCCTTTTGCCAGGGGTGTAAAACGTGTGCAGACCGTGATTATCATTGATGACCGGAGAGATAAAAAAGTCCTGTTAGATGATAAGGTGAAGTCGGTTCAGGCCAGATTGAAGTAGGGGTTAGTCGGATGCGAAAGGGACCTTTTATCATTATTGGTGTATTTCTTCTTTTGTGTTTAATAGGCACGGTTAGCGGCGAGATCAAGTATGTACTGCAAAAGGCCGTCAGTATATGCCTTGATTGCATAGGCATCGGATGAGGCAGCATCTGCGGCGAATTATCCAGTCCCTCTCGGCCTTACTCCTGAACGGTTACTGGTATTTTCCTGTAAGCCGGACTATATATCAGGGTCGGCTTAAGTCTATCTGCTCTCCGGGATTAAACTGTCATTCCTGCCCGGCAGCTACAACCGCATGTCCGCTAGGGGCTATCCAGAATTTTATGGCCGGTATCCGTGCCTCATTAGAAGCGGCGCGCTACCATTTTGGATTCTATGTCCTGGGATGGCTGGGGATTATTGGAGGACTGGTGGGGCGCATGCCCTGCGGCTGGATATGCCCCTTTGGTCTTATTCAGGACCTTTTGTTTAAGATTCCCGGGCGCAAGATCAGGATACCCTATATCTTCAGCTATGGCCCTTATATCTTCCTGGCCCTGACCATCTTTATCTTACCCGTCTGGGTGGTTGATGCCTTTGGATATGGTTTCCTGTGGTTCTGTAAGTTTATCTGCCCGGCCGGGACCCTGGAGGCCGGACTGCCGCTTTTAATCCTGCAACCAACCCTGCGTATGATGGTTGGGCATCTTTTTTACATTAAGGTAGCGGTCTTGTTTTTCCTTATTACCGGGAGCGTCCTGGCCAGCCGTCCATTCTGTCGCACCGTATGTCCCCTCGGGGCATTTTATTCTTTCTTCAATCGGGCGAGCCTCTTCCAGCTCAAGTATCATCCGGAGAAATGCACGCATTGCGAGTTATGCTACCGGGACTGTCCCGTAGATATTAAATTTTATGAATCACCTAACGACAGGCGGTGCATACGCTGTCTGGTATGTCTGCGCGAGTCCTGTGCATTTGGGGCTATTTCCTGGGAGATGGGAGGCCTGGAAGGTCAAAGTTCAAGGCCCAAAACGTCACCGGTCAATAGTCAATAGTCACTGGTAAAGACGATCCAGCCTCCCGACTTAACCAATGACTAATGACTAAATGACATTCACTTCTTTGATGTTAAAAAGATTCATGGCTTCCTCAATCCCCTGCCGGACTATGGCTTCAGACGCCCTTGCTGCTTTTTTTAAAGTCTCTTTTAGGATTGCTCTCTCCTCAAAAGAAAATGGCTCAAGGACATAGTGCTCTGGCTTCTGTTGAGGCAATGGCCTGCCGATCCCAATCTTAAGGCGTGGGAATTCCCGGGTGCCCAGGATCTCAATAATCGAGTCCACGCCATTATGTCCGCCTGATCCTCCGCTTCGCACTATCTTTATGCGTCCTAACGGGATATCCATATCATCATGGACGACCAGAAGATCAGGGGGGGGTATCTTGTG
Source organism: Desulfovibrionales bacterium (assembly GCA_028715605.1). NCBI lineage: Bacteria > Pseudomonadati > Thermodesulfobacteriota > Desulfovibrionia > Desulfovibrionales > Desulfovibrionales bacterium. The sequence goes on from JAQURM010000002.1 coordinate 287,916, forward strand.
GAAGTTAAGTATCTGTGCTACTGCTAAACCGCTCCGGTTCATATAGGTAAGGGGTTTGGCCAGGAGGACTTGCCTTTCGCCAATATACCCCTTACCAATGAGGCTATCCCACTTTTTTGCGGCGAGTGAGATCTGAAATATCCCGGCAAGGTGATCAATAAGGATAGCACCAATATTATGCCTGGTTTCTGCATACTTGATGCCGGGATTGCCAAGGCCAACAATACAGCGCAACTTTATTTCGACTCTTTTACCTCGGGTTCCTTGCCCTTGGTGGAAACCACTTCCGGTTCGGCAACGACCTCTTCCTCGGCGACAGCCGCTTTTTCTTCAGCTGCCGGCGGAACCACGGTAACTAAAGTGACAGCGGCATCGTCCAGCACATGGAGGTTTTCCGGCAGCTTCAGGTCTTTTATATGGATTGATTCCCCAATATCCAGGGGAGTGACATCAACCTCGATGAATTCTGGAATGTCTGCCGGCAAACATTCCAGCTCGATTTCACGGGTTACTGTCTGGAGGATACCACTTAGCTCCACTCCCTTGGCCCGCCCCTTGACGTGCAAAGGAACCCGGACCACTATTTTCTTATCCATAGCGACTTCATATAAATCGGTATGGATAATTTCCCGGCTTAGGGGATTCGTTTGCACTTCTTTCAACATAGCCATTTTATTTACTGTATGGCCATCGTCTTTAATGGTCAGGGCAAAAATGGCATTTTCGCTTCCAGCCTTATTCAGCTTACGTTTAAGCTCCAGACTATCCAGAGTCAGGGGTTGAGGTGGAATTCCTTTGCCGTAGAAGATGGCCGGGGTAAGACCCTGGCGGCGCAGACTGCGGGCCGCACCTTTCCCCATTTTTTCTCTACTTTCTGCAGTTAATTCAATCTGTTTCATTTATTCCTCCTAAACAAACAAAGAACTTACGGAATCTTCATTATGAATACGTTGGATGGCTTCCCCCAGGAGTTTTGCTACAGATAATACCTCGATTTTCCGGCATTTTTGGGCTTCCGTCCCGAGGGGAATAGTGTCTGTGACTATCAGTTTACTTATAGGTGAAGCTTCGATACGTTTGATAGCCGGGCCGGATAAAACCGGGTGTGTGGTACAGGCGTGTATCACCTTCGCCCCGTGCTCCTGCAGGGCCTGAGCGGCCTGACAGAGTGTCCCGGCCGTATCTACCATGTCATCCAGTATAACCACATTTTTACCTTTTACATTGCCGATGATATTCATTACCTGTGATTCATTCGGTCGTTCCCGGCGTTTATCAATAATAGCCAGTTGTGCCTCCAGTCGTTTGGCAAAGGCCCTGGTTCTCTCTACGCCCCCGGCATCAGGAGATACCATGACCAGATTTTCAAGAAAATGCACGCGTATATATTCCAGGAGCACGGGGGCAGCGAAAAGATTATCCACGGGTATATTAAAAAAACCCTGGATTTGTCCGGCATGGAGGTCCATGGCCAGGACGCGGCGTGCGCCTGGCGTAGTTATTAGATCTGCCACCAGTTTTGCGGTTATCGGCGTGCGCGGAGCCACTTTTCTGTCCTGGCGGCCGTAGCCATAGTAGGGGATGACGGCAGTAATACGCCTGGCCGAGGCCCGGCGCAGGGCGTCGATCATAATAAGCAATTCCATTAGATTTTGGTTTACAGGAGGGCAGGTGGGTTGAATCACGAATACATCGCTGCCGCGTACATTTTCTCCTATTTCGACCATGGTTTCGCCATCACTGAAAGTGCGGACAACGGCCTTACCCAATTCCATACCCAGATAGCGACATATAGCATGTGCCAGGGGTAGATTAGAGTTGCCGGAGAATATCTTGAGTCTGTTGATCATCTTCTGCACCTAATATACGTTGTCCGTTCACCGTTGACCGTTTACCGGAGAAAATTTACTCTTGCGGTTAACGGTGAACGGTTAACGGTTAACTTTAATTGGCTGGGGTGGGAGGATTCGAACCTCCGAATGCGGGTTCCAAAGACCCGTGTCTTACCGCTTGACGACACCCCAACTGTTATAATGATCTTACGAGGTAAACTGTCCAGTCTGAATTGGACCTTAGCCTTTCATAGGCTAGCCGGGCTTTTTCTTCCTCCTTAAAAAGCCCGAATACTGTGGGGCCGCTTCCTGTCATCAATGTCCCCTCAGCCCCATAGGAAAGCAGAGATTTCTTCATAGTATGAATAACCGGATACTCTGAGGCAGTAACCTCTTCTAAGTCGTTATGTAGAAATTGTTCTATATTGATAATGTCTTCGGGCGAGAAGATAAAAAGATTTTCTCCGATTGTCAACTTTAAATTTTTATAAGCCCATTTAGTACTAACAGGAAAACAAGGACTTATAAGCACAAACCATAGCGGAGGAGATGAGTAAATAGGCTCCAGTTGATCTCCGATTCCACGCCCGATAGCTATGGTACAGGGTTCAAGAAAAAACGGTACGTCTGCCCCCAACTTGCTGCCTATGGAGCTGAGATTAGCCCGGGCGCAGGGATTTCCGTACACCTCCTGCAATCCATTCAGTACAGAGGCCGCGTCGCTGCTTCCACCGCCCAGGCCGGCTGCTACAGGGATATTTTTCCGGATTTCGATGTCAACACCCGGTAATAAGCCGGTAACTTTATAAAAAAGAGAAGCGGCCTGATAAGCAATATTCGTCTCATCTTCAGGCACCGTGCCCTGAGGACAGGACAGATTTATTCCCCTTTCCACTTTTCTGATAATTATGTAGTCAAATAAAGTTACCTTTTGAAAAAGGGTAAAGAGCGAGTGGTACCCGTCAGGCCTTTTCCCGGTCACTCTTAAGAAAAGGTTTATCTTGGCAGGCGCATAAAGGGTAATATAGTCGTTCACCGTTGTCCGTTCACCGTTCACCGTTCACCGAAAAAGACGGTTTTCGCGTTTTTCACGGAGACCAGCGGACTAATAACGGGAAATCGATAACGGTGAACGGATACCGTTATTATTCACCCGGAGTAATACTCAGATACAAGGTTTGCCCTTCGCGCTGTACAAGGAATAAGACGGCATCCTCTTTAGCCGCTTTCTCCATGGCCATCCGGTAATCTCTCAGATTTTTTATACTCTTGCGATTGATTTCTTTGATAATGTCTCCCTGATTGAAATCAGCATCTTCCGCCGGGCTGCCCGGCGCGATGCCTGTGACGATAACGCCGGTTTCGTCTTCAAGTCCTAATTCCTCGGCTATCTCGGGTGTGATTTCCTGGACGCTTAGACCGATTTTTCTCTCCACCTCAGTCTTGGCAACAGGCGGTTTCTCCTCTTTCATTTCGGAAATCTTCGCGGTTAAAGTCTGTTCCTGCCCGTCGCGAATAATTTTTATAAGGACTGTCTTCCCGACCGGAGTGTTTGCCACGAGGCGCGGCAAGTCTGACATTTCGTCTATTTTCTTCCCGTCAAATTCAATTATCACGTCACCGCGTTTAATATTTGCCTTATCGGCCGGGCTTCCGGCAAAGACGTCGCCCACCAGGGCGCCCCTGCCTTCTCTGATGCCGAAAGAACGGGCCAATTCAGGGGTCATTTTCTGGATAGCCACACCCAGCCATCCCCGGACTACCCTTCGTTTTTCCTTTAGCTGGACAATAATTTCTTTGGCTATATTGATCGGGATGGCGAAGCCAATACCCTGGCCGGTGGCTACTATAGCGGTATTGATACCGACTACTTCCCCTTTGACATCCAAGAGCGGACCCCCGCTATTTCCGGGGTTAATAGAGGCATCTGTCTGGATGAAGTCATCATATGGCCCGGCCCCGATAACCCTTCCCTTGGCGCTGACAATGCCGGCGGTCACAGTATGGTTTAAGCCAAAGGGATTGCCGATGGTTATTACCCAATCCCCGATGGAAAGGGCATCTGAATCACCCAGGGTTACCGATGGGAGGTCGCGGAAGGAATCGATTTTAATCAGAGCCAGGTCTGTCTTGGGATCCCGGCCGATGATCTCTGCCGAAAATTCTCTCTCATCCGCCAGCCGCACCTTTATCTGGTCCGCATGCTCAATCACATGGTTGTTGGTTATGATATACCCATCCTTATCGATAATGATGCCCGATCCCAAACTCCGCTGTTTCAGGTCACGTTCAGGGGATTGATCGCCGAAGAATTTCTCGAAGAAATCCCGGAAGGGGTCATTTTTATCAGATGGCCCCATAAAATGGCGGAATACCCGTCCTCCGCCCTTGATGGTGCGGACGGCGCTTATATTAACGACCGCCGGGCTTACCGCCTTCACTAAACTCGCAAAGGATGCCGGCAGCGCCTGGGGATTCACTGTATTGGAGGCCGCCGGCCTTCCCATGAGATCAAAACGGGAGGCCAGAACCAGACCAAAGACCATGGACGCTAATGCCACGGCAATTAAGGTTAACTGGCGTTTTTTCCTGTTATCCATAGGGATGCCTCTTGGATTCTTTATCAAACCTCAGGCCTCGCGGACATAACGCATGCGGAGGTCATACAGGATGTGCTGGATCAGGGCTTCTTCGTCTTTGGTCAGGCTGCCTTTGGTCTTTTCTTGCAGCATGGCAATGGTATCTATAGTATGCTTGGCAAAAACTAGGTCTCTCTCCCTTTTCCCGGTGCCCGGATCGGCTATTTCACCCAGGTGAACCAGGGCAGAGGTATTAAGAGAGAAGATAAAGGTGGAAAAATCAACCGGCGGCAAGACAGTGGGCCGTTTGGATTCCTTCGGTATCTCCTCTTCTGCCGGCCGTTCTTTTGAAGCGGCGGTAGTTTCCTGGCCGGACTTTTCCTGGGAGAAACTACGCCTGTCTCTTACCACATATCCTTTTTCTTTGTCCTCGTTCATGGCCGGTTATCCCTGAGTAGTTATATTGCCACGAAACTGTTTAGAATTCAAGCGGTTGTGCCGACACCACCTGTGGTATCTTAAGCATTTCCTTGAGCACCTTAGCCGACACCGGGGCGTTTGTATTTAACAGGATGACATTTCTGCCCGGTCCTGTCTCCTGGCCAACATGCATACGGGCGATATTTAAACCGGCCTCGCCCATGGTCGTACCGATAGCCCCAATGACCCCCGGCTCGTCTGTGTTATAAATAAAGAGCATGTGTCCTTCCAATACCGCTTCCAGGCGGAAGGTGTTTATCCTGACCAGGCGCAGCTCTTTTTTGCCGAAGATCGTTCCGGAGAGGGCGTTTTCTTCCTGCGGTGTTTTGACGCGCAGGGTGATAAGATTGGTAAAGTCTTCGGTTGTGGTGCTCTTTAACTCTGTGACCTTTACGCCCCGTTCCTTGGCAATAATAGGCGCATTAACGAAATTGACGTCGTGCTTCAAGATAGGAGCGAACAGGCCCTTCAACATTGCTATAGTTATCGGCCGGGTATCCATATTGGCGACGTCGCCGACATATTCGATAGTCACTTCCTGGATGCCGCCCTTGGCTATCTGCATCTGGAAACTGCCCATCTTCTCGACCAGGGTCAGGTAAGGCTGAATGCTGGCCAGTACATCGGAACTTACAGAAGGAAAATTGACCGCATTGGAGATATTACCGTTTTTGAGAAAATCAACCAGTTGGTTGGCTATGGCTACGGCCACATTTTCCTGGGCCTCTTCGGTAGCGGCGCCAAGGTGCGGCGTGCATATAAATTTATCCATAGTAAATAAAGGGTAGGACTCCGGAGGTGGTTCCTGGGCAAAGACATCCAGGGCCGCACCGGCTACCTTGCCGCTCTGTATGGCTTCATAAAGGGACCCTTCGTCCACGATACCCCCGCGCGAACAGTTAATCAACATGACCCCATCTTTCATTTTGGCGAATGATTCTCTATTGATCAATTCTTTCGTATCCTTAGTCAGGGGGACATGGATGGAGATATAGTCGGAACGGGTATAAAGGTCGTCCAGAGACACCAGCCCTACCCCCAACTTCTCGGCAGTTTCCGGCCTGATGTATGGATCATAGGCTATGACGTGCATTTTCAGGCCGCGGGCGCGGTCGGCGACGATACTGCCGATCCGTCCGATACCGATGATGCCCAAGGTCTTATTGAACACTTCCCGTCCGGTAAATTTTTTCTTTTCCCATTTGCCGGCCTTCATGGAAGCAGTAGCCTGGGGAATGTTCCGGGAGAGGGTCAGAAGCATGGCTATGGTGTGCTCGGCAGTGGTAACCACGTTACCGCCCGGCGTATTCATTACAATAATGCCCTTTTTGCTGGCCGCCGGTATATCCACATTGTCCAGTCCGATGCCCGCCCGGCCAATGACCTTGAGTTTCCCGGCGGCCCCGATAATGTCCGGGGTCACTTTAGTGGCGCTCCGGATGACCAGACCATCACAGTCTTTTATCTCTTTCTTGAGTTCTTCCGGCTTGAGTCCGGTCTTGAAGACCACCTTAAGGCCGGACTGTTTCAGTATCTCGATGCCTTTAGGAGATAGATTATCGCTGACCAGTACTTTCATTATCGGCTCCTTGCGGTTTAATTGGTTAAGCTATATCCCGGTGCTGGAAGAGATATTCTTCTGCGGCCCTGACCCCGCTGCCCAATTCCATAGGGTAACCAAGTTCTTTTAAGACTATCTCCACAGCCGATAGTACGAGTATGAGTTCGAACCTGTCGGTATATCCCATGTGAGAGATGCGGAAAATCTTGCCTTTGGCCTCACTCTGGCCTCCGGCAATGGTTATACCGTACTTCTCACGCAGCAATTTGACGACCTGTTGCCCGTCCACGCCTTGCGGCGCCCGAACTACCGTGACGGCCTCCGAGGGAACTGCCGTATAAAGTTCCAGCCCCATGGCGATTATGGCCTTACGCGCCGCTTCGGCCAGCAGGCGATGATGGGCGAATAATTTTTCCAGACCCTCTTCTTTTATGCTAATCAGTACTTCTCTTAGACCTGCGATCAGGGAAACCGCCGGGGTATAAGCAGTCTGGTCTTTTTTGAGGGATTTCCTTTCCTTAAGGAAATTGAAATAATATTTAGGCAGATTCGATTTTTCGACCCGTTGCCAGGCCTTGGGGCTGACGCTGGCGAAGGCCAGACCCGGAGGTAAGCAAAATGCCTTCTGGGAACCGGCCACAACGATGTCCAAACCCCAGTCATCGACCGCGATGTCAAAGACGCCCAGGGCGGAGATGGCATCTACGACCAGTATGGTGTCAGGATAGGCCCTGACGACCTCGCCTACTTCCTTTATGGGGTGCTTTACACCGGTGGATGTCTCATGGGCCTGAATGAATACGGCCTTGATGCTTCTATCCGCTTCCAGGGCGGAACGGATAAGGGCAGGATCTACCGCCTCACCCCACGTTACGTCTATATTTATAGCCGTAACGCCGTAGGCCTCACAGATTTCCGTCCAGCGCTCTCCGAATTTACCGCCCCGGACGACCAGGGCCTTGTCGCCTTTGGATAACGTGTTGGTTACGGTCCCTTCCATGGCCCCGGTGCCGGAAGAGGCAAAGATAAGGACGTCGTTTTTTGTCTGGAAGAGATACTTGAGCCCTTCTTCGACCTCACGCAGTATAGCGGCAAACTGCGGCGCCCGGTGATGAATAATGGGTTGGGCCATGGCGAGCAAGGTGCTCGGGGCTATGGACACCGGCCCGGGGGCGAATAGATATTTTTTTTGCATCAGTCTATAGTTCCTTTATTGATTGATTGTTTGGTTTTTATTTAAACTTTCAATTATGTTTTGCCTTAATGCCTTAAGGTCAATATAACTTCACGCGCGTTGACTTTGAGGAGTCCTATATCCAGACTGTAATATCTTTTACAAAACGTGAATATATGCTACTATTCCCGGACGTTGTCAAGAGTAAACCGGCCTTATAAAGACCGCATGAGGAGATTTTTTATCCGTCAAGGCATGATGATTTCGTAAGAAGTCAAGTTTACCGCAGAGGCCGCCAAGAACGCTGAGATAACATATTAAATAGTTTAAGGTTTTCTCTCTGGGCTCTGCGTACTCAGCGGTGAAAAAGCTTTTTACTATGCCGTCAAAGCATGGGAGATAATATGCCCCATCTCGCCTTTTATTTTGATTGCCTTCTTAATCCGCTCTTTTTCGTTGCGAAGGAAGATTTTGCCAACTTGGGGGCGGTAAAGGAATTAGGCGCCACGATAACCGGGGCGGTCGATCAGCTTTTATCTCAGGACATACCTGAAGAAGCGAAGGTCAGGTTGCTGGATATAAAGGGGCTATTCCAGGACTATGAAGGAAAGGCCTTGCCGGATAGGCGGGAAAGGGTAGCAAAGGCCCTGAGGGACTTATCCGGCTTGGCCGCAGAGGTCCTCTTAAGCAGATACCGGCAAGACAGAAAGATATTGGCACAGGATGTCCAGTTCCTGAAGGGAGTGGGTAAAAGCCGGTCCGGCAGGTTGGCCCGGAAGGGCATCAAGACCCTGGAAGATATCCTTTTGTTTATACCGCGTGCCTATGATGACAGAAGAGTGGTTACACAGATCGCCGACCTTAAGACGGGACAAAGGGCGGTAGTAGTAGGTGAGATTGTCTTATCCGGTACTGTTCGCTACCGGGTCAGCCGCAAGGCGGTATTTGAGATGATCGTTCGGGACCGGACCGGCCAGATTTCCGCCAAGTGGTTTAACTTCTCCCGTGTATATATGGAGCGGGTATATAAAAGAGGACTGAAGGTGATCCTTTCCGGCGAGGCGCACTCCTTCCGTCAGCAAAGGGAATTTATCCATCCGGACATAGAAATCCTGGATAGCGAGGAAGGTAAAGATACCAGTTTCGGCCGGATTATACCCGTTTATTCAGAGACAGAGGGGATATCGCAGAAGCAGATGCGCCGCATCCTAGATGGCGCTGTTACTGCGTATGCTTATGCCACGGAAAGTTTTATACCCGCGGATATATTGCGGCGAAGAAAGCTCGTCTCGCTCCCCCGGGCCCTTTCTGTCCTCCATTTCCCGGGTGATGATACCGGCCTGAAGGCCCTCATAGAAGGTAAGAATACTTATCACCACAGCCTGATCTTTGACGAGTTTTTTTTCCTGGAACTGGGCCTGGCCCTCCGCCGCAGGCGCACGGCCAGGCAAAAGGGAATTGCCTTCAAGGGTCAGCCCAGGCTTTTTCAGGATTTCATGTCCAGACTGCCTTTCCCTTTGACCCGGGCCCAGAAGCGCGTCATGGCCGGGATCGAAAAAGATATGGGCAGGCCCTACCCCATGCACAGACTGGTGCAGGGAGATGTGGGCAGCGGCAAGACCGTGCTGGCCTTTGCTGCGGCCATGACGGCCATTGGCAACGGTTTTCAAACGGCCATTATGGCCCCCACGGAAATCCTGGCCGAACAGCATTACGATAATTTCAGAAAGATGGCGGAAGGTCTGTCTGTGCCTGTTTGTCTTCTTACCGGTAGTACGCCCGGGCCCGCCAAGAAGGAGATATATCATGAGGTGGCCCGGGGTAATCCCGGTCTGGTCATAGGGACGCACGCCCTGATCCAGGAGGGTCTTGAGTTTGGCCGGCTGGGGCTGGTAATTGTCGATGAGCAGCATCGCTTTGGTGTCTTGCAGCGGGCGGCCTTGAAGGAAAAAGGGCCAAGCCCGGCCTGCGGTCGGCCTTTACGGCCGGATATCCTGGTCATGACCGCCACTCCCATACCGCGCACGCTTTCCATGACCCTTTACGGCGACCTGGATGTCTCTATAATAGACGAACTTCCCATGGGGCGGAAGCCCGTACAGACAAAGGTGTATGCAGAGGGGGCCCGTCCGCGGGTTTATGAAATGGTGCGGCGTGAACTGGCCAGGGGCGGACAGGCATATATTATCTATCCCCTGGTTGAAGAGTCAGAGACCCTGGACCTGCTCAATGCCAAGGAGATGGCTGAACATCTGCAAAAAGAGGTCTTTTCGGATTATGTAGTGGGCCTTCTCCATGGTCGTCTCAAAGGGGCGGACAAAGAGGCGGTTATGAGCCGGTTTAAGCGGGGAGAAGTGCAGGTGCTGGTCTCCACCACTGTGGTGGAGGTCGGCGTGGATGTGCCCAATGCCACGGTTATGGTGATTGAGCATGCCGAACGCTTTGGCCTCTCACAGCTTCATCAACTGCGAGGCCGGGTAGGGCGGGGAGAAAGGGAATCAATATGTTTTCTTATCGCCCGCCCGGGCCGCGACTCCGATGCCGGTCAGCGTCTCAAGGTGATGGAAGAGACCACGGACGGTTTTCGCATCGCTGAAGAGGACCTGAAGATCAGAGGCCCCGGAGAGTTCCTGGGGACGCGTCAGTCCGGGCTGCCTGAGCTGAGGACGGCCAATATTGTGAGGGATATCGCTATCCTGACGGCGGCCCGTGAAGAGGCTTTTCGCCTGATAGAAGAGGACCCGGAACTTAGCCTGCCCACGCATAGGGCGCTTAGGGAGATTGTGGAGGATCGCTGGGCCAAGGGTCTGGCGCTGGCCGAGGTAGGGTAAGTGCATTATTTCTTTTGACAACGATTGGCGCAATAAGGTAAGAGTTTAAGTCTTCATTAAGGCACGGCAGGAAGGTTATCATGGCAAAACCCATTTACGTAGGACTTATTGGTTTAGGAACAGTAGGCAGCGGTGTGGCCAGAATTCTCCTTGAGAAAGGAGACTTATTGGCCAAACGGGTGGGGGCGCCTGTTGTCCTCAAGCGGATTGTGGATAAGTATCCGGACAGGATTAAGCTTAAGGTAGCGAAAAAGCTGCTCTCTACCAATATTGAGGACGTCTTTGGCGATGACGAAATCTCCATAGTGGTGGAGCTTATCGGCGGGTACGAGCCGGCGCGTAGTTTTATCCTCAAGGCTATCGAACGGGGTAAACATGTGGTTACCGCCAACAAGGCCCTGCTTGCTGCTCATGGGAAGGAGATATTTACGGCGGCCGGGCGTAAGGGCGTGGATATTGGTTTTGAGGCCAGCGTAGGAGGAGGTATTCCGGTCATCCGGGCTGTGCGGGAAGGTATGGTGGCAGACCATATCCAGTCCATATTGGGCATTATGAACGGTACGTCGAATTATATCCTGACCAAGATGACGGATGAAGGGAGTTCTTTCGGGGATGTATTGAAAGAGGCCCAGGCCAAAGGCTATGCCGAGGCGGATCCCGCCTACGATGTGGAGGGGATCGACGCGGCCCACAAACTGGCCGTTATAAGTACATTAGCCTACGGCAGTTTCGTGCGGCTGGAAGATATTTATACAGAGGGTATAGCAAGCATTGAACCCGTGGATATTGCCTTTGCCAGGGAACTCGGTTATCGTGTTAAACTTCTCGCCATATCCCGCTGCGACGGTCAGTCGGTTGAAGTCCGGGTCCACCCCACCATGATTCCAGGCGAGCATCTCCTGGCCAATGTAAACGGCGTCTATAATGCCTTTTATATACAAGGAGATGCGGTAGGACAGGTGCTTCTGTACGGGTTGGGGGCAGGCATGATGCCTACCGGCAGCGCGGTGGTCGGCGACATTATTGATCTGGGCCGTAATGTGCTGAAGGGCACGACCCAGCGTGTCCCGGCCCTTTCATGTGCGATTAATCAGATGCGGTCGCTTCCGATCAAGCCTATGGATGATCTGGTTTGCCGGTGCTATATGCGCTTTTCTGTTGTGGACAGCCCGGGTGTTTTATCCAAAATTGCCGGGGTCCTGGGACGCAACGGTATCAGTATAGAATCAGTCATCCAAAAAGGCCGCGATGTCCGCGGCTCTGTTCCCATAGTCATGATGACGCATGAGGCCCGGGAGAGCAACGTACGCAAGGCATTGGCCAAAATCGACCGCCTGGATGTGGTAACCGCCAGGACCATGTTTATTAGAATTGAGAATACCTTGTAACTTAGGAATTTCTTTATATGAAGTATGTAGTCTTGATCGGGGACGGCATGGGGGATTATCCTCTGGAGGAATTAGGCGGGAAGACCCCGCTTCAGGCCGCTTCTACTCCGGCCATGGATTTCCTGGCCCGGGAGGGTGAACTGGGGTTGGTAAAGACCGTGCCTCCGGGTTTTGAGCCGGGTAGCGACGTGGCCAATCTCTCCATACTGGGATATGATCCTGCCTCCTGCTATACCGGTCGCGGCCCGCTTGAGGCCGGAAGTATGGGGATAACATTGTCCCCTGATGGCGTGGCCTTCCGGTGCAATTTAGTCACCCTGGACTTTATGGCCGATGGCCGGGTAGTTATGGTTGACTATAGCGCCGGTCATATCTCTACCGAAGAGGCCAGAGTTATGGTTGCCGATATCGGGCGAGAGGTAAAGGTCAACGGGCTTACGCTCTATCCCGGAGTAAGTTACAGGCATCTCCTGGTCTGGGCGGAAGGCAAGGAAAAGCTGGCCACAGTCCCGCCCCATGATCATACCGGTAAAGATGTTACCGCTCATTGGGGAGTCTATCAACACGATCCGGTTCTGATTAACTGGATCGCCCAGGTATTGATTATTTTAAGGGACCATCCGGTGAACGAGAGGCGTGTGCAAGAGGGGAAAAAACCGGCAAATGCGGTGTGGTTGTGGGGACAGGGGCGGATGCCCTCTATGCCGAAATTTTCCGAACGTTTTGGCATCAAGGGCGCTATAATCTCGGCCGTTGATCTCTTGAAGGGCATCGGCGTCTATGCCGGACTTGAGCCTATTGCCGTTCCGGGCGCTACCGGTTATCTCGACACCAATTATCAGGGGAAGGCAGAGTACGCCCTGGCCGCTCTTAAAGAAAAGGATCTGGTGGTGGTTCACGTGGAGGCCCCGGATGAGGCCTCCCATGGCGGGAATCTTGAAGAAAAGATAAAGGCCATAGAGAATTTTGACCAAAAGGTAGTGCGGGTTGTGGTAGATGGTCTGGCTGAATTTGGCGAGCACCGCGTCTTACTGGTGACCGACCATTACACCCCTATTTCGATAAAGACACACGTGGGCGAGCCTGTGCCCTTTGCCATCTTTTCTTCGAACAGGCGGGGCCGGTCGAGAGAAGCCGGGTTTAACGAGGTTTCCGCTAAGGAAACGGGCTTATTTATCAGGGACGGCTTTAAGCTTATGGAAAAATTCATTAGAATATGAATTGAGGGCTTGCCTGTCTTGACAGATACGGTTTTATGGTGTACTTTACAAAACGTCTGACGCGGGGTGGAGCAGTCCGGTAGCTCGTCGGGCTCATAACCCGAAGGTCACAGGTTCAAATCCTGTCCCCGCTACCAAAAAAATCAAAGGGCTATTCGCCGGAAGCGGATAGCCCTTTTTTTGTGTCCAGATAGTGCCTAAAATTTTTCAACCATTCCGCAGATTACCCTTTCAGCCTCTTCGCCTTTTCTTGTCTTGTTTGCTAAATTATAGTATCATCGCGGACATATGAAAAATCGACGAAAAAGTAGAGCCGATATAAGTTATAAATGTGATGTCGTTCAAATTTTTTAAATAGATGCTATGAATGATACAAAAGTCCATAACATAGATGAATATATTACAAAATCGAACAATCTTCTAAGCAGTGGTTTTTTCACCTATAGAGGCCAGTACTGTTCATCATGGTCTCTTGAACCTGGAATTATAAGGAAAATTAAAAATACATATAATGGAATTGGAGAAAGCGGTTTATTATTCAGACTTTCGGTTGATCATCTAATTGAGATATTAAAAAAAGCGAGATCTAATAAGTATTTTTCAGATGATATATGTGATTTAAATATCCTCGCTATTCTTCAGCATTATGGAGCCGCAACACCACTGCTTGATTTCTCAAATGATCCATTAGTGGCGTTATACTTTGCTTGCCAACCATGTAAAGATAAAGATGCCGAATCTGATGGTAACGTTTTTTGCATCAATTATTCTAGCCAAATCAGATCAAATTCTTCACCATTGCGACCTGTCAATGACCCATCTCTTATAAACATAGAATCTGCTTTAAATGATACCAGTCGTTACATATGGTACTGGTCGCCCCCTAATGATCTTTGTAAAAGAAGCAAAAAACAGCAGTCGGTTTTTGTCTTTGGCTGGGGATTATATTGGAAATATGACACAAAGAAGCTTATTGATGAATTAAAGATATTAATCATTTCTGCCGAAAGCAAGAAAGGTATTTTGAAAGATTTGAAAGAAAAATATGATATTTCAGAACAGACACTTTTCCCTGATATATATGGTTTTGCGCAATCGAACCGCTACGATAAAATAATTCAACATTACAGTGCAGAAGAATTCTATGATAAAGGCGAAGAACAATGGGGGGATGGCAGCCCCGAATGGGCAGCAGAATATTATAAAATGGCATACACTACTAAAAAGCTTGAATGGATAGATGCAAGATGCAAATGTGCCCTTGCTTTAAGTTGGAATGGCGAACAAAATAAGGCTTTAAATGTTATTGATGAATCGATAAAGAAATTTGGTGAATTTTGGAAATATTACGCATGTAGAGCGATTATAATCTGGAAAATAGAACAAGATTGGAAAGATGATCTGAGAAGAGCCGAGGAATTAGCTAATAATGCAAATGAAAGCTCTGAATTTAAAACTTTTGTAAATGACTACAGTGTATTGCCTTACGATTAAGAAGGAAATAAGGGGCAATATAGGATGCCCCCTAAATCCTAATAAACAAGGGCTTGGGAAAGATTCCCAAGCCCTTGTTTAGGTATGGACCTTTAAAGTGTATCATGCCATCTTGTCAAAGAAACTTTGTTTTTGGGCAGTAACCTGGGTTTTTCCATTTTGGTCATATTGTTCGTAAACTTTTTCCTCTTTACCAGTCGTGCTAATTTTCTGAGTATTAAATTTCAACCCGGCATCAGAATCAAATATCTTAGGGAAATCAGAACCGATCCCCTGCTCCATAATAGTAAGTTTCTCGTTGTTTATATAAATAGAGGATTCCGTCTGGTCTGGAGTGCTCGCCAGTTTTTGGCCAGTTACGTGAGCATATGGCTCCTTGCCATCTTCGGGCCTCCTGAATTGCCCGGGTTGCTGTTGCCGAATGTGAACGGTGGTCTCATTGATTTTCATGTCATTTCACCATTCATGAATAATGCGCTGCCAGGTTGTAACTAAGTGTCCGGGCATTGAAAACGAAAAGCCCGCTTCCAAAGGTGGGAAGCGGGCTTTTCAGTTATAAACATTCACTTGGCAACCCCGCTGCCCTGTCCGCTCAAGCGGATTTAGGCCGGAAGCTTTGCGTCCCAACCTTTCGGAAGATTTGCCCTTCGATAATATATATCGGCATACTGACAAAAAAACTTGAAAAATTATCAGGATAACGGCAACTACAAGGTCAAGAGCTTTTCGTGCTGTGTGGGAAATAACGGGACGCCTTGAATATTCTTACGGCTTTGAGCTTCTACTTTCCGATACGCCCCAGAAGGCGTAACAGGCCATCCAGGATCACAATGGGATGCGGCGGGCAACCGGGAATGTACAGATCGACAGGAAGGATACCTTCCACACCGTCATGCACTTCTTTGTGTCCGGCATAGGGTCCGCCCGCAATGGCGCAGGCGCCCACGGCAATGACAATTTTCGGTGCAGGAACCGCTTCATAGGTTTTTATTAAAGCCGGCTTCATATTCTCCGTCACCGGGCCGGTCACGAGGATTCCATCTGCATGGCGTGGTGAGGCGACAAACTGAATACCGAAACGACCAAGGTCGAAGACAACGGTAGTGAGCACATTCGTGTCCGCCTCGCAGGCATTGCATCCGCCGGCGCTTACCTGCCTCAGCCGCAGCGCCCGGCCAAGCAGACGTTTCATTCGGGCATCAAGGGACCGGGCAGTCCCCGTACCTGTACCCGGTAGAACCATGTCTTGCCGCCGTCTGGCAGCCATGCGGTATTCCCGGGAAAAACGGATCGCATTCACGGGACATGCAGTTTCACATTCCCCGCAAAAGAGACATCGCCCGAGATCGAGATGCAGACCATCTGCTGATACCTTTACCGCGCTCGTGGGGCAGACTTCCGCGCAGACCCGGCACTGTCCGGGGCACCGCGCTGTATCCACTACCGGGCATCCCCGGTAACGGTCCGGCAATATCGGTTCTTTCGCGGGGAAGGGAATCGTGCCGTATCCCAGCTTACATCGCGCAACTAGCTCCTTGAGCATTCCATCTCCCGATTCACAGGTCGTGTCCGCAATACGACAAATTGAAGCTCTTGTTGCAGAGCGGAAAATCCGAGATCTGCTGGTCGCGCAAGGCCATGGCCAGTCCCATCCAGTTGTGAAAGGACGGGTCCACCACCTTGTAATGGGCGAAGCGCCCCTCGACGTCCGTCACCGCCACGTGGCAGATTTCCCCGCGCCAGCCCTCTGTCAGGGAAACCACGAGCCGCTCAGGCGGCAGTTCCCCGGTCGCAGCCCGTATGGGTCCGCCCGGGAGCATCTCCATCTGTTTCTGAATGAAGGCCACGGAACGCTGGATTTCCAGCCACCTTACGTATGCGCGCGCAAAGACATCGCCAGTTTCCCCTAGCGCAATCGGAATATGGCTTAGGGCATAGATTCCTGACGGGAACTCGTAGCGGACATCCCGTTCCAGGCCGCAGGCGCGTGCAGCCGGCCCCACCAGTCCCAGGTCTTCACAGGTCTGGCGCAGCACCCTTCCCGTCTTCTCAAATCGTCCCACGACGGACGGCGTCTTCCAGAGGAGATCTACGGCCGTGGTCACATTATTGTAAATCCGCCCTATTTTCTCCAGCAAGAGTTTGGCCTGATCGGCGTCCAAATCAAAAACCACACCGCCCGGCCGCACCAGCCCTCGTCCGAAACGATTCCCGCAAAGGAGCGCAGTCAGGTTTAGAAAGTCGCCGCGCAGACGGCCGCAATGAGCTGCCGTAGGCAAATATCCCACGTCGCCGGCCAGCGCGCCAAGATCTCCGGTATGATTGGCGAGTCTCTCAATCTCGAGCGCCACGGCGCGCAAGGCGTAAGCCCGAGCCGGCACTATACAGCCCTGCAAAGCCTCTATGGCCTGGCAATATGCGGTCATATGGCCTACGGACGTATCACCGGCCAAGGTTTCCATATAGTGAGCGCTGCGCGAGGTCGGTCCGCCGAGCATGGCCCGTTCGACTCCGCGGTGCTGATATCCAAGTGATATTTCCAGATGATAAACGTTTTCTCCGTGGCATTGAAAACGGAAATGACCGGGTTCAATTATCCCGGCGTGTACCGGACCTACCGCAACGTCATGGACCTCTTCGCCGGCAACCTGGAAAAAGTCGGTCACCGAGGGCTGAATGGCCTCAGTGGCGGAACGCGCCCAGGCGTCGTAACCCGGGCGGTAGGAATAGTGGAACCGTATGGGCTTCAGCCAGGGGTGTCCCAAAGGCCGCACTCCCCATTGTTCGGCCATCTCCCGTTCGAACCAGTGGGCCTGCGGACAGTCAACGGTAAGCGACGGATAGCAATCGGAGACTTCGGTCTCGACAATAAAGAGCGCTCCTTCGCGGCTCCGGGCCAGTACGGCCAGAAGGCGAAGCGTGTTCGGCCCATGCGGCCTCCCAAAAAGGGCAGCAAGGCGTGCGCCGTCGGCCACACTGCGAACCACGGTTTCTCTAAATTCAGCGGTGGAAACGAGCGGTATATCGCGGAGACCCACCGGGCAGCTATTATAGGCGCGAAGAAAGCGCTTTGATTCCATCTTTAAGATCCTCCAAGCATTATGGCCGCCTCATGCAGGGTGCGGCCCAAAAAAGGCGGCAAATACAGACCCAGCATCAGGACAAACGCCCCGAGCGCTGCCGCAGGCACAAGCGCCAGCAGCGGTTCCGCGCGGGATGGTCCCTGATCTTCAGGGGCCTTACCCTGGGCCATACGGATCACAATAGCAGCCATTCCGGCAAAGATGGTAGAAAGGAGCAATAGATAGGTTACGGCCACAGCGGTGTATCCCTTGTCGAATGCTGCTTTGAGGATAATGAATTCACTTACAAAAGTACCGAAGGGAGGCGCGCCCGTAATGGACAGAAATCCGGCGACCCACAGTACGCCTGATGCCGGTACGAGTTGCAGGATGCCCCGGACCCGTGCGGTAGATTTTGTTGCGTACACTGTCAGCAGATTTCCGGCTACGAGAAAGAGCATCCCTTTAGTCAGGGAGTGATTGACGGCGTGAAAGACGGCGCCGAAGATTCCGTCCCCGCCCAAGCCCACTCCCAGGGAGAGGATGCCCATATGTTCTACACTGGAGTAGGCCAGCATTCGTTTAAAATCCGTCTGGGCAATGATGAACACGGCGGCAACGGCCATGGACACGAGGCCGAAGGCAATAAACGCCTCCCGGCCAAAGGCCTCGATACCGGCTGCGCTGCACACCTGCTGGATGCGCAGGATGCCCAGGAATGCGCAGTTGAGGAGTGCTCCGGAGAGAAGCGCCGAAACAAGCGATGGGGATTCACTGTGTGCGTCGGGCAGCCAGGTATGCATGGGGGCAAGTCCCATCTTGGTCCCATACCCGATCAGAAGCAGTACGAACGCGGCTTTCAACCAGGGCACGTTCAGCTTGCCGGCCTGCGCCATGAGATCGGCCACAACGAGCGGTATGGGACCGCTACCGGGAGCCGATGCGGCTACGGTAAGGAAAAAATTGCCAAGCAGGGCCAGAGCGATCCCGACCGAGCAGAGCAATAGGTACTTCCAGGTGGCCTCGAGAGAGCGGTCGTGCCGGTGGAAATATATCAGGGGGGCGCTGGCCAGGGTCGTAGCCTCGACCGCCACCCAGAGGAGCCCGAAATGCTGGCTTATGGTCACGAGCGTCATGGTGGCCAGAAAGAAGAGGAGGCACCCGGTGAATACCGCCTCCGGGGCATTGGTAAAGAGCACGCCCTCTTCAAAGTCTTTCCGCTCGCCGTGGGGTTCACGCTTCAGGTACCCCAGCGCGTAGAGAGCGGAGGCCAGAAAAAGCACACTGGTAATGCTCAAGAAGACGAGGCCGCCCGCATCTACGGCCAGCCACCCGCCCAGGGCTGGAGCCGGTCTTTTCATCCATGAGGCCGCGGTCATCGCCAGATGCGCCAGAGCCGTGGCAACAAGCAAGGCGCGCCGCAAGGCATCGTAGCGGATGACAAAGCAGGCAAGGGCTGCGGCGGCGGGAATAAGGACGAGAGCAAGCGTCATGGGTTGGATTCCTCAGTTTCGCCCTGGTTCCAGTCGCTGAGACGAGCGAGCCTGTGGGTATCGATGTGGTCGAACTCGCGGCTTATGTGGAAGATCATGATTCCCATAATGAAGACGGCTACGAAGACGTCGAGCAGGACACCCATTTCCACCAGCCACGGCTGTTCGGACGAGATCGTGGTTCCGAAGGCATAGACACCGTTCTCCAGCACGAGATAACCCAGGACCTGGGTGAGCGCTTTCTTGCGGGTCACGATAAGGAAGAATCCCACAAGGATGGTGAAAAAGGCGATGGCCACCATGAGCCGCAAGTCCGCTGAAACAGGCAGCGCCAGACGCGATCTCATGCAGAGGACGACGGCGAGGGCCACGACCCCGAAAATGATGGACAATACATACCCCACAAAGGGCTCGGTCTCGCGCCGGACGTCCGCAGCCCTCAATGCCTTAAAGAGCAGCCACGGGAAGACCACACCTTTAAGGGCCAGAGCGCTTGTGGCGAGCACTATGGCATGAACGCTCCACTCCGCAGAGCCAAACAGAATGGGCAGAAGGCCCAGGGCTATTCCCTGGACCGCCACAACCTTGATACAAAAACCGAGCTGGCTCGATCCAAGCAGCGCCAGGTTGCTCAGGATCAGAAGCAGAGTAATGGTGTCAAACCAGGTATTCATCCTTACCTCAGAGCCAGCATCAGAGCCAGGGTGGAGAATGCGCCCGCCCCCACCAGGAGCTGCGGCACGCGGACCAGGCGCAGGCGCGCCATACACGATTCCACAATCCCTACCAGCACGGCGACGGCCATAATCCCGACAAGGACGGCCGCCCCGTCAAGCCAGGGATTGCCCGTCCGGACCGGCACCACCACCCCCACCAGGAGAGCGCTCAGCACCCAGAGCTTGAGGGCCGCTCCGTAGAGAATAAAAGCGAAATCCGGACCGCTGTGGTCTAAGACCATGACCTCGTGGATCATGGTCAGTTCCAGGTGCGTGTTCGGGTCATCCACCGGGATACGGGCGTTTTCCGCCAGGAGGACAATAAACAGGGCCACAGCCAGAAGCAGCAGGATGATGCCGGACCGCGTCCAGACCTCGCCCGTCAGGGCGAAAATCATGCCCGAGAGGGAAAGGCTCTTCGTTTCCCGCGCCAGCACTGCCAATCCCAGCAAGAGGGCCGGTTCCGCCAGAGCGGAAAAGAACACCTCGCGGCTGGCACCCATGCCCTCGAAGCTGGAACCGGTGTCCAGGGCCGCAACGACCGTGAGAAAACGCATCAAGCCTAGGAGATACGCGAACAAGATCAGGTCCCCCGCAAAGGACACGGGCGCGCCTATGCCGCCCAGAGGCACCAAACCCGCTGCCGCCGATACCGCCGCCAGTCCGGCCACGGGGCCGCAGACAAAGACCCAGGTGGTGGTGCGACTGTAGACTGCACCTTTCTGCAGGAGCTTCCAGCAATCAAAATAGGCCTGCACGAGGGGCGCCCCCCGGCGTCCGGCAAAGAACGCCTTGGTCCGGTTTATGATGCCGAGGAGCAAGGGGGACAGCAAAAGGGCCAGGAACCAGGAGACATATCCGGCAGTGTTCATGGCATTCCCCCCAGTTTCCATACGATCAACGCCATGAGGGCCACGGCGATATAGAGCATGTACAATTGCACGCGGCCGTGCTGCAACCAGCGCAGTCTCGAAAGGCCCCATACGACGCCGCGAAACACGGGAGCGTACAGCTTCTCGCGGTAAGTATCCGGAGTAGACGTATGTAGGGCCGCACTCCGCGGGAAAAGACCGGAAGGCCGCGAGATGCGGCGTTCTGTCCAGAGAAAAATGCGGAAGAAATCCGTCAGGGGTTGAGCAAACGAGGACGCGGTGTACTGCATGCGCGGCGAGGGCTGGGCATACCCGCAATCCCAGGTAACTCCTTCCCCTATGGTACGCCTTGCCAGGAGCCGGAGCCGCAGCAGTGCAAACGCACCAATCATGGCCAGCAGGCCGCAAGCCCCCCGCGCCACCACGGCGAGCGGCTGGGCAGCTGTCATGAGTTCCGCCCGCACCACGTTTCGTGCCAGCGGCGCAAGCTGTGCCACCACGGGCGACATGAGCCTGAGGGCCAAGGGCGCCAGAAGCCCGATCAGAACGCAACCGGCGGCCAGCACGCCCATCGGAAGGCGCATGGCCCACCCCACCTCGTGGGTCCGGGACAGGTCGCTCCGCGGCTCGCCGAGGAAGATAATGCCGAAGGCTTTGGCAAAGCAGGCCGCAGCCAGTCCTCCGATCAGGGCCAGGCCGGCAATGACGGCAGACAGAGTGCCGACCACGGCTGCATCATTCACCGCTCCACCCCGGAAGGCGCCCAGGTAGATCAGAAATTCACTTACAAATCCGTTCAGGGGCGGCAGCCCGCAGATCGCCGCCGCGCCGATGAGAAAGGTCACACCGGTCCAGGGCATCCTTTTCATAAGTCCACCCAGAAGATCAATCTCCCTGGTCCCCGCAGCGTGAAAAACCGAGCCGGCTCCGAGGAAAAGAAGACTCTTGAATATGGCGTGGTTCAGCACGTGGAGCAGACCGCCGCAAAACCCCAGGACGATCAGGGCGGGCGATCCTATCCCCACCCCGATGACCCCCACGCCTAATCCAAGGGCGATGATTCCGATGTTCTCCACGCTGTGATAGGCCAGAAGGCGCTTTAAGTCGTGCTGCGCCAGGGCAAAGAGTACCCCCATAATTCCTGAAGTCAGCCCTATGGCCACCAGCAAATATCCCCACCAGGGTGAGGGAGGTCCCAGAAAGGTCAGGGCCCGAAGGATCCCGTAGATCCCGGTCTTGATCATAACTCCGGACATAAGGGCCGAGACGTGACTCGGCGCTGCCGGATGGGCTTCCGGCAGCCATACGTGCAAAGGCAGAAAACCGGCTTTGGCCCCGAACCCGACCACGGAAAGGAGAAAGAGCACTCCGGCCGATGTTGGTACCCCAAAGGCACAGATGCGGTCGAAGTCGAATGATCCCACCTCGTTCCCAAGCAGGACAAAGAACGCCAGCAAAAATGCAGCCCCCACGTGCGTGGCTACGAGGTATGTCCACCCTGCGTCTCGAACGCTCTCTTTGTGATGCTCAAAAGTCACGAGGAAAAAGGAGGCGACGGACATGAGCTCCCAGGCCACGAGAAAGAGCACCGCGTTGCGCGCCACGAGCACCATGCTCATGCTGGCCACGAGCAGGCTGTAGAAAAACCAGTGCCCGCGGACCGAGTACTTGCCGTAATAAGGGGTCAGGTACTCGGTGCCGTACAGGGCAGCCAGCGCCGAAATTCCCAGAACCGGAAGGAGAAAAAATGCCGAAAGCGGATCCATGCCCACAGCAAAGGACCCGTAAGGGACACTCCATGCATAACTGACGGCTTCAGCAGATCCGGACGCAAGCACACGGATCGCAGGCACCAGCCCGATCAAACTTCCAAGTATTACGCCGCCGGAACCCAGTCTGGTTGCCATACGGGGCCGGCGTGCACCGAGCGCCGCCAGTCCACCGAGAAACATGGTGGCTATTGCCATCAAAAGCACATTCATGATGTTTGGTTTGGAGCCTTTTCAGCAGTTGTGTTTTTTGCGAAGCCGCCCTCGATTTGTGCGATAAAGGCAAATATTTCCTCGCGCGAACCTTGGGCAGCCAGCAACTCCCGGAATTGATCGTTTCGAAGGATAAAGGAAAGACGAGAGAGTACGTGCAGGTGTACCCGGACCGTTGGGCTGGCGACAGTGAAAACGGTATGGACGGGTTTGCCATCCAGAGCGCCAAAGTCAACCGGTGTTTCCAGGAAACAAAGCATGACTATGGGATGAGTTACATGAATTATCACGGGATTACGCAAGTGGGGGATGGCAATGCCGTCCCCGATGCCGGTCGATCCCAACTCCTCCCGGGCCAACAAGACCCGGAATAGAAAATCCCGGTCTACGCCTTCCGGCAGGCGCATATGCTCAACCAGAGCCAGGAGTACATCTTCCCGGTTTTTTCCGCTAATACGGTAATGAATGCCCCCGGCCTGAAGGGCTGCTCCAAGGCTCGGCATAGGTAATTCGCTCGCGGGCTCGGAGAAGATTTCAGGCGAGACATTTATGTGGCGGGCCGTAGCCCACTCAAGCAGCTCGACTCTGTTAAAACGATATTGCTCGTTAACACAGTATGCAGGCAGTTTCCCCTGAGTTATCCAGCGATAAATCGTCTTTTCCGAGACTTTCAACAACCGGGCTGCATCACGAACCATCAGGTTCATAGTACATTGAACTCCCGCTATTTTTCTCTCAGTCTGGACATGTTTATACAGCTAAGGACAAAGGTTCCCTATTAAAGACATATGGGCAAAAATGTCAACCAAATTCTACTACTGAAGTTTCCTGAGTTTTTAAAGGGGCTTTTTATAATAATACGTTAATCTTAATGATAATTGGTTTTGCATTTATTAAGTGAACCCCTAGTCTCTTCGCTTCACGGCTTGCACAGCGACCCTTTCGAGGCTCGCAGGTGGGGAACGCTTACCCCTTCCAGCCACTAAAGGGCTGGTTTTCCCCTTCCTGCTCGCCCTCGATGGGTACCCCGCTGCTCCAGCAAGTTTCGCTCAGAAACATAGAGGTCCCCTAAAACTCAGGAAACTCCA
This sequence comes from Desulfovibrionales bacterium, assembly GCA_028715605.1. Taxonomy (NCBI): domain Bacteria; kingdom Pseudomonadati; phylum Thermodesulfobacteriota; class Desulfovibrionia; order Desulfovibrionales; species Desulfovibrionales bacterium. The sequence continues at coordinate 311,688 of JAQURM010000002.1, forward strand.
GAATTCTACTATTGGGATGTGACCGTGGAGATTATCACCGCGCATTGGCAGCGGTCTGGCCGGTTCAGGAGAAAACTCAACCGGGGCGATTATGTGGGGTATTTATCCGCAGCAAGAGCGCCGGGTCAGCAGGGGATTGTCGAGAGGAGGGTTTTGCGGAAAATTGTCCGCTTTCGCAAATTGGATAAAATTATGCGCGTATGTCCGGGGTTACTGCCGGAATTAATCTTCTGCCGGATTAGTGGCACATAGTTTCTTTTGCCTTTTCACCTTTATTACAGTCATCGCATATAGCAATGAACTGGCCGTCTTCGATCTCCACTAAGTGAAAAGGCTTGTCCGACGCCTGCGTATGCCCGCAGTCAAAGGTGCCACAGCCGTATTGAAGCAGGGTACAAACTACGACCTTTGCTACAAAATACGGGCAGCTCCTTTCTTTCTTGTCCATGAACACCATAATCACCTCCTTGTGATTGTAGATGCCATTCCTTCAGATATGCCTGTTGTTTTTACTGTCCCTTATTTATCGTTTCGGCTGAAAGAAAGACCACGATAAATATTTTTTTACATTTCTTTGGATAAAGCCAATGCTAATGAGGTTTTTGCAAAAGTCGTCACACCGGTGAACCCCGGGTCGGGGGGCGGGGCAGGCACCGGTGTCCAGAGGTATCTCAATCTGCTTGAAATTACTGGATTCCGGCTTTCGCCGGAATGACGGCAATCCGATCATAAGAATTTTGCAAGAGGCTCTAATAGATTGATTTAATGGCGATTTTATGTGTGGTCTGTCAAAGACTTGACGGTTAACAGAACTTTGACGTCCCAATATCTTAGAAGCCCATCCTTGCTTAGTGAGCTTAATTACTTTTAAAAACAGCAAGTTAGGCTGTAATAGTATGCCTGGCATATTCTTTGCTCACTTATGGGTAAATTTTTTATCCGGGGAGACATGAGTATGGCGGAGAAGGAGAAAAAAGAGGCCGAGGAAGTAGAGGAGGCCGGGGAAGAGAAACCAAAGAAAGGAAAACTGTTTTCCCTGATTATTATCGTCGTAATTGTCTTAGCCCTTTCTGCCGGCGGATACCTTGCCTATACCATGTATATCGGGCCTAAATTTATACACCAGGAGAAAAAGGCCGCTGTTGCTAAAGAAAAGAAGACAGAAGGGGCGGAGAAGGTGGGAATATTTCTGCCCTTGGATCCCTTTATCGTCAATCTTCTTATAGACGGCGAGGGGACGAGATATCTAAAGATGAAGATAGACCTGGAGCTTGAAGGCGAAGATGAAAAGGTTAAGGCTGAAGCCGAGAAACATATCCCGCAATTGCGGGATACTATCATTATGCTTCTTACAAGCAAAACGTATGAAGAGGTAATGACCCTGGAAGGAAAGATCAGGTTACGCGATGAGATCATAATACGCGCCAACCATTATCTGGGAAAGAATAAGGTTAAAGGGGTCTATTTCAGCGAATTTGTTATTCAGTAAACATTTCTCGAAGAAAAGGTTGCTAAACAAATGAGTAAAGTTTTGAGCCAGGAAGAGGTTGATGCCCTTTTAAAGGGGATGTCGGGCGGGGAAATTGAGACGGAATCCGAAGAAGTATCTGCCCCGTCCGGGCATGAGTTATACGATTTTGTAAGTCAAAACCGGGTCATCAAGACCAAAATGCCGACGTTTGACGCGCTGAATGATCAATTTGCCCGCAATTTTCGTGTTACCCTGACCACTATGCTCAGACGTATAGTCGATATGTCTGTCCAGCCCCTGGAGGTGCTTAAGTTCAGCGATTTCGCCAAAAATCTACCTGTGCCCACCAGTCTTCATATTTTCAAGATGGAGCCCTTGCGCGGCAATGCCCTGTTCGTTATTGATTCCCGGCTGGTATTTCATTTGGTGGAGTGTTTCCTCGGTGGTTCGGGAAAGGGCCGCACCAAGGTTGAAGGCCGGGAGTTTACGCCTATTGAGCAGAAATTAATAAGCCGCGTAGTTCATCTGGCCTATGCTGATCTGGAAAAGGTCTGGCATCCGGTCCACCCGGTGAAGATTCAATATGTGCGCAGTGAAATAAATCCCCAGTTTGCGCGCATAGTCCATCCTAACGATCCTTTGCTTATTTCCCGCCATACGGTTGAGATGGATGAGCTCTCCGGGCAGATCTCTATATGCATACCTTTTGCTAACATAGAACCCATTAAGACCAAGCTTATGGCTTCTTTTCAAAAAGAGCAGCAGGAGATTGATCCCTATTGGTTTCAACAGGTGCGCGATTCGATACGAAAAATCCAGGTGGGATTACGGGTTGAACTGGGGAAAACCACTATGAGTGCCAACGATGTGGCGAGGCTTACCGTGGGGGATATAATCCGCCTGAATAAAGACCTGGGCGAACCCCTATTAGTTGACGTGGAAGGGGTTCCAAAATTCAATGCCTATGCCGGGATATGTAAGGGCAACAAGGCCTTTCAACTATTAGAAGACGTTTCTGCCGATTGAAAATACGGAGGTAAAAATGGGCGAAGAAGATATTAAACAGGCAACTTCTCAAGATCCGGATGCCGCACTTGATGAAGCTCATAAGGCCGAAGCGGAGAGCGGGAGCGCCCCGGCAGACATGGACTGGGATGCGGCATTTGCAGAGGCAAAGGCGGCAGAAGCCGGGAAAAAACAGGCCGTAGAAACAGGAGCGGAAGAGACTGCGCCCGTATCTAAAGAAGAACCGGCGACTAATATTGAGTCACCCCACTTTGATGATTTTAGCGGTAAGAGATCCAGGCAGAGAGGTGATCGCAGCCTGGATTTTCTCCTGGATATTCCGCTCGAAGTAAGCGTGGAGTTGGGCCGGACACGCATGATCATTAATGACCTTCTCCAGATGGGCCAGGGCGCCATTATCGAATTAAATAAGCTGGCCGGTGAACCGGTAGAGGTGTATGTCAGTGGAAGGCTGCTCGGCAAAGGAGAAGTAGTGGTGGTTGACGATAAATTCGGGGTCAGATTAACGGAAATTATCAGCCCGACAGAGCGGGTTAGGAACCTGGGGTAAGGGGATGTTTATGTTTCGGATAGACAGGCAAATCTTAATGATTTTGATTTTGGTTTTGGCCTTGCCCTCCATGGCGGCAGGCTCCCCTGCCTCAGCCGCCGGAAGTGGCGCTGATGTGCCCGGTCTGGTCGGCGTCCTATTCAAGATGATCTTTGCCCTGGCCATGGTTTTGGGGCTGTTTTTCCTGGCCCTGCACGGCGCGCGAAAGTTAAGGGTCCTGCAGGAAAAGGCCTGCGGCGGCAATCTTATCAAGATACTGGCGACCAAGGGTATCGCGCCGAAGAAGTACGTTTCGGTTATTGAAGTGGGCGGTGAAATAATAGTGCTGGGTATGTCGGAAGGGAGCGTAAACCTACTGACCAGGATGGACAGGGCACAGATCCTTCCCTCCTTGGGAGGGCCGGGAGAGGATAAAGATGAGAGCGATAAACCCCCCCTTTTTCGTTTTCTCAGGTCTCGCTAACCAGCGTTTATCCGGAAACTGCCGTTTCCGGATGAGCACTAACTATGCAAAAGTCTAAGGAAGGTCGGGTCATCATGATGAGGCGTTCGGGACAGCTCATAGCATTAGTAATAGTCATCCTTCTGGCCCTTCTTCTTATTGAGAATACCGCCCATGCCGTCTCCGTTCCTACGCTCAAATTTGGATTGGAGGAGGCCGACAGCCCGCAGAAGGTATCGGTATTGCTCCAGATACTGCTCTTGTTTACGGTTTTTTCGCTGGCGCCGGCTATCCTGCTTATGATGACGTCCTTTACACGGCTGGCCGTAGTTTTTTCATTCCTCCGGCAAGCGGTCGGCACCCAGCAAACGCCGCCGAACCAGATAATAATCGGATTATCTATTTTTCTAACCTTTTTTATCATGGCGCCGGTCTGGCAGACTGTGCATGAGCAGGCGCTAAAGCCCTATCTGGCTGAAGAGATAACCCAGGCCGAGGCCCTGGATCAGGCGCTGGTGCCTATTCGTAACTTTATGTTCAGGAACACCCGCGAAAAGGACCTCTCCCTATTTGTCAATATTGCCAAGATGGAACGGCCGCAGAATAAGGAAGATGTCCCCACTACGGTTTTGATACCGGCTTTTATGATCAGCGAACTAAAAACGGCCTTTCAGATCGGTTTTATCCTTTATATCCCGTTTCTGGTCATTGATATGGTAGTAGCCAGCGTGCTCCTTTCCATGGGCATGATGATGTTGCCGCCGGTTATGGTCTCGCTGCCGTTTAAACTCCTTTTATTTGTCCTGGTGGATGGCTGGTATCTGATCGTGGGTTCGTTAGTCAAAAGTTTTGCATGAGGCGGGTTATGACTCCGGAATTTGCCATAGGTATAGCCAAGGATGCCATTGAGGTCACCTTACTTATTTCCCTGCCCATCCTGGGTATCGGGATGATCGTGGGCCTGGCGGTCAGCATCTTCCAGGCCGTTACTCAAATCCAGGAAATGACGCTCTCCTTCGTCCCCAAGATACTGGCGGTCATGGTGGCGCTGCTGGCCTTTTTCCCGTGGATTATGAATAAACTGGCCGTTTTTACGGAAAATTTAATTATCAATATTCCACAATATATCAGGTAAAAACACTATGGTAGATGGCTTCCTGCTCGATTGGACGTTGCAACAATTTCAGGTGTTTATTTTGATTCTGGTACGTGTGGCGGCTATTATATTCATGATGCCTGTTATCGGGGCCAAGGGCGTGCCCGGGCTGGCGAAGGCCGGACTCTGTCTGATCGTCAGTCTTGTTCTACTCCCTGTGGTCCAGGTTGACCCCAAAGTTTTTCCTGACGATGCCTTTTCCATGGCGTTGCTTTTGGTCAAGGAGATATTTGTGGGATTTACCCTCGGCTTGGTCCTTAAGCTGGTCTTTGCCGGGATCCAGGTGGCCGGGCAGATGGTCGGCTTCCAGATGGGTTTTGGCGTGGCCCATGTTATGGACCCGCAGATGGGACAAGAATCTCCTGTTTTGGCCGAGTTGGGATACTTGGTGAGTTTATTGATATTTTTGGCCGTGGATGGGCATCATATTTTCTTTCGAACCCTGATGTACAGCTTCAGTATCCTCCAGCCCGGTGAAATGAATCTTACGGAGGGGGTTTATAACCGGATATTGCTAAGCAGCGGGGGGATGTTCGTTATAGCGGTCAAGGTGATGGCGCCGGTCATGGCTATCCTCCTCTTTACGCAGGCAGCCCTGGGTATCCTGGCCAAGGCCGTCCCGCAGATGAACTTACTGATCGTCAGCTTTCCTCTTACTATCGGGATAGGCCTTTTTTTCTTTGGCCTGTCCATGCAGGTTATGGGGCCGTTTTTTATCCGGACTATACATGAAGCAGGAAATCTTTTGCCGGTATTAATACGGGGGTTTAAAGGCTAAATGGCCGAGGAATCCTTCCAGGAAAAAACTGAAAAGGCAACCCCGCGGCGCAGGGAAGAGGCCCGCAAGAAAGGACAGGTGGTCCGCAGCCGTGAGGTCTCCGCGGTTTTGGTTATGTTGACGGGCTTTATTACCCTGTATGCGTGTCACACTTATGTTTACCAGTCTATCCGGGGGATGATGGTTTATTTTCTGAGGCAGGCCGCAGATGTAGAGATTAACCGGGCAACCATAGGCGCGCTCGGATTCACTGCCGTTCAATATCTGGGCCTGATCGCGGGGCCGATCCTTCTGGCCGTGTTCCTGATGGCCTTTCTGGCCAACTATCTGCAGGTTGGATTCATTTTTAGCACAGAAAGTCTGCAGCCAAAGTTATCCAAAATCAACCCCTGGAGCGGACTTAAGCGCGTCTTTTCCGTACAGGCGGTAATGGAGCTTTTCAAGTCCCTAGCCAAGATAGCTATTGTGGGATACATGGCGTATCGTACGGTCAAGGGAGAAATATCGCGGGTTCTCCCTCTGATGGATGCCGAGATCGAGCAGATTCTCGGTTACGTCAGCATGGTTTCTTTCAAGATTTTTTTAAACACCTGCCTGGTGATGCTGCTGCTGGCGGCTTTGGACTACGCCTTTCAGCGCTGGGATTTTGAAAAAAAGATCAGGATGACCAAGCAGGAGATCAAAGAGGAGTTCAGGCAGACCGAAGGCGACCCCCTGATTAAGTCACGGATCAAGAGTATGCAAAGGGAAATAGCCAGGCGCCGGATGATGGCCGCTGTGCCCAAAGCGGACGTAGTTATAACCAACCCTACCCATCTGGCCGTAGCTCTACAGTATCGGGTGGGAGAGTCGGATGCGCCGGAAGTGGTAGCCAAGGGCGCCGGGCTGATTGCAGAAAAAATCAAAGAGATTGCCATGGAAAATAATGTGCCGCTGGTTGAGGACAAACCGCTGGCCCAGATTCTGTATAAGACAGTGGAGATCGGCCAGATGATCCCGCCTAATTTGTATCAGGCGGTAGCAGAGACACTGGCCTATGTATATCGGTTGAAGAATAAGGCATTTGCCGCCAGATAAGGAGTAATTATGGCTGATCAGGTACGAAGCCCCGCCGTGAGCCTGCCATCATTAGATAGCGGGAATCTCGTTATGGCTGTCGGGGTAGTGGGCATTTTGCTGGTGATGATCGTTCCCCTGCCGCCTTTTGTTTTGGACATCCTTCTCACCTTCAGCCTGACCTTTGGCCTGGTCATTCTCCTCATGGCCATGTACAGCGCCAGTCCTCTTGATTTTTCCGTTTTCCCGTCTTTGCTCCTGATTACCACCCTCTTTCGCCTGTCTTTAAATGTGGCCTCGACCCGCCTCATTCTTTCCTATGGCAATGAGGGGGCAGAGTCCGCCGGACAGGTCATCAGGGCCTTCGGGACCTTTGTAATTGGAGGGAACTACGTCATCGGGGCCATTGTCTTTATTATCATGGTGGTTATTAATTTTGTGGTAATCACCAAGGGCGCGGGGCGTATAGCCGAGGTGGCGGCCCGTTTTACCTTGGACGCCATGCCCGGAAAACAGATGAGTATAGATGCGGACTTAAACGCTGGCCTTATAGATGATCGCGAGGCCAGGCGCAGAAGGGCGGAGATTGCCAGGGAGTCGGAATTCTATGGGGCTATGGACGGCGCCAGCAAGTTTGTGCGCGGGGAGGCTATCGCCGGTATCATCATTATATTTGTAAATATTCTGGGCGGCATACTTATCGGTGTTTTTCAGAAGGGCCTGCCGGTGGTAGGCGCAGTGCAGAATTACACGTTACTTACCATCGGCGATGGCCTGGTGGCGCAGATACCGGCCCTGGTCATTTCTACCGCTGCGGGTATCCTGGTAAGCCGGGCGGCGTCTGAAGTAGGCATGGGAAGGGAATTCGCCAATCAGTTCGGATCTCAGATACAGGCCATGGGCGTCGCGTCAGGCATCATCTTTTTCTTCGGTTTGATACCGGGACTGCCGCACATCCCCTTTATCCTTTTTTCCGCAGCAGTCGGCTCTCTGGCTTTTTTCCTCTACCGCAGCAGGCAGACCTCCGAAGCCGGGGTCATGGAAGAGGCCACAGCGGCGGCCAAACCAACGAGGGAGCCGGAGATTGTGGAGAGTCTTCTTCCTCTGGATACGCTCTCTTTAGAGGTTGGTTATGGTCTCATCCCTTTAGTGGATGAAAAACAAGGCGGCGATCTCCTGGAAAGAATACGGGCGCTCCGCCGGCAGTTCGCCCTGGATATGGGCCTTATTGTCCCGCCTATCCACATACGGGATAATTTGCAGTTAAAACCCGGGAACTATGCCGTGCTTATCAGAGGGATTGAAGTGGCGCGAGGTGAATTATTGCCCGGATACCATTTAGCCATGGATGCCGGAGAAGTAAAACGCAAAGTAGAGGGCATACCCACTACCGAGCCGGCCTTTAATCTGCCCGCCCTGTGGATTACGGACAAAGTCAAGGAGGAGGCGCAACTGGCGGGTTATACGGTAGTGGATATGGCGACGGTTGTGGCTACGCATTTAACCGAAGTCATTCGCAGCCATGCCGATGAGCTGCTCGGGCGTCAGGAAGTTCAGAAGTTACTGGATAATCTCGCCAAAACCAATTCCAAGGCAGTGGAAGAAGCTAATACCGTTTTCTCCCTGGGCGGGCTGCAGAAGGTCCTGCAGAATCTTTTGCGGGAAAGGATATCTATACGGGATCTGCTCACTATTGTAGAGACCATAGCGGACTATGCCCCGATTACCAAAGATCCGGACATCCTTACTGAATATGTACGCCAGAAATTGGCCCGGTCCATCACCAAGGAATTTTTGACCCCGGAGGGGACATTACCGGTGCTGGCACTGAGCCAGAATATCGAAGATGTGTTGCGGGAAGGGATACAGAGGACAGAGCAAGGCACTTTCCTTTCCATTGAGCCTAATCTGGCCCAGCGTATCATCAATTATATCAACCGTGGCGCAGAGCAATGCCTGGTGCTTAATTATCAGCCCATCATTCTATGTTCACCCATCGTCAGGCGGCATTTGCGGCGGCTGGTGGAGAGGTTTGTTCCTAACGTACTTATTCTTTCACATAACGAATTGTCATCTGATATGAAAGTCCAATCTGTGGGGATAATAGAACTCGGCCATGAAGATTAAGCGGTACGAAGCCAGGGACATTAACGCAGCGGTGCAGATGGTCAAGAGCGAGCTGGGACCGGAAGCGATTATCCTTTCTACAAAGAGGCTCAGGAAGGGCAGCGGGCTTTTAGGGGGCACAGGGAAATCCATGGTAGAAGTAGTGGCGGCCATAGACTACGAGCCCCGGGAGCCTATGGTGAATACCGCTTTCCTGCCTGAAAAACGCAGCGCCGATTATCTCCCGGGGCCGGTAAACAATAAGTTAATAACCAGCCAATTACCGGAAGTATCCGCTCTTCGGGCCGAGGTTGCCGGTCTGAAAAGGATGATCCAGACGGCGGTCGGGCCCCGGCCTGAGATGCGCCATGGCGGGCAGGCGGGCCTGTCTGCCGTGCCGGCACAGGCAGGAGGGCCATTAAATCAGGCAGTAGATACTCTGACCGCCTATCTCGAATCTATCGGCCTGGAATCCGCTCTGGTCTGTTCTTTGCTGGAGGGCGCGGGGCTGGACGGGAGAGCCGATCCGGCTGAATCATCTGCCAGGCTCAGAGACATAATAACCGGGCGGTTGCTGGATCAAATCGTTCTGGGGCGATGGGATGAAGAAAAAGCAAACCGTCCCTGCGTCTGGGCCTTTATTGGTCCTACGGGTGTGGGTAAGACCACTACCTGCGCCAAGCTGGCCGCCCATTTTGCTTTAAAGGAGAAGAAAAGGGTGGCACTGATCTCGGCAGATAATTATCGTATCGCGGCTTCCGAACAGCTCAAGACTTACGCCCAAATCCTGGGGGTGCCCTTTATGGCTGTCTTTAAAGACCAGGATCTGTCGCGGGCCATTAACCGGAATCAGGATAAAGACATCATCCTGATTGATACGGCCGGCCGAAGTCCACATCATGAAGAACACATGCAGGAGATGGCCAGATATATTTATGCCCACCCGGCTATCGAAGGGCAGCTTGTGGTCAGCGCCACCACGCAGAACGGCGTCATAGAGGATATACTTGCGAAGTACCTGGCCCTTTCGGTTACGGGTTGTATTTTTTCCAAGATCGACGAGTCCCGCTTTTATGGCCCAATATTTAATCAGGCGGTGCGTTTCAAGTCGCCTATCTTTTATTTTACTACCGGCCAGCGGGTGCCCGAGGATATAGAGACAGCCACGCGTAAGAGACTGATAGATCTGTTATGGAGCGAATTACATGAAGGAGTTTAGGGAGAATAATTATGGATCAGGCTGTGGGTCTGAGAAGTAGGTTGAAGTCACCACCCTATATGCCGTCCGATATAGGCAGGTCCAATTCTTGTGCGGGGAACCATATTCCCAGGGTAATTTCCTTTACCAGCGGGAAAGGCGGAGTAGGCAAGACTAATGTGGTGGCTAACCTGGCCTTTGCCTTATCCAGGAAGGGCAAGAGGGTGTTGGTGCTGGATGCCGATCTGAGTCTGGCCAATATTGATATATTGTTGGGATTAGCGCCCAGGTACACCATGCGCCATGTCTTTTCCGGTGAGAAGACGCTGGATGAGATTTTAGTCGAGGGGCCCGGCGGCATGCGGATTATGCCGGCCAGTTCCGGGGTTCAGGAACTGGCCGACCTCTCGGAAAGTCAGAAATTGTATCTGCTTAACGAACTCGAAGGGCTGCGCAATCGTATAGATATCCTGATTATTGATACAGCCGCCGGTATTTCTTCGAATGTGGTCTATTTCAATTTGGCATCCCACGAGAGGGTGGTTATCGTCACCCCCGAGCCCACATCCATCGCCGATGCTTATGCCTTAATCAAGATTCTCTCCACTAAACATGACATCAAGCGATTTAGTATCCTGGTAAATCTGGCTGTTACAGAGGCCGAAGCCGAGTCAGTTTTTAAGAGGTTGAGTATGGTGACAGACAGATTTCTGGGGAGCATGTCTCTGGATTACTGGGGCCTTATACCTCACGATGCGTGCATCCCCAGGGCCGTTAAAAAACAAAGAGTGGTGGTTGAATTATATCCGGAGGCCTCTTCCAGCAGACGATTTGTGGAGCTGGCCGAAAGTATCTGCAACCGGAACTACGAAGACCGGTCGGACGGGAATATCAAATTTTTCTGGAAAAATTTATTACAAGCGCCGGGGGCCTTATGAAAAAGTATAATGCTAATGCTGCCAGATTAAAAGACTATACCCAGTATTATTTCAAGGGTGAAAAGACTGTAGATGCCAAACAGAGGGAGGAGTTGATTATTAAATATACTCCTTTAATTAAATATCTGGCCGGCAAACTGGCCATGCGCCTGCCCGCACATATCTCTATGGATGATCTTGTCAGTTCAGGGACGATAGGGCTTATTGACGCTATAAATAAATTCGACCCCGGTAAGAATATTCAATTCAAGACATACGCGGAGTTTCGCATACGCGGGGCCATGTTGGATGAGTTGCGTTCTCTGGATTGGGTGCCTCGCTCGGTGCGTCGCAAGATTGCCGATATAGAGAAGGCATACAACGCCTTGCAAAAAGAACGGGGCAGGCCGGCCGAGGACGAGGAAGTAGCAGACAGATTGGGCCTTTCTCTGGCGGAATTTTATCATTTGATTGATACGGTAAAGGGAGTATCGCTGACTGATCTAAACATAATACGCCGGAGGACATCCGAGGATTCTGACGATGATTTTTTTGAAATCGTGGCGGACGGGAGGCAGAGCGATCCCTTTGTTTCACTCGGCCTGGCGCAACTGCGGGATATAATCGCCGGTGCCATTGACGAACTGCCGGAAAAGGAGAGATTAGTGGTTTCGCTCTATTATTATGAGGACTTAACTATGCGGGAGATAGGGGAGATCATGGGATATACCGAGTCGCGGATTTCACAGATGCACACCAAGGCCACCCTTCGCCTGCGCGGCGCTCTCCTGGGGCATTTCGACCAGGGAGCATAAACCATTAGCTTTCAGCGATCAGCTGTCAGCATGAAGTCAGTTCACCGTTTACTGTTGACCGTTTACCGAAAGAAAATGTCGGACAACGGTTAACGGATAACAAACATGCTGATAGCTCCATTAGGGCCTGATATGAGCGATACAGACAAAGAAGACCTGGAAAAAGAAACACGAGATCCGGACAACCAGCCGGAAGAACAAGCGGAAGGCCATGACCTTGCCCCCGGCGATATCCCTATTGCCGATGAGTCCGGGGAAGGTGAGACCAAGGACGAAGACCCTCCGGAACCCGGTCCGGCCTCTACAGAAGAAGAAACGGCGGCCGAAGCCGGGACAACTGTATCTGTGAAGAGCGCAGAAGCTGAGACAGAGGCCGGGGCCGGAGACGAAAGCAAGGACAAAGAGGAAGGGGAAAAGGGAGAGGAAGGCGAAGAGAAAACACCGGCTGAGGTCGCTTGTAGCGGCCTGGGAGGCAAGATATTAGATTTCTCCAGGGCCGTTTGGGAAAGGAGTAAGTCATCTCTTGCCCGTATTGTTCCTGCATCTATTTGGACGTTTGCAGGCCAAAACAAGAGAGTGGTGTTTATTGTTTTGGCCTGTTTTTTGATCCTGGGCACGGCTATATCCTCTTTCCTGGTAGGCAGGAGATATGATAGCTATTCTAGCCTATCGGGGGAGAAAAGGGCTCAATCTGTAATCAAAGGGGAGAGATATAGTTTAAAACCATTTTTGATTCCATTTAACGAAGGCGGGACGGATGTTTTCTTGAGAGTGCGGGTTGATTTTATGACAGAGGAGGGCGTAGCGCCGGAGATCAGGAGAAAAGAATTGATGTTACGTGAGGCGATTTATTCTTTTTTTCTTTCCAAGAAGCTCGATGCAGTGCAGCAGGGGCAAAATGATAAGGCCCTTGCGGATGATCTGCGCCGGGTTTTAAATAATTATTTAAGGCCGAAGAGAATACAGAAGGTACTGTTTGTGGATTATGTTTTTACCTGACCGCTGAAAGCTTTAGGGGGGATGGGGATGGATGAATATTCCATTAATCCTGCTCTGGGGATCAGGCAGCCTCAGCCCGTAGAAAAATCTCCTAACCCAAAAGAGGCCACGCAGCGTAAGCAGGTGATACGGGATAAGCGGCGCGAGCGCAGAGACGAGGCCGAGGCTGAGAACGGTCAGGAAAAGACAGGCGAGGAGAAAAAATATCCGGAGAAAGAGCAGGGCAAGATTATTGATGTGATCGCGTAAAAAGCTGAAAGCTCATAGCTTAAAGCTGATAGCTTACTTTTGATTAGGAGACAGACCCGTGGATCGTTTCAGTAACGTAGAAACCTTAATGATCGTTCAACTTGGGATCGAGATTATCCTGGTCCTGTTTGTGATTTTCTTATTGCTTAAGTTCAGAAAGACCCGCTCCGGCCAGTTAAATGGCAGTATCGAAAACGTCGCCGGACTAATCCGTGAAACAGAGAAGATATGCAAGACCCTGGCAAACAATCTAAAGGAGAAAAGGGCGCTGGCTGATAAGCTGCTGTCCGATATGGATCAAAGGATAGGAGAGATGCGTAAATTATCAGAGATGGCGGCTCAATCGACCGGATGCCATATTTCTACTCCCCATAAACAGCCTGATGCTCCATATACAAATGTCGTGGAACTGTCGCGTTACGGGCTTTCTGCGGATGAAATTGCCGAACGGCTATCAATGACCAGAGGAGAGGTGGAATTGGTTTTAGGGCTGGCAAGAGAGGAAAAGAGGGGCTATCAATAGTCGATAGAAAGCAGTCGGGAGTTGGGTGTCGGATAAAAACGTTCGAAATGTTCGAAACGTTCGAACGTCGAACGACTCGAACGCCGAACATTGAAGGCCTTAAGCTAAAAGCTGATAAGAGAAGAATTGAAGATAGAAGGCAAGGTCGATTTACCCATCTTTAAGATCCTGTCTGCGGGGGGCTCAGGCCCCTCTCTGCAAGACCTCCAGAATCTGTTCACCATCGGTTCACGCTATGAGGGCACGGTCTTAGCTATCCTCTCCGGAGAAGGGGCCTTATTGCGCATAGCTGGTCAGACCGTTATGGCCCAGACCGATCTTCCCCTGGTAAAGGGCTTAAGGGCTGAATTTGAGGTGCGGGAGGTCTCCCCACAGGTTGTTCTCAAGATGGCCGTTGGGACGCCGGCCGAAGAATGGCAAAGGGAGTCTTTTCGGCAGTTTCTCACCCTCCGTCAGGAAACCGGTAACATACTGGATAACGTGGCCAGGCAGTTGCGTCAGATGCTGGATTCTTCACCCGATATGGCGGAAACGCTCAGGCCCTTATCCGGCCTGTTGGATAGAATTCTTGTGGGGCAGGACCCCAACCCCTCTGTATTCAAGTCGATGGGCCTCTCCTGGGAGAACAAGCTCAGGACTCATTTCCTAAAAGGCCAGCTTCCTGATTCCAGGGGGCTGGTAGAGACGGATGTAAAGGGTCTGGTCATGCAAACACTGAGTAGTTTATCCGGGTCCGAACCGGATAGCGTCCCGGCGCGGGCGCTATCATCCCTTTTGAATCTGATAGAGGGCTATCAGTCTGCCAATATGTGGCTTTTATCTCCGGAGGGGGAATCGGTTGTCTTTTTGCCCGTCTGGTTTTCCAAACAGGCCGGCTGGGGTGAATGTGAACTCTTGTTAGACCGGGAGCCGGATGAAAAGGGGGGGGCGAAGGACGGAACGGACGGCCCCTTCCGGGCATTGTTCTTCTTGAATATGAGCCGGTTGGGGCCTATGCGCATAAGCTTACAGGTCAGGGACAAAAAGATTAAGTGTCTGTTTATGGTAGCCGACAAAACCAGGCAGGAATACGTAACAAGGTCTTTACCTGAGATTAGCGACCGGCTGGCCTCTTCCGGTTTTACGATCCTGTCCATGGAGTGCATAAGAAAGGAGAAAAAGGAGATAGAGGACGTATCTGCCTGGTTTGAGACCTTGAAGAAGGTCAAGCAGCCCCTTCTGCATGTGGTAATCTAGCCTCTTCACGTTCGAACGTAACATCCTAACGTAACATCTGCCACCTGCTAAAAAAAGCCTTCCCCGACGCCGATATTTTAAGAATCTGGCTTATTATGCCGAAATATAAAATGATTACCACTGATTTGATACTAACTTGTAATTAAAAATACACCCATAAATCTCTCCTAATCCCTCTTTTCCAAAGAGGGGGGTTAAGGGGGATTTGAACGTAATCTGGTGCGAGCTCTCAAACAAAGATACATGCCCTGAGGTTTAATGGAAGATAATTTCGAAGAGAAGAATCAGCTAAAGGAGTCGGCAGGTATCCCGGCTGAAAACGGCGGTCCATCCTTTGAACTGATAGTGTCAGAGGATGAGATGGAGGCCTGTTTAGTTATCAAAGGCAGATTCGAAATGTCCGGTGAAGAGGCCCGCAACAGGATCAACCAGGCGCTGGCCGGGAAAAAGATCGCTTTCGGCATTGATGAAACAGTTATGGACCGGTGTCTGGCGGAGCTTTCCTCCGAGGGAGTGAAAAAGTATGTTATTGCCCGTGGGGTCCAGCCTAAACCCGGCAAGGACGCCGCCATTCTGTTTAAATTAGGCGATGAAAAGAAGATCGGCAAGTTGGACGAATATGCCAATATGGATTTTCGGGAGCGCGGGAATATCCCTTATGTAAAGGTGGACGACCTGCTGGCCATCAAAAGCCCCATGGTCAAAGGTGAAGGAGGATCTACGGTCACCGGTAAGGCCATACCGGCGCCGCCGGTGTGCGATGCGGCCTTAAAGGCCGGTAAAAATGTACGCATAGTGGGCGGGGAAAGGGCGGAAGCAAAGGTCAGCGGGGCGGTTTACATTGACAGCCAGCAGAGAATCGAGGTCTCACCCGTGTTCCGGATCGATGGTGACGTGAATTATGCCACCGGTAATATCAATTTTGACGGTCTGGTCCAGGTTTCAGGGGCAGTTCTCTCCGGGTTTCGTGTGCGGGCCGGCGGCCTTATGGCCAGGCTGATTGAGCGTGACACCCGGATAGAAGTCACAGGTGACCTGACGGTAACCGATGGTATTATCGGCTCGGAGGTGAATGTTGCCGGGGCAATGAAATGCGGTTATATCCGGGGGTCCAGGGTGATGGCCGAAGGCGATGTCATGGTAGATGTGGAGATACTGGACAGTTATGTATCTTCCCTGGGGACGGTTGCGGTCAGCAGACCGAACGGGAGGATTGTAAACAGCACTATTATCAGCAAGAAGGGTGTAGAGGCGTACAATCTGGGTTCTCCATCCAGCCCGCGCAGCGTGATTATTATCGGATTGGACTATCAAAGCGATGCCCATATCCAGGCCTTGAACGAAGAGATATTCCGGTATGAAGAAAGTCTCCATAAACTTGAGGAAAAATTTAAAGAAATAACCGCTGTCAAGAAATATGTGGAAGACGAGGTTGAACTTATCAAGAAAAAACTGCCTTCTTCTCTGGATACCCGGCAGAAGTACCGGCTGCATACGCAATATAAAGACCTGTGTTCCCGGCAAAAAGAACTGCATAAGAATTATCACTACCTCCTCGATGCTATTGTCACCTTCAAGGGGAAGATAGAGGAACTGGAGGCCGAGAAACGGCGACTGATGGCCGAACAGGTAAGGGTGGACCCGGGTGTATATTTAAAAGTGCGGGGGATAGCCTTTGAGGGAAACATAGTCAGGGGCAAAATAACGTTTATGGAATTTTCTGAGAACAAAAAAGTTATCCGTGCCCATGAGACCATTATATACCGTGACCGGGAAGATGGCGGGCAGGATAAGGACGTCCGGATCGAGTTGGAGCCGATGTAATTCATAAATAACAGTTTAAACAGTTCAAGCAGCTTAAACGGTTTAAACTGTCCTCACTCGGTACGCTCCAGGATTTTTGAAAAAATCATTTAAGAATAATCCATGATCTTCCGAATAGAAAATCAGAAGGAAAACCGGGGACCATTCGGAGAGTTCAAATCCCCCCGCGCCCCCCTTTACTAAAGGGGGGAACAACATAGAAATCGCCCTTTGCTAGAGGGGGGAGGACATGGAAATCCCCCTTTTCCAAAAGGGGAAAGCGTTTCTCATCCCTTTGAAAAAGGGGAGGTTGGGAGGGATTTTAAAATGCTTTTTCAAACAGCTAAACTTATACCCAGATAGATATTTATAGCAGTAAAAACAGGAGGTAGGGTCATGAAGCTCAGCGTGGGGAAAAAGATAGGCGGGGGGTTCCTGATTGTCCTGGCATTGCTCGCCGTGGTCGGGGTAATCGGCTTTTTCGGCAGCCGGTACCTGCTTAAGGAGGCCATAACATTAGCGGACCTCCATGAGCACACGGCCGAGTTGGTCCAGCTGGAGATCGGCCACTTGGACTGGAAAAATAAGGTGGCTGTCCAACTCGCTGACCCGAATTGTAAAAAGATCGAGGCGGAAACGGATGAGCATAAATGTAATTTGGGTAAGTTTTTATACGGGGAGGAACGGAAACATTTTGAGGCGCATTGGCCTTTTCTTGCCCCGATATTTTTGGCCATAGAAAAGCCGCACCATGACCTCCACCGCTCTGTAGAGGCGATGAATGCCCTTCTGGCCGGAGGGGCGGGCGCCGGCACGGGCGATATGGGTGAAGGAACAGACATAGCCGCGCCGGTTCAGCCCATGGCAAGTGATGCCCGCAGGCAGGCAGAGGAGATATTTCGCACCAAGACCCTGCCGCTCCTCGATGAGGTTAGAGGAAAACTTGTTGAAACGAGCCAGGAAATGGCAAAAAATACGCTGACCGCGCAGGGCATGATTAATGATGCTTCAAGTATCAATACCATCCTGGCCATTGCGGCTATTATAGCCATTATTCTGGGCGCGGCCATAGCCTTATTTATCCGCCGCGATATTACCCGCGTGCTTTACCGGTTGATAGGCGAGCTTGATAATAACTCAGGGCAGATTACAGACGCCTCCACCCAGGTGTCCACTTCCTCGCAGCAACTGGCCGAGCTGGCCAGTGAACAGGCCGCATCGCTGGAGGAGACCTCCGCCTCCATGGAGGAGATGGCCTCTATGACCAAACAGAATGCCGATAATGCCCAGCAGGCGGCGCGGCTCATGGACGAGACGAAGACGGTGGTGGGCAAGACGGGTGACCAGATGGAGCAGATGGCGGGTTCCATGAACAGGATCAAGGGTCAAGGGGAGGAGGTCGGCAAGATCGTCAAGACGATCGATGAGATCGCCTTCCAGACCAACCTGCTGGCGTTAAACGCGGCAGTAGAGGCGGCGCGTGCGGGTGAGGCCGGGGCCGGGTTTGCCGTAGTGGCCGACGAGGTGCGCAATCTGGCTCAGAGGGCGGCAGAGGCGGCCAAAAACACGTCCTCGCTCATTGAAGAAACTATAAAGAACATCAAAGAGGGACATGAACTGGTTACCCAGACCCAGGGGGCCTTTCAGGATGTGGCCACCAGCGCTAATAAGGTGGCGGAACTGGTGGGAGAGATCGCCGAGGCCTCCAAAGAGCAGGCCCAGGGGATTAGTCAGATAAATACCGCAGTGGTGGAGATGGACAAGGCCGTACAGAATAATGCGGCCAGCGCGGAAGAATCGGCCTCAGCCGCAGAAGAGCTCGGCAGTCAGGCCCAGTCATTAAAAGATATGGTTACAGAGTTAGCCGATTATGTGGGAACGGTGAATGGGGGGCGGTTGTCTTCGGAAAAGAAGGAGACGGGGTCTTCCATAATCAACGCGGCAAAGAGGCTTATACCTCTTAAGGCCGCCCGGAAGGCCGAACCCGGCTCCAGACCTCAACCCCAGCAATCCAAAACACAGGCCAAGGGTGCCCCCAAAAAGCCGGTTAAACCGGAGGAGGTCATTCCTTTTGAAGACGATGGAGGGTCGTTTAAGGATTTTTAAGTAAAAAAAGCGATCAGCGGTCAGCAATCAGCTTTCAGCTGTAAAAAAAGATGGGAAGGTAGCCGCAGACTTTAGTCTGCGTAAACAGGAAATGGCGGGGATCGAAAGACCTCGCCATTTTTGTATGGCCCTCCTTGATTCCTCATAATTCATATCGTATAATAGCGCAAATCCTAAACACTGAATCCGGCATGAACCTATTACTTCATATCTGTTGCGCTCCCTGCACCATTTACCCCTTGAAGGTGCTGCGTGGCGAGGGTATGCGCATTACCGGTTTTTTCTACAATCCCAATATCCACCCCTGCCTGGAATTTAAGAGACGTCTGGATACTCTGAAGGAGTATTCCAGGCAGGCTGATTTGGCAGTTATCTGCGATGAAACATATTATTTACGGGAATTTTTGCGTGCGGTGGTAGGCCATGAGGATGAGCGCTGCGGCCTCTGCTATACCCTGCGCTTAAGGGAGGCGGCCAGAGTGGCCCGGAAGGAAAAATGCGATGCCTTTACTACCACCCTCCTTTACAGCCGGTACCAAAAACATGAGCTTATAATCAAGACGGCTGAAGACATAGCGAAGGAATATGGCATTCCATTTTATTATCATGACTTTCGGGAAGGATGGCAGGAGGGGATTGATAAGTCAAAGGCCCTTAATCTGTACCGGCAACCGTATTGTGGCTGTATTTACAGCGAGCAGGAACGATATGACCGGAGGCTGAGAAGAATACAGAAGTCAGAAGTCAGGAGTCAGGAGTCAGAATCCAGAATGCAGAAGAGATGATAAAGAGGGCATGAACAGCTTTTTTCAGTTAGGCAAGATGCTTATTTTGCTGGGCCTGGTTATAGCCGGCGTGGGGCTCCTCTTTACCTTGGGAGGCAAGATCCCCTGGATCGGCCGACTTCCGGGCGACATTTACATCAGGCGTAAGAATTTTACCTTTTACTTCCCCCTGGCTACAAGCCTGCTCATTAGTATTATCCTGACGCTGCTCTTTATGTTGTTCCGGAGGAAGTAAGCTACGCTGGATTCACCGCAGAGCGCACAAAGAAAGAATACAGAAGTCAGGAGACAGAATGCAGAAGTTAGAAGACAGCTATCAGAAGGTCGAGGGGGGACTTCTTGACTTATATGACACCGATGGTTAATATAAACAAAAAGCGATCAGTGCTCAGCTATCGGCATGAAGCCGGTCAACCGTTCACTGTTGACCGTTTACCGAAAGAAAATGTCGGACAACGGTTAACGGATAACAAACATGCTAAAAGCTAATCGCTGATCGCTGAACGCGTGAAGACGAAAACGATAGTTTCCGGATGAGCGCTAACTAACAAACGGAGGATGTGAATTGGCCATGGGTAAGATGGGCAATATGTTTAAGACATTTATATTAATGGCGGCATTGACCGCCCTGTTTATGCTGGCCGGACAGGCCATCGGAGGCCGGCAGGGATTAACCTTTGCATTAGTGATGGCCTTTTTGATGAATTTTTTTGCCTACTGGTTTAGTGACAAACTGGCCTTAAAGATGAGCGGAGCACAGGAGGTTGACAAGACCAAGGCCCCCCAGTTGCACCAGGTAGTTGAAGACCTGGTAGTAAGGGCCGGGTTACCTAAGCCCCGCCTTTATATTATCCCGTCGGATACCCCCAATGCCTTTGCGACGGGTCGAAACCCGGAGCATGCTGCGGTGGCCGTGACTTCCGGGATCATGCGGACCTTAAACCCGGATGAGCTTCGGGGCGTTCTGGCCCATGAGCTGGCCCATATAAAGAACCGGGACATATTAATCAGTTCCATAGCGGCGGTGCTGGCCGGAGCCATAAGTTATCTGGCTACTATGGCCCAGTGGGCCATGTTCTTTGGCGGTGGCCGCAGCGATGACGAAGAGGGCGGCAGCGGCAATCTTGTCAGCAGCATCTTAATGATGATACTGGCTCCGATTGCGGCCATGCTCATCCAGATGGCGATATCCCGGAGCCGGGAGTACCTGGCCGACGCCACGGGCGCGAAGATAGCCGGTCAACCTCTATTTTTGGCCAATGCCCTGACCAAACTGGAAGAATGGAATCACCGTCTGCCCATGGACGTCAATCCGGCCCAGGCCCAGATGTATATTGTAAATCCACTGACCGGGCAGAGCTTTGCCAGCCTATTCAGCACCCATCCGCCCATAAAAGAACGTGTGTCCCGGCTGCGGCAGATGGCCGGCCAGGGCACCCTCGCCTGAGTCGGGCAGGCGTGTGCTCTGGCTCCCTCTGGCCCTTATCTCTGCTGCGTCCATAGCGACCGTAGATGCGCTTACCAAACAGTTCCTCTCCCGACTGACGGTTTTTGAGATGGCGGCGGCACGGCTATCCTTTAGCCTGCCATTATTTTTAATCCTGTTGTTTTTTATCCCGGTGCCGCACCTGGATACAACCTTCTACTTGACGGTTTTTCTGGCCCTTCCTCTGGAAATAACCGCTTTTTTTCTTTATATGCGGGCTATTCAGGCCTCGCCTCTTTCTCTCGCCATTCCGTTCCTGTCCTTTACACCGGTTTTCCTTATCTTAACCGGCAGGTTGATACTGGGAGAGGAACTCAGCACCCGGGGTATTCTGGGGATTATATCCGTGGTTTTGGGCAGCTATGTGTTAAATCTTCGGGAGTGTAAGAACGGCTTCCTGGGGCCGTTTGTGGCTATAAAGAGGGAGAAAGGCTCCTGGCTGATGCTGATAGTAGCCTTTTTATATGCGGTTACCGCTGCCCTGGGCAAAAAGGCCATACAACACTCCAGCGTCATTTTTTTTGGCCCTTTTTACTTTCTGATGCTGGGACTTATTATCCCCGGATGTTCACTGGTTACCGGAAAGGCTACCTGGCAGGGTCTGAAGAAGGTTTTTTATCCCGGTCTATGTATCGGCATCCTTATGGTCATTATGGTCTTAAGTCACATGGCCGCCATTAGCCGGGTTGAGGCCGCATATATGATTGCTGTTAAACGCACCGGTATCCTTTTCAGCGTCCTCTACGGCGCTTTTTTATTCAAGGAGGAGAATATCGGAGAGAGATTTTGGGGCGCAGTCTTAATGCTGGCCGGGGTGGTTATTATAGCCGTATGGGCATAAGCAGGATCAGATGGCCGGAGGCGGTTCCGGGGTTTTTTCTTCCGGGGGCTTAGCCTTGGCTATGTCCTTTTCCAGGGCTTCTATCTTTTCTCTGTAAGCCCGCCGTTTCTTGAGGCGGCCGGGCAGGGTAAGCAGCAAGGCCGTAATAAGTCCGGCCGTAAAGAAGGAGAGAAGGTATAAGACCAGAGACCCTTCAAAATGCCAGAAGAGGAAATGGATCATAACTACATGGGCGTTTTGTATGGCGAAGACGGCCACCATAGTCACGATTATCAAAGCCAGGATCAGGTAGAATTCCATAAACTAACGAAGCGCACCTTAGATATGATAATTTGTAACACGTTAGGTGTTTGAAACAGTCCTACGTTCAGAAAAGGCTATTAATCTGGAACTCACAACCTCATGAAAATAAGATACAAAAATCTCACTTCAATTTGGAACTCATGAACTCATGAAAAATAGAGTAACCAGAAGCCGAACTGCTGAAAATCGATTTCTCAAAAATACTTTCCTGATTTCCTGAGTTCTTGATTTGATATGTTTCTTTGCACTTTTTATCATGCATTTTCAACACGTTAAATTGTTACGATAATTTTATTTTGAGCTGACGGCTGATAGCTGACCGCTGAAGGCTCAATTAATCAAGTATTATCTTTTCTTTCTTTTCCAACCAGGCTGCCGGGTCGGTCAGGTAATCATAAGCATCAAACAGGGCCAGGTAATGGCCTCTTTCCTCATAAGAAAGCAGGACAAAGAACCTTTTGGTAAAGGGGTTATGCGCCTCTCTCGCCAGCCCGTCATACAGGGCTATGCTTTTTTCTTCCATACCCATGGCTGTCTTGATAGCCTCGAGGTCGCTGCTTTCAGCCGGGGCCTTGTCTTTTAATTTGCCGGTAGCCTTCTTAAATACATCCTGTATGGCTGAGGATGGTCTTACAAGGTTAAGCTTTTCAGGCAACTTAGCTCTTTTCTGCAAGGTATTATAGATTTCTTCGATTTTCTTTAAATGTATTTTTTCTTCCGCGGCAAGCTGCCTGAACAGTTTTTGGGCAAATGGGGTGGTGCTTTTTCCCGCGGCCTTTAAATAGTATGCCTCACCGTCTATTTCCAGTTGCATGGCCGTCTTAAGAGCGGTTAACTTTTCCGGCATGTCTCCCTCCTGTATTTAAGACGTTTTGTCAAAAATCATTTATATCATGTTTATGTTATGTTAATATTTAATATCCTGTCAAGTGAAAACCTGGTTTTTACCGTGGGGTTATTTTATTTCCAAAATAGCCGATAAAATGATAAGTAGGTCTATAAGCTAACGATGGGTATATTCGCAACTTTTGGGAGTAGGGCATGATGCCCAATCAGCCGATAAATACGGTCATTGTGGGCGGCGGGCCTGGATGCAAAGCGGTTTTAGAGCTTTTTGAACGCGTGGAAATGCTTAAAACCAACGTCCAGGGTGTGGCGGATATTAACGTAGAATCCCCGGGTCTTAAATACGCAAAGGAGAAAGGGCTTCTGACCACAACCGATTACCATAAATTTTATACACTGCCCAACCTTGACCTTATTATTGAGCTTACCGGAAATGATCGGGTGCTGGAGGAGATTTTACAGACCAGGCCGGCGCATGTAAGGGTCATGGATCATGTCACCGCCAGGCTGTTCTGGGATGTCATCCAGATAGAAGAGCAGAAAATAAAGATGGAAGAAAAATACCTGGCCGAGAAAAAACTGAGCGAGGCCAGAGAAAAATACGAGATACTGGTCAAAAATATCAGCGACATCGTTTTCTCACTCGACCTGAGCGGCAAGATTATATATGTCAACCCGGTAGTTAAGGCTATCCTTGGGTACAGTCCGGCGGACCTGATGGGGCAAAATTTTTGTGACTTGCTTTCCCCTGAAGATTGGCCGGCAATAAATAATATCCTGGCCACCGCTAAGGGTACATATTGTTTTGAATGTAGAATCAGGGATACAGCCGGGAATGAAAAGATCATGCAATTTTCCGGATACCCCATAATACAGGACGGCCAGAAAGTAGGATTTTCCGGGGTGGCGCGGGATATCACCGAACGGATAAAGGCCGAAAAAAACCTTAAAAGATCTAATGAGATTTTCAAGGCCATACATAATTTGACGTTTGAGACGACCAGGGGATCAGGCAGTTTTTTTAATGCCCTTTGCGAGAAGACCCATCAGCTTTTTGGGGGGAGCTTTATCATTATTTGCCATAAGGGAAAAGATGGCCTGGTCTTTAAGGGATCTTATAATCTTCCGCCGGAGCTGGTTAAGGCATACCGGTGTCCTATGAATAAGACGCTCTGCGCAGAGGTTGTCAAGACGGGGCGAATACTTTATGTCCGTAATCTGCAAGACACCGTTCCTTATAAAGACTATGATAATGTTATAAGATTTGGGATGGTATCTTATCTTGGTATCCCCCTCCACTCGTCCGAAAGGGGTACCATCGGCACGCTGGGATTTTTTGACCGTGAAGAGCATGTTTTCAGTGAAGAAGATATAAAACTCTTTGAGATATTCGCCCAACGGGCCAGTATTGAGCTGGAAAAAGAGGTAAGGGAACGTGAAAGGGAATTACTTCAGGAACAGCTTTTCCAGGCCCAGAAAATGGAGGCTATCGGCACCCTGGCCGGGGGTATAGCCCATGATTTTAACAATCTTCTGAGTGGCATCCTGGGTTATGCCTCATATGGCAAGATGCTGCTCTCTGAGGGCCATCCAGTCTATCGGCATATCGAGATCATTGAAAAATCCGCAGAGCGGGCGGCCGAATTGGTCAGACAGATGCTGGGCTTCGCCCGTGGCGGAAAGTACCAGGTCGGGAAGATAAATTGTAACCAGATCATGGAGGAAGTAGTAGGGCTTCTTTCAAGAACCATAGACAAAAGCATCTCTATCGAGACCCACCTTGCTTCTGATTTAGCCATAATTCTTGCGGATATGGTCCAGATCCAGCAGGTAATCCTGAATATATGCATAAATGCCCGTGATGCCATGCCCCAAGGCGGCCGCCTGATTCTGGAGACGGCAAATGTCACCCTGGACGAAGTCTATGCGCGGAAGCATTTAGGCGCTGCCCCTGGAAAGTATATCCTTATTTCCATAAGCGACACCGGTATGGGCATAGAACCGGCAATCAAAAAACGTATTTTTGAACCTTTCTTTACGACCAAGGAGAAGGGGAAAGGGACCGGCCTGGGACTGGCCATGGTCTATGGCATTGTAAAGAGTCACGGCGGATATGTAAATTTTTATAGTGAGAAGGGGCGGGGGACTCGCTTTAATATCTATCTGCCCATATCACAGAAAGATGGGCCTGCCGTACCGACAGTCGAACCGGAGATAATGCGTGAAGGGAAGGAAACCATCCTGCTGATCGATGATGAGGAAGTGATTCGCGATATGGGAAAGGAGGCGCTTGAATCCTTAGGTTATAAGGTGCTGTTGGCCCGGGATGGCGCTGAGGCCATTGAAGTATACTCCGGGGAGAAGGAGAATATTGATTTGGCGATCCTGGATATTGTCATGCCCAGGATCGGCGGTAAAAAGACTTTTAAGAAACTGAAGGAGATCAATCCAAAGATTAAGGTTATTATTTCTTCCGGTTACAGTGTAAACGGCGAGGCTCAAGATATGTTAAAATCAGGGGCCTGCGGCTTTATCCAAAAACCCTACAGAGTGGATGAGTTGTCTGCAACGGTCAGGCGGGCATTGGATACATAGCTGATAGCTCATAGCCAAGAGACTGAGAGCTGAAGGCTTGATATTAACCCCCTCTTTTTTATCTCCCTCCTTCGTGATCTCTCCGGCGAATATAGTGAATGTCATTAGTCAATAGTCATTTGTCACCGGTAAAGGTGAACAACCTTCCACACTTAACCAATGACCGATGACTAATGACCAGTGACGTTGCCTATAGTCACCATTTTCCTGTTGACGACAGGAAACGTTTGGCATAAATTTGTAAGCGAATAAATCTGATCAATTCGTAAAAATGCCCTTTTACCGCAGAGTGCGCAGAGAAAAACTGTAAACTATTCAATATGTTATCTCGGCGATCTCTACGGTAAAATTTTACTTTTTACGAGATTATCAAATCTGATATGGTGTATGCTTAATGGGCTTCGTTCTGCTGAGAAAAGCGGCTGCTGTGTCTGAGGGTGATCTGAGGGACTTTATTGGCCAATACCCGGCTGAAGTGCAGGAAGGGCTTACCATTCTTAAGCGGGATATGGAGATGGATGACTTCCTGGTCGATTTTTTTGGCCATGATCGCGAGCGTCGTCTTACTATATTACAGGTGCGGCCAAGTAATCTCGAAGCCCATCTTCTTTCCAGTCTGGCTGCCATAGGATGGATACTTGGACATAAGGACTATTTCTCAAATTTATATGGCCGGGAGGCGCTTAATTTTGATTTGATGCCCCGGCTGATTCTAGTCAGCCCTTATTTTCCCCCATCCTTGATTGCCTCGACCAGTTTTATTAAGGGCGCTGATCTTGTTTTCTACACAGCTAATATTTTCCAGGTAGATACAGGTAGGGCTGCCGGAGCAGAACCCGTCCGGGGTATTCAATTAGAACGCATCCTTTTGAACAAAACAAGTAGGGAACAACCGCACGTCCCGGCGCACCTGCGAAAGGCTGCCCTCCGCAGCCATGTTTACGCTATTGAAGAAAAATGGTTGAGGGATATTTGTATCGATTTTATAAAAAAATTGAAGGAGCGCATTCCTCTGGTCAGGTTATTTACCCGTCCGGACGGGTTAGTCATGCGTTTACCCGGTGATGAAACCGTTTATGTAAACACCGGGCGTGATTATTTTCAGGTACATCTGGCCAAACGGGAATACAGTTCCATGCCGATCCGGTCGTTAGAGGGTTACGGGCAGTTCTGGGACGAATTTGAGGCATTTTTAAAGGGCCTGGGCCAGACGCCGGGGAGAGAAAAAGAGGAAGAGACAGACCGTGGGGAGACAGAGAAGATTCAGGAGAGAAGAAAGGGTTTTCCCGGCGTCGTCAGCTTAAGGGAAAATTTTATCCGCACCTTTCCGGCCACAAACACCTTACAATAGCTATCAGTATTCATCTGTCAGCGGAAACAAGGTCTTATATAAATCACTTATAATTGCCAAAGCGAAGTCTCGTAGGTAATGTTTTTTTCTTTAGGGCGTTGTTTGTTATATTTTACCTATGGAGTCGGTTGTTCTTTATTGAAGTTGACAAAAGGGCTGTTTTCAGTAATTATGCCTTTGTATTTCGATATCTTATTGTATTTAAAGGCAAAAACATGCGAAGAAGGTATTCCAGACAGATTGTGGTCGGGCCGCTGGCTATCGGAGGAGATGCCCCGGTGGTAGTACAGTCCATGACCAACACCCTTACCCGGGATGTAGGGAGTACAGTCAGACAAATCCACCGCCTGGAAAAGGCGGGGTGCGAGGTGGTACGCGTAGCTGTTCCTGACCCGGAGTCTGCCGAGGCCATTAAGGCCATCAGGAAGAAGATAAATATACCCCTTATCGCTGACATCCATTTCGATTACCGCCTGGCCCTAGCCGCAATTAACGCCGGCGCCGACGGCGTAAGGATTAACCCCGGTAATATCGGAGGCATAAAGAAACTGGCCGAGGTGGTGGCTGCTGCTAAAGGCGCCGGCATTGCCATGCGGATCGGTGTGAACTCCGGCTCGCTGGAGAAAGACATATTGAAGAAACATAGGGCGCCTACTGCTCCTGCCCTGGCCGAAAGCGCCCTGCGTAATATTGAGCTTGTAGAAGGTTTAGGCTTCGCAAATATAAAGGTATCGCTCAAGTCTTCGGACGTGCGCACTACCGTTGACGCCTATCGCGAACTGGCCGGTAAGGTGGATTATCCTCTGCACTTAGGGGTTACGGAGGCAGGAGGACTCTACCCGGGTACGGTCAAGTCCAGTATAGGTATCGGGCTTCTCCTGTATGAAGGCATCGGCGACACCCTCCGCGTCTCTCTGACCCGGGATCCGGTTGAAGAGGTCCGGGTGGGGTATGAGATATTGAGGGCGCTCGGCCTGCGCCAAAGGGGACCGGAGATCATCTCCTGTCCCACCTGCGGACGCTGTGAAATTAACCTTTTTTCCCTGGTGGATAAGGTGGAGAAAAGGATAAGCCATATAACCGTTCCTTTCAAGGTGGCCATAATGGGCTGTGTGGTCAACGGCCCGGGCGAGGCAAAAGAAGCCGATATCGGCATGGCCGGGGGAAAGGGAGTCGGGATTATTTTCCGCCACGGTAAGCTCCTGAAAAAAGTGAAAGAGGCGGAACTCGTGGATACCCTGGTGGAAGAGATAGAGACGATGGAAACGGAATATTATACACAGAAAGGGAAAGAGAATGCGATTTAGCCGGTTTTTTCTGCCTACTTTAAAAGAGACTCCTGCGGAAGCGGAAGTAATAAGCCACAAACTAATGCTACGGGCCGGTATGATACGAAAGCTGGCCGCGGGCATTTATTCCTACCTGCCCCTTGGGCTGCGGGTTTTGCGCAAAGTAGAGGCCATCGTAAGGGAAGAGATGAATAAGGCCGGGGCCCAAGAGGTGGTTCTGCCTATGGTGCAGCCTGCGGAATTATGGCAGGAGAGCGGCCGCTGGGAGTTCTACGGAAAAGAGTTGTTGCGTTTCAAGGATCGCCACGCGCGCGACTATTGTCTGGGGCCCACACATGAAGAGGTTATTACCGATCTGGTGCGGCGTGAGGTGCGTTCTTATCGGGATATGCCGTTAAATCTTTATCAGATACAGACCAAATTCAGGGATGAGATCAGGCCGCGTTTTGGGTTAATGCGGGGCCGCGAGTTTGTTATGAAGGATGGATACAGCTTTGATGTGGATGAGAAGGCCTCGGAAAAGACTTATTTGGCCATGCATGCGGCCTATCAAAATATTTTTCGCCGCCTGGGCCTCCAATTCAGGGCGGTGGAGGCCGATACGGGCAGCATAGGCGGCAGTTTTTCACACGAGTTCATGGTGTTGGCAGAGACCGGGGAGGACACTATCGTGAGCTGCACCGGTTGTGACTATGCGGCCAATATAGAGAAGGCCGAAGTGGTCTGGTCTGAAAAAGAGCAGATAAAAAGTAATACACCTCCCCGGCCCATAGAGAAGGTAGCTACCCCCGGAAGGAGGACGGTGGAGGAAGTAACATCTTTCCTGGGCATACCGCCGCAGCAATTGCTAAAGACGCTCATCTTCGTAGTTGACGGCCAGCCGGTGGCGGTCCTGGTGCGTGGCGACCACGAGGTCAATGAAATTAAATTAAAAAATTTACTCCAGGCCAGGGGAATTGCCCTGGCTGACGAGGCATTAATTCGCCGCATTACAGGCGCGCCTGTCGGTTACAGCGGCCCGGTGGGCCTGTCGATAAAAATAGTGGCGGATCAGGCCATACAAGGCATATACGACTGCGTGGCAGGGGCCAATGAGGAAGGGCATCACCTTGTCCATGTGGACGCCGGCCGGGACATCCATGCAGACCTTTATGGTGATATACGGTCGGTTACGGCCGGGGACCGTTGTCCCCGGTGCGGGCAGGCTATAAGACTCTCCCGCGGCATTGAGGTGGGGCATATCTTCCGTCTGGGAACTAAATACAGTGAGGGCCTTAAGGCTACTTACCTCGACGGAGAGGGGCAGGAACGTCACATGGTCATGGGCTGCTATGGAATCGGCGTCAGCCGTATAGTAGCTGCGGCTATTGAGCAAAACCACGATGAAAGCGGTATAATATTTCCGGTGGCCATTGCTCCCTTCGATGTCCTGCTTCTGCCGGTTAATGTAAATGATGCGGCCATCAGGGAGGCAGCGGAGGATATCTATCACGAGCTCTTATCCGGGGGATTCGACGTCCTTCTGGATGACCGCGATGAACGGGCCGGGATAAAATTTAAGGATGCCGACCTGACAGGCATTCCCTTCCGCATAACCATAGGCACGAAGTTTATTAAAGAGGGTTTGCTGGAAATAAAGGTGCGCGGTACGGGCGAAATCCTGTTCGTTACCAGGGAACAGTTCATTCAGACCCTCCTGAACATGCGCCAGAAAGCGGTAGATGGTTAGGTTAAACGATATATTAGAACAGGTCCAGTCTTATCTTCCCGGGGCCGATTTCAGTCCCATTGAAAAGGCTTACATTTTTTCGGCCAGGGTGCATGAAGGACAGGTGCGCTTATCCGGCGAGCCGTATCTGTCTCATCCCCTGGAAGTGGCCTATATCCTGACCCAGATGCGGCTTGACGTCGTCACCGTGGCCTGTGGTCTGCTGCACGATACCGTGGAGGATACCCTTACTACTCTGGAAGAGATCAAGGAGTTTTTTGGCGAGGATATAGCCCGGGTCGTTGACGGTGTGACCAAGATCAGCCGGATGCCCTTAAGCAGTCGTATCGAGGAACAGGCGGGGAACGTCCGTAAGATGATCCTGGCCATGTCTGATGATATAAGGGTGTTGCTCGTTAAATTGGCCGACCGCATACATAACATGCGCACTCTCCGTTACCAGACCGAGGCCAAGAGAATCAAGATAGCCCGTGAGACTATGGACATATATGCGCCGCTGGCCGGACGCATGGGTATCGAGTGGATCAAAAGAGAGTTGGAAGACCTATCTTTTTCATACATTCAGCCGGAGACCTATCAGGACATTAAGGACAAACTGGAAAAGAGTCTGGGTGAAAGTAAGAAATATATAGAAGAGGTTAAAAGTATCATAAAGGATAAAATGGCCGGGTATGGGATCGAGTGCGAGGTGCGGGGCCGCCCTAAGCATATATACAGCATATATAAGAAGATGGTGCGGCAGAACCTCCCCCTGGAACAGATTTACGATGTTATCGCCTTTCGTCTAATCCTGAAGACCGTCAAAGAATGTTATGAGGCCCTGGGGATAATCCACTCTATATGGATGCCGGTGCCCGGGCGCTTCAAAGATTACGTCAGTCTTCCCAAGGCAAATATGTATCAATCCCTGCATACCACGGTCATCGGCCCGTATGGGCGGCGGATGGAGGTGCAGATCAGAACGGAAGAGATGGATAAAGTGGCCCGGGCCGGCATCGCCGCCCATTGGATGTATAAAGAGGATAAGGGCTTTTCCGAGGAGGAGAGCCGGCGATTCGCGTGGTTGAAGCAGCTTTTAGAATGGCAAAAAGACCTTAAGGACCCGCGGGAGTTTCTGGAGTCGGTGCGTGTTGATCTCTATCCCAATGATGTCTATGTGTTTACTCCCAAAGGCGAGGTAAAAGAATTTCCGCGGGGCGCTACGCCCGTAGATTTTGCTTACGCCATACATACCGAAGTCGGCCGCCAGTGTACAGGCGCCAAGGTTAACGGCCGACTGGTTCCTCTTAAATACGAGATGAAAAATGGCGATGTGGTGGAGATAATTACTGCGCCCCACCATACTCCCAGCAAGGACTGGCTGAAATTTGTCAAGACCACCCGGGCCCGGACCAGAATTAAGCAATGGTTTAAGACCGAGGAACAGGAAAGCAGTGTAAGTCTGGGTAAAGAGATCTGTGAGAAGGAGTTCAGGAAGCATCAGCTCAATCTGTCAAAATTGCTTAAATCTGAAGAATTGACAAGGGCGGCCACCGAACTCTCTTTTAGTTCGGTGGAGGATTTATTGGCCGGAGTCGGATACGGCAAGATATCCCCTCTTCAGATTGTCAGGAAGCTTCTTCCCCAGGGAGAGGTTTCAGAGGAAGAACTTCCTGTGGCTGCGAAGATCAGCAAAAAAAAGGAAAAAATCCGGCCCGAAGGGATAAAGATCCGGGGGGTCGAAGATATTATGATTCGCTTTGGCCGATGCTGCAATCCCTTGCCGGGTGATGACGTTGTAGGCTTTATCACCCGTGGCCGGGGGGTAACCGTCCATACCAGCAATTGCCGCAATATTGTCGATTCAGATTCCGAAAGAAGGGTCGATGTCCAATGGGATGTCCGGGAAAAAACGGCGCACCCGGTTAAGGTCCGGGTGGTTACAATAGACAAGAAAGGCCTGCTTGCCGCTATAAGCAATGCCATCAGCGCTTGTGATGCAAACATAGTAGAAGCTGATATTCATACTACCTTAGACCACAAGGCCATATTGAATTTTATTCTCGAAGTGGTCGATACCTCACATCTGAAAACAGTGCTCAGGGCGGTTAAACACTTGGATGACGTAATTCGTGTAGAACGCCTGACGACATGACCTTAAGTGGCTTTTACTACCGACCCGGAGCGAAGACAGCGCGTACAGACTACCATATAACGGGTGCTGTTACCCTGGTCCGCCTTTACTCTCTTTAGGTTGGGATACCATCTGCGTTTTGTTTTATTATTGGCATGACTTACATTATTTCCTACACGCGGCCGTTTCCCGCAGATTTCACATACCTTAGACATAAAGACCTCCTTCAAGATTTGACGGCTTCGTAAAAAGTCAATTTCTCACGCCAAGGCGCAAAGACCGCAAAGAAAAATGAAAATCTGGAAATCAAGTCGTGCATGAGGTCGTGCCTGAGGCAGATCCGCTGGGGCGAACAGATTCGCCGAGGCGAAAAATCAGGAGTAAAAGATTTTTTTATGAGTTCCTGAGTTCCAAATTCTCTTATTTTGCGTCCTTAGCGGCCTTGAGTGATATTTTAAATTTTTACGAATCGGCCTAATGTAACACAAAGTTATTTTTGCGCAAGTGCTTTTTAGCAGTCAGCACTCAGCTATCAGCATGAAGCCGGTTCACCGTTCACTGTTGACCGTTTACCGAAAGAAGATGTCGGACAACGGTGAACGGTTAACGGATAACAATCAAACTGACGGCTGACTGCTGAAGGCTGATAGCGTGAATCCGGCCTTAGGCCGACCGTAGGCCGGAAACGGTAGTTTCCAGATGAAAACTAGTCAGGACTATTTTTGTTTTTTCAGAATGTTACGATAAGTCATTATGAGGCGTAAGCAGGCAGGAAACAGTTGTAAAGGAGAATAAGGTTGCGCGAAGACCTGGGAAAAGAGCTGCAAGAACTTCGGCTGGAAAATAAGATCTTACGACGCCGGGTCGTGGAACTGGAACGCAAACTGAACCAGGATAGACCCGCGCCCCGGAAAGTCGCCCCGGGCGAAGATCGCCGGCAAGAGCCGCGGATTGATATACTTTTAAAAGTGTTGGGTCTGGATGGTAAAGAGGCTATCCCGGCCTATGTTGTGAACCTTAACGAAAGCGGGATGTTATTGGAGGGTTATGAAAGCATTCCTGATGGCTCGTCTCTCTCTATTAAATTTCTTAATCCGCAACTGGATCAGCCCGTGGAGATCCATGGACATGCAGTATGGGTACACCGTAATGCGGGTGATATCCCGTCCACCTATCAATGCGGCGTTATTTTTGAGGACTTAACGCCGGAGACGAGGAACGCCTTACGGATTCTATTGGATAAGGTTCGACTTGCAGAGGACAATCTGTCTTATCAAGACTGACGGTTTTGTAAGAAGTCAATTTCTCACGCCAAGGCGCAAAGACCGCAAAGAAGGAAAAATGAAAATCTGGAAATCAAGAAATCAGGAGTAAAAGATTTTTTTATGAGTTCCTGAGTTCCAAATTTTATTCTTTTTGCGTCCTTGGCGGCTTTGCGTGATATTTTGGAATTTTTACGAGTTCATCAAGACTGGAAATCATAAAATGTCTCATCATTATTCAAGACCCGGCAGCCGTGGTCTTCAATAACCACCATGTTTTCCAGGCGGACGCCGCCCCAGCCCGGGATATAGATGCCCGGTTCCACGGTA
Source organism: Desulfovibrionales bacterium (assembly GCA_028715605.1). Lineage (NCBI taxonomy): Bacteria > Pseudomonadati > Thermodesulfobacteriota > Desulfovibrionia > Desulfovibrionales > Desulfovibrionales bacterium. The sequence continues at coordinate 345,049 of JAQURM010000002.1, forward strand.
ACTACCATACCGGCCTTTAAAGTATCTTTAGAACGTGGGCTTAGCGTTGGCCCTTCATGTACGGCCAGTCCTACGCCATGGCCTAATGAATGTCCGAAGGCCTGACCATAACCGGCTTTGCATATAATATCACGGGCGATCTTGTCTGCCTCCCTGGCCTTCAGGCCGGTTTTTAGTGAGCCTATAGCCGTGTCCTGCGCCTTTCGCACCGTCTGATATATCTTTTTGAATTTTACGCTGGGCTTTCCCAGCCAGAGGGTACGGGTCATATCCGAACAATAGCCATTTAAACGCGCCCCCATATCGATGATAATGGGCTCTCCTTCCCGGATAGGCCGGTCAGCGGGTGTGGCGTGGGGTTTGGCAGCGTTGGGGCCGGAGGTCACGATGGGCTCGAAGGATACGTCTTCCGCACCCATGCTGCGCGTCAACCTTTCGATCTCAAAGGCTATCTCTCTTTCTGTCATCCCCGGCCTCAGGATGCGTTTGATTTTAGAAAAGACGGCCTCGTTTAGGCGGATGGATTCCTCGATGTTTCTTAGTTCTTCCTCTGTCTTCTGCGCCCTGATCTTTTCCACAATGCCTCTGGTAGAGATGAGCTTCAGGGCCGATAACCTGCCCAGGCGTTCATAGGTGCTGACCAGGAGGTAGTGACTTTCAAAGCCCAGCCGGCAAATCCCGTACCGGCGGGCCAGGCTTCCCAGAGTACGGGGCAGCCCCTGTCCGGATATAATCACTTTATACCCGGTTGCCTCTTCTTTGGCCTGTAGCTCATAGCGGCTGTCAGTCAACAGGATAAGTCGATCTCTGGAGATGAGAAGCGCTCCGGAGGACTCTGTTAACTGGCCGTCATGTGCCGTAAAGCCGCTGAGATACCGTCTGTTTTCCGGCCTGGTAATCAGAAGGGCGTCTAATCTCTTGCCGCGGAGGGCCTGTCTTAGCGCGATAATCCTTTTTTGCTGCTCAAGAGTCATGGCTGGGTTCGTTAACTAGATAGCTTAGGAATTTCCTTTTTTGGACGCAGATGAACGCAGATTGTCAAGATTTCGAATATAGAAAATATTTTTCTGCGGGTATCGGCGAAAATCTATGTCCTAATTTAAGGGCGCGTGGACAGGTCAGATAGTCCTTAAAAGTTCTTTTTGTTGTTCCAGAAACGCATCGAACTGGGCGTTTATTTCTGCTGAAATCTTGAGCCACTCTTCCTGAAACTGTGGCAGTTGTTCCGGGTCTATTTTTACCTTCATGTGCGCCTGCTCTTCCAGTTGTTTTTGCACGTTGCCCATTTTCATCTCAAAACGGGCCCTGAGCTGCTTGCGGACATCAGATATGGTTTGTTTATATTGCCGGAATGCCTCTTCTATTTGCGCCATTATCCTTCGGGCCTGCGAATTATTCTTTTTCAGGGTAAGCATCCCTTGCATGGCCCTTTTTACCCCTTCTTCTATGTCTTCATCCCGGGGCAGGACTATGTTGCGGAGGAGGGTCTCTACCATACCTTTCAAGATATAAGGCCGGGCCTCGGCTGGTTTTTGCTCCAGCGCTTTTGTGAATTCCATATCTTCTCCCCGGAGGTAACGGGCGGCCAATCGTCGGCCCTCATCCAGGTACAGATTCTCTTTCAACTCTTCTTCGGTAGCCCGGCCGATCTTCTCAGCCCGTTCCATGGCCTTTTCCAGGGCGCTTTTGATTTCCGCCATATTAATTTCACCTCGTCCAGAGTACACAACCTCGATAATTTGTATCAGTTTAGCTGTTTGAAAAAGTATTCTTAAATCCCTCCCAACCTCCCTTTTTCAAAGGGAGGATAAACACTTCCCCCTTTGGAAAAGGGGGATTGAGGGGGATTTTGGCCTTTATAGCGCCTTGCTTAGGCATATTTTTCAAAAACCTGAATTGTTACAATAAGTTTGTATTTGTTAAGACCTGTCCGGCATTCCTCTCTCTGAGTTCTCTGAACATTTATACCAGATTTGTTCAGAAATGCCATACAAAGTCTATTGGCTATGGCGTCTAACATGAGAAGTCCGATATTTCGGGATTTGGATGTTCAACCTCAAGCGATCTGTTATCTGCCTGTTGCGGCCAACAAGAAACTTATAAATTTAAGGGCGTGCCGCTTTTCCTCTATCGCCTTTTAGCTTGCTGTTATCGGAGGGATGTCGGTTTATCTCTATTTTCTATTATCCGGGTGAATTACAAACCGCATAACCAGCCACACAATGAGGCCACTTGATCTGCATCGGTCAGATTGGCAGCGTTGCTTAACGTGCCGTCCTCTAACTGATGCCAGATTTCTTCGGCCATGCTGTTTTCTATGGCTGCGCCGACAAAAAAAGTATGAGGTGAATACCCCTTGTCTGAAAATGCCTTTCGTATGCGGGTAAGGGATGTCCTTGCAGTTTTCCAGTGTTCATCGGCCCCAGCCGGGTCAATACCGCCTTTAAGTTCTCCAAGGGCAATATAGAGTGACGGGTTATTCAATGCAGCGGGTAGTTTTTCCGGACTGCAATCCAGCAGGCACAAGTCTATATTCTTGTTTACAAGCGGCACGTTGCGGTTATAGATCATTGTACGGTTCTTCCCCTTGGATGACCAGCTAAGCCCGGTAAGATATAGTTCTATATCAGCGTTTTCCTCTTTACTTGCTATCCACGCCTTACTGTCGGGATGGAACCATTGATAAGGAATCCCGGCAAGGCTGAGATTGGCAATGGTTGCACGTGTCAGTTTGCGCTCTCCCATAACCCCGCCTATGTTACGCATGGAGCCGCCCAATGTATCGCCTCTGGTCAAGAGAAACCTGAAAACCAATTCTTCAACAAAGGCAGGCCCTGCCGGTTCAAGGTATTTTGCTATCAAGCCTTGTACAGCCTCGATTTTGTCCTGGGGCAACAGGTAGTTCATTGCCTTGTCGAATACGGCGGCGGCAGTTAATAACGCAGGCTGTATGCTTTCAATATTGAGTAAATCAGCGGGCGTCTTGGTCTGGGAAGCAGCCGCTTTCAGAGACCTCGCCTGTTCCACAAAGGGTGTGGCCCTGCGGTTCTTTTCAAGGGCCAGGGCGACAAAACCGGCCCTAATCTCTTCGTATGTTGTTACGAGGTCAGCTCTGCCGGTAATGTGCTTACGATGCGGTTTGTTCTTTGCCACTATAGCTTTCTCCAGACATAAACACACTTTCTTAAGGGATCACGCCCATGTTTTCCCATTTGCTGGCTGCTGTTGCCTTTGCCGTTTGGCAGCACGAGGATATTTTCGACATGGAATCCCAGCCTCTCAGCAATATTTGAAAGGATCATGTCAACTGATATGCTTGCACCGGCATAACGAACGTTGTCATTTACCATGAACAAAAGTGCCTTGGGTTTCATCACCCGTGCACACTCGGCAATGACACAGGCCATTTCATAGAAATAACCCCTTACCATCCTCGGAATGCCGTTATTATTCAATCTGCCTTGTGCCTTTTCTTCTTCAAGGTAACATAAGATGGCCTGTAATAACTCCTGGCTGTCTGCGGCTGCTATGGCGTTTTCCCATTTTGGATTGATTTTCAGCAGGTCCTTGGCCCTGTTTTCAACCGTGCAACTTAGCATTTCCTGTCTCAGCTTGCTTATCTCTTCTTCCCCTACTCCGAGCAACGCTAATTCCAGTGCATAGGTTCTGGTGTAGTCGTAACGATTGCAATAGGGAGGGGATGTCACCACGGCATTGTATGAACTATCCGGCAGCGTCGGCATTATATCGAGGCAGGAACCTTTGAAGAGGTAAATGTCGCCTTGCAAGACCTTTGCAGGGAACAAGTCGTCTGCGCCTTTACCATCCTGTAAGTCATGGCAAATCTCTTTTATCTTGGCACACATTGCTTTATCGAATTCAAGTATCGCTCCCTTGTTGAAAGGCTTTGTCCCCTGCCTGCGGCCTGAACGGTAATCCCATCGGAGATACTGTCCATCTTTGCGTGTAAAACTTATTGACTCCAACACACACAAGAGGGCAAAACGTAATACCGGCTGGACACGCTCATTTTCACTCTCCCATGCCCCCATATACCGTTCAATAGAGTCGACGTTTCCTCTGGATAGGCTCCGCCTGTGATACGTAACTTGGAGAGAGGTTTTTTAACCTCTGACTTATGCCAGGGATACTCGGCAATCCAGTGGTTGAGGACTGCAAAATCCTCTTTCGTGAATTCCCTTTCAAGACGCCTTCTTGCCAGCATGATCTGCTGACCAATAGGAAGGAGTTCGATGCCGTCGGCGTTTATTCCGGCCTCACTCGCTGCAAACAAGGCCGTGCCGCTTCCGGCGAAAGGATCAAGCACCTTACCCGATGTAACACCGTATTTGGACAATAGATATTCGATAAGAGATGCTGAAAAGGCCTCTTTATACTTATACCAACGATAACTAGGTCTCGGTTTATTGGCCTGAAAACTAACAAGTTGGCGTGTCAGCGTTGGTTGAACTTTTAGTTTGCTGTGAAAGTGCTTCGATAACTTACGGTCAAGGGTTTCGATCCTGATTAAAGCTGCTTTTTGTTCGGTAGGATCGTCGGTTTGTTTGTTCTGCGGGTTAATATCTATGCGTTTTCTGTCAATTATCGCGATAGAATCGACTGATTTTCTCTCAAAAAGTGAAGGTTCCTTTAATGTTGAATGTGGTATTCGCATGAAATTTTTACCCGCTATAAGTCCTGATTCGATAATAATATAGGTATATGTTGTCTGTCAAGGAACCCATTTCCCCGTGTCTTATAAAAACTGGCGCTTTAAATATCCCCCCTATGAGTTTTTATCAGTGTGATGCTTCTTGAAACCGCCAATGATCTATCATCCTTACGCAGTATGTGATACTCAGGATATTCTCTATCCGTGACTACGGCATAGATTTCATAAGTGTTCTTAAGCCCGGGCGGGTCATTTATTTCGCCAAGGTAACAGTTCCCGGAATAGTTGACCTTGGGGTGTCTCATTAAACCTAATCCAATGGATTCACCGGTGGGTTGAATATATTCCTTGCCCTTATCTTTTACGACTAGATAAACAAGTAACCCTTCGGCATTCAAAACTTCCCCTTTTACAATAATTTTAAATGGAGCAGCATCGTTCTTTACCGGTCTCCCCCTTACATCGGATATCTCGGATATACTGATGGATGAGATATCTCCAGAGTTTGGATTTATCTTTTCGGATACCTCCGCGTGATTTGAAGGTGAAATCGCTTCGTTATCAGGGGCAGAGGGCCTGGATTTTATCGTAGCATACGCACCTATGAGAGCGACCAAGATCGTTACGACTACCCATATCGGCCAAGGGGTTCCACCGTTATCTTTTGCCACTCATACACCTCCTTTTTTGGTCAAGTCCCTCTTTGTCTGTAAGAGCGTGCCCTCCCGTAATAATGGACGGTAATCCTTCGATTATTACTCCCTTTCCTACTGGGAAGTATCCGAAGCCTGCCGAGTGAACGATGTCCTGCCTATCGTTTCGAGTGCTTGAAAAGGGCGAAGCCTTTGGTGTTAACCTCAAGCACTCTGCTATCTGCCGTTGCGGATAAATAATGAAGCGCTTTTTTTATCCTCGGATTATTTCAACTACTTTTGCAATAATTTCATTAAGCTTTTCTATTTTAAGATTGCCGACTTTATATAGGACAATATGACTATCCGCTGTAAATATGCGGTTAGGTCTCACATTACTTGTCTGTTTCAGACTCCCTGTTCCAAAGTCTTTATCATCAAGTGAAATTGAATAACTGTCCTTGACGGATTGACTTGTTATCTGGCAGAGGATCAGATCATCGCCTTCTATTTTTGAAACAACTAAAGCAGGACGCCTTTTGGACTGGGTTAGGTCAGAAAAGGGAAATGGAACAACGACAACATCGCCTTTTATAAATTTTGCCATGCCTCATCCTCTTCTGGCTTAAGCCAATCTTTTTTGAGAGAAGATTCACTTGCAATAGCAGTATCGAACCTTTCCTTAATTAACTTTGTCTTTAGGAAGTGAACAAAATCCAATACCTCATCAAGAAAAGACTCCGGGACTTGCTCGATTTCGTCTATAAGCAGTTCCTTTTTACTCATGGGTTCCCTCCTTCTATTGATTCTGAACCAATTATACCAAATTCAACTTTATTATTTTACGGTTATTTGTTTAGCTGTCTGTTGTAGGCACGATTAAATAAGAATGCTGCATTAAAGAAGGGCGAAGCCCTTGGGTGTTGACCTCAAGCACTCTGTTATTTGCCGTTACGGGCAACAAGAAACTTATAAATTTATGGACGTCCCACATCTCTTATTGGTGGCGTCCCAAAGAGATAGGAGGGTTTTACTTAGATAAACTATCTTCGAATAAAAATTGCATTCCCATTGCCGCGGTAGGATCAATTACCTTTAAAATTTCGTATTGCTTCAAAGCTTCTTCTTTGTGTTCCGTTAGATACATAAGTATAAGTATAAGGGTAATACGTCCAGTTACATGATAAGGATTTAATCTTAGAACTTCTTTGCAGACCTCTATTTCCTTTCCTTTAGGGGTCTTAGCTTTGCTCCAATCTTCGGTTTTTACTAACGTTGCTGCTAACCATTTTATATATTCTTTCTCAAATTCTTTTTGAAACGCTTTTAGGGGAATAACTTCTTTATTTTCTATCTCATCCTTGATCAAATTCACTGGCATTGCAAAATTTAGGTTTTGCCCCCCTTCTATTAGAAATGTAACTATGCCAATAACTTCACCTTTTTGGTTAAAGGCAGGCCCTCCGCTGCTACCGCTTGATACAGGGGCAGTGATCTGTAAGATCTTCTTCCTGTATTTAATTTTCCTTAAATATCGGGCGGTTTCCAACTTCTGATCCTGAGAAGGTTTATGCGAATCCCCAAGAGGCAAAGGAGATGGAGGGGATAAGACATCCCTTAAACCGCTTATTATCCCTTCCGAAATAGTATTTTCAAGTCCTTGAGGACTACTTATGACATAGAGCTTTTCACCAACATTGACCTTATCTATATCTCCCAGCCTCACTACAGGAAGGCTATCAATGGTCCGTGGTACTCTCGGACTCCGCCCTACGAGTGGATCAGAGATGCTCTCTGGTTTTTTTGAAGGAGGTTCAATGAATTTTGCCTTAAGAATTACGAGATCATTATCTTTATCGCAATATATCAAACCCTCAACTTCTAAGGTCTCACTTCGTTGGTCATCCCCAAAAGAGTGGGACTTCTGAACTGTTATAGTGATGTCCGCTGACCCGTTAACAACATGATAGTTCGTTACTATTGCCCCGTCTTGTCTTACAATAAAGCCGCTTCCCTGGGCTATCGGTTCGTTTGCAAAGCCGTATGCCGTAACCACTACGACGGCCTTATTGCTTTCCTTAAAAATTCTGTCAGCATCAGCATAGGAAATAGCAGGAAATAGGATTGTTATGAACAGCAGGGAATAAAAAAATGCTTTTATTAATCTACTATCACTAAAAAAGTATAAAGGAAGGGTTCTATTTTTTTGAAATAAAAATGTTCTCATTTTACATTCTCTCTTGACTGCCAACGATGGCGGATAACGTTTGGGGCACAGACGAAGCCCGATACGGTTTGTATGAAAGATGTTTGTGCTGTGTTATCTGCCGTTGCGGGCATTTTTTCACATACTCTTTTCAAAGGCAGAGCTACTTAGAAGCCACGGGAGGTTTGCAAACTTTGCAGGGAATGTAGCCCGCCTTAATTGCATCTTCAGGGCTCTTAAATTTTATAAGATTTGCAGGATTTATTTTCTGCGCCCATTCACAATCTGGATAGTGATATTTATTTGATTTTTTCGATGCCCAGAATTCAGCACTAATAGCATAAGGACCAAATAATAAAAGAAAAAGTGTAACTGCTAATAGTTTTTTTATGGTTTGCCTCAGTTTAAACTTTTTCATGGCATCCTCCTTAATAAGGATTCTTTGTTCCTTTTTTTCCAGTATATGGGTTTATGTTGCCTTTTGAACTCCAATTGTTTATTTTAGATTTATCAGGTGCGGTTTTACGATGTGGAGCAACATAAGTACCTCTTTTCTTCGTGTATCCCCTAACATGAGTGCTACCGCCTCTATATCCCCTACCTTTTGCAAAAGCTTCTGGTAACACCAATGATACAGTTAAAATCAAACATACAAAGAAAATTAAAATTCTTTTCATAAAACTCGTCCTTTCATTCGTTTTCTGCCCGCAATGAACACATAACGTTGAAGAATAAAAGAAACCCCGCGCTACTCCACGTGATAACGGTTACTTTCCAAATTCAATAATCACCTAAGCTGGAACCTTAGCCCGCACCCTTGAAAAGGTGCAGGGGTTGGGTGAGTGCCCAAGGGGCACGAACCTTTTAATGCTGTGTTATGTGAAGTCTCTCGGACATCAAATTGATTCAGATGTGTAACGCTTCGATCTTCAAATTATTAATAAATTTATGCAACTCTTCCAGCGAATCTGTTTCTGGAAATGGCGTTTGTTTACGTGGATCATTTTGCATTGTTGCGTCAAAAAGTGCTTCACAAGTTTGTCTTGGAAACCTCCATAACCAGGAATGTTTAAAATTAGTGAGTACTCCATAATGATTTCGAACAGTAAATTCAGACCAATTTTTGCTTAATTCTTCTCTATCTTTAATATCAATTATCTCAATTTGCGATAGTTCAACCGTTTTATTATCTGACCAAGCTTTTTTCATCAGTTTTCGAGCTTCAAAGTCTGTTTTAGGAGCACTATAGCCAAATATAGTAAAGAAGTAGCAATACTCCAGATGACTTGTTAGTAAATCCCACTGAGACTTAATTACCGGGTCTTTGTTATAGTTCTTTTGTGAGGTTGGGTATAGAAGCTGGACAGGTTGGAGAGGGCTATAGCACTTTTCACAAAGTGACCCAAAGTATCCAAGACGTTGATCAGTATGGCAAACTCCCCAATAAACATTTCCGTGTAAAAATGCTAGCTTAGGTAACGGTTTGGCTTTCAAATTTCTTAAATATGCTTTCAATAATAGAGGATCCCAATTGAATGTTGCAATAATATCCTTTTCTCGTAAAGATAGTATTAAATAATCATATATTGTCACCGTATTTGGAATTTCTAAGGTTTCAAAATATTCACGAACTCTTATTTGTATTTCATTCACAAGATTCTCATATTGAGGTTGATGATTAAATATTTCGGAGTAAAAAGCTTCAAAATCTGCTGTGTCTCCCTGATAACCATATTTTTTAATAGTATCATTTAAATCAAGATCATCTGTTAACTCATTCATCAATGGTAATTTTCTTCCGTATGCATCACCATTAGGAAACGCAGCCTTTGATGCTCCAGCTCCTAAGAGAACTACACAGGGGGATTCTATTGCTTTTTTTTCTTTATCAATGAGTGGTAATGTTGGCATTTATAAACTCCCCTTTGCCCGATAGGCGGGACCGGCACAGCTTTTCACTAACCCCTTAAAGCCTAATTCTTCGATATATTACTCCCTTCCCTATTGGGAAGCATTCCGAAGCCTGCCGAGCGAGCGGAGCGAGTGATGTCCTGCCTATCTCGATCATATCCTCACCTGGTGCGGATATGATCTCATTTTGGTGACGATATCAACTTGGGCATGCTTTTTTTAACCCTGGAAACGACTTTATATGTTAGATCAGGATGTTAGCGTAAAAACGATAGCAAATATGCGCTCAAAATACAAGGGAAAAGGGGGAATATGGTATGTCTCCCTTATAATTGCTTGAACGTTTTAACATGTAAACAGGCTGAGGCTTTCGATGTGATACGTCTGCGGGAACATATCGAGGGGCTGAGAACGGACCAGGTCAAAGCCTTCTGCCTGCAGATGGTTTATGTCGCGGGCCAGGGTGGCCGGGTCACAGGAGATGTAGAGGATTCTGGAAGGCCTCAGGAAGGGGAGCTTCTTTATTATGTCCCGGCATCCCTGGCGGGGTGGGTCAAGCAGGATCAGGTCGAAGCATTGTTTCTCTCTTATGAGCAGGTCAATACCTGCTGCGACCTCTTCCTGCAAGAAGGTAATATTATCGAGCCGGTTTACGGTCTTATTGAAAATGGCGTTTTTTACGCTTAAAGGATGCGCTTCTATCCCGGTTACCTCTTTGGCTTTTCCGGCCAGGGGCAGGGTAAAATTACCCATGCCGCAAAAGAGGTCCAGTACTTTATGGTTTGATGAAACGCCTGCCCACTCCGTGACTTTGGTGATGAGGATATCATTTTGCGATGTATTTACCTGTGCGAATACGCCCGGGAAGAGAAAGTAGGTAAGGCCGTTTCCTTCCGGCACGAAAAGCTTAAGGCCATCTTCTTTGCCGAAGTCCATTTGTGCCGGAAGACCGCCTGGCCCCTGAACCACGCATCTTTTAATATCAGGTATCCGGCCGGATTGAAGCCGTATAGTATTCTCATCGGCCTGAGAAAGCGGCCTGGCGGTGTGCAGGATAAGGACTCCATGGACCTCTTCAGGGCTGACTATAATTTCAATTCCGGCCAGCTTTTGCAAAGAGGATAAGGGGAGGGCATCCTTTATCTCCTTTATTATCCGGTTAATCAGGAAATGAGCAATCTTGCAGTCTTCTATCTCCACGATTTCGTATGAATGCGCAGCGAAAAAGCCGATCCGGCCTCCTTTGACATGCAGCCGTACGCGGTTCCGGTAACCAAAGGCCGCCGGGGAGGGAAGGATAGGCAGGATTTTTTCGCCGGCAACGTGCGCTATGCGGGCCAGGGTCTCCCGGAAGATGTCTTCTTTAAATGAAAGCTGGTCTTGATAGGCGATATGCTGCCACTGGCAGCCCCCGCAGCGGCCAAAGTGAGGGCAGGGGGCCGGGGCGCGACCGGGTGAGGGTGTGAGAATCCTGAGGATCAGCCCCTTATCATAATGCTTTTTACTTTCCTGGATGCGGGCCTCAATTCTTTCCCCCGGGAGCGTAAAGGGGATGAACACTACCTTGCCGTCTGTGCGGCCTAGTCCGTTTCCTCCATAAACCAGACGTGCTATGGTGACAGTTTTGATCGGCATTATGGATCAGAATACAGCCTTCAGCTTTGAGCTTTCAGCTTTCCCCCGGCGTCCAGGCTGGAGGGGCAAAGACGCCGCACCACGCAGCGTTTGCACCCCGGGGCCCGGGCCTTGCATATCTTGCGCCCGTGGTCGATGAGGACGTAGGAAAGGTTGAACCAGTATTTTTTAGGGATAACGGCCATCAGATCTCTTTCGATCTTATCCGGGTCAGTTTCTGTAGTAAAGCCCAGTCGATAAGCCAACCGGCGGACATGGGTATCTACGGCTATGCCTTCCACGATGCCAAAGGCATTGGAAAGGACGATATTGGCCGTTTTTCGGGCCACGCCGGGCAAGGCAATGAGTTCGTCCATGGTCTGTGGAATCCTGCCGCCGAACTTCTCTAATATCAGCTCACAGCAGGACTTTATGTTCCTGGCCTTATTCCGGAAAAAGCCGGCGCTCTTGATGGCCTCCTCAAGCTCCGGCAGGGAGGCCCGGGCATAGGACTCAAGAGTAGGATATTTTTTAAACAGAGAACCAGTGACCTTATTTACCTGTTCGTCAGTACACTGGGCCGAAAGGATGGTGGCCACCAGGAGCTCCGGGGGATTACGGTAAGAAAGGGCTATTTTCGCATCAGGATATTCTTTACGGAGTATCTCAAAGATATGCAATATCTCCGGCGCAGACAATCTATCTGCTCGTTTGGGCAGATCATCCACAGATTTTCCTCCTGTTTAAATAGCTATCAGCTTTCAGCCATCAGCATATTTGTTAACCGTTATCCGTTAACCGTTGTCCGACATTTTCTTTCGGTAAACGATCAATAGTAAACGGTGAACCGGCTGAACGCTGTTCATCATTATTTTAATGGCTTTAAGGGAAAAAACAAGTCGGTTTCTCATTCCCGAAGGCATCCGGCAGCCTGATAGATAAAAAGCTGTTTACTTTTACCTCAATATAAAATATAAATTTTAGTAACACGTTAGGTGTTGGAAACCGTCCTACATTCAGAAAAGGCTATTAATCTGGAACTCAGAAAATCAGGAAAAGATAGACCCTCTTTATTTGGGTTTGCACTTTCCTGAGTTTTCGCCCAGGCGAATCTGCCTGTGGCACGACCTGATTTCCAGATTTGATATGTTTTTTTACACTTCCAACGAGATCATCAAAAATGGCTAAGGTTTTAATCGTCGATGATGAAGAAAACATAAGGTACCTGTATTCAGAAGAATTAAAGGCCGATGGATACGAGGTGATTACGGCCGACAGCGGATACAAGCTTCTAGAGCGCATAGAAAAAGAACGTCCTGATATTATATTGCTCGATATCAAGATGGCCGACTATGATGGATTAGACCTGCTCCAGGATATACGAAATAAATATTACAACTTGCCGGTCATACTCTGTACTGCCTACGACAGTTATAAAAGTGATGTAAAAACTATCGCGGCAGATTCTTATGTGATTAAGTCTTTTGACCTTACGGAACTTAAGAAAAGAATCTCCCAGGCTTTGGAAGCCGTGGCCCCTCAGACGTAAGGCTACCAATTACTTATAGTGAATGTCATTAGTCAATAGTCAGTTGTCACTGGTAAGGGTGATCCATCTTCCCAACCTAATCTATGACCAATGACTTGACTTATTCCTATTGCCACACCGCCCGCCATCCGGACGCGCCGAGCGCGCCGAACAGCATCAGCGGAAACCAGGCAGCGACAAATGGCGGAAGCAGTCCTGCCCTCCCCATGGTCAGGCTGAAATTCCAGGTTATCCAGACCACAAACACCAGAAACATGCCCAGGCTTATGCCCAGTGCGATGCTCGATTTTAGTCTCCTCCAGAGCAAGGCCGGTATGCCGAGGAGAAGCAGAATCGGGCCTAGTACCGGGTACGCAAGCCTCGCCTGTAGATCTATCCGGTAAGGGGTCGTGTCCTGCCCCTGGTGTTTCAGCTTCTGAATATAAGCCGAGATCTCTTCGAAGCTCATTTCGTCTGCTTTTTTGGTCATCTCCCTGAAATCTGCCGGACGTTCGGCCAGGTTAATAAATTGCTCATCAAAAGGGATTATTTTATAAGATCTATCGCTCTCCAGGGTCTTCAGCCGGCCTTCCTTGAAAAGCCAGCTATGATTGGTCCACCTGGCTGCGCGGGCATAGATAATTTTTTTCGGGTAAAAGTCTTGGTCAAAAACGAAAATTTCTATATCCTGCAGGAGTTTCCGGTCCGGGCTAAAGTGGCCGATGGAATATATGGCGTTCTCTCCTTTAAACCAGAACTTATCTTTTCCAAGTAACCCCTTGGGCTGCTTTTTCTTAACCTGTACATCCCATATAAAATTAGTCTTCACCATAGTTAAAGGGACAACGCCTTCCTTTATCTGAAAAAGCAGAACGCTCAAAAGGAATGCGGCCCAGAAGATCGGTTTGGTCGTCTGCAAGATATTTCTCCCGATGGATTTCATGGCCAGCATTTCATTGCCGCGAATAAGCAGGCTGATAGTCAAAACCCCGGCCATGAGAACTGCTACCGGCTCCATCTGGGTTATAATCAGGGGAATCTTATACACAAAATACGTTAGCATAGTGGAGGCCGGCAGATTGACCTCCAGGAAGTTGTCTATCTTTTCAAAGAAATCGACCAGAAGATAGATGAAGACAAAGATACTGAGTACCAGAAGAAAAAGGCGTATAAACTCCTTGAGTATGTAACGATTTAGTACGTACATTTAAGTATCCGGCCTTCAGCCTTGAGCTTTGAGCTTCCTTATTTATCTCCGCGCCCTTTGCGGCTAATGGCGGCGGTGTCCTTCGATCTTTCCAGGCGTTCGGATAGACGTTGCAATATTTCCATGAACCAGATGGGACGTTCCCCGTTGGTCTTCACTATGAGGTAAACGGCCAGGAGAGCAAATATGATATTAGGCACCCACATGCCGATAGCAGGATAGATCACCCCTGTTTCCCCCAGCCCCTTGGCCAGGGCCAACATCAAATAATAAAGGAGGAAGACCGTAAGGCCGATGGATATGCCAAATGAAGTGCCGGCAAATCTTGATTGGGCGCCTAGAGCGGCCCCCACCAGTCCCAGGATAATGCAGGCTACGGGCAAGGCCATCTTCCGGTGTAATTCCATGAGCAACGAATAATATTCCGGGGAGGAAAGCGGGGCTTCCTTTAGCCTGTCCCGTATCTCACCCAGAGACATCTCACTTTTACCCTTTTCCACTATCTCACTATGGCCTGTAGATTGGGGGCCCAGGGTCAAGGCATATTTCTCGAAGTGGATGGTCTGGGCCGATCGCCAATCCCTCCCAACACGGTGAATGCTGCCGTCCCGCAGATAAAGAACCAGGACCAGGCGCTCCGGCCGGGGGACAATCCATCCTTCCCTGGCCACAATGGCGTTGCCGGCCTCCGGCCTTCTCACATCGCTTATATAAATGCCGTCCAGCCGGCCATTTTCTCTGGAAATATTTCGGACATATATAACGATATCCTTGAAGGCATCACTGAATTCACCCTCCCGCACCCCTAAATCGGCCCGGATCTGCATTATCCTGAAAAGAAGGGTCTTCAGGGCATAATTTCCCCAGGGTTGCGCATAAACCGCGGTAAATAAAGTAAGCAGATAGGCCGCAACGGATACCAGAATAGCCGGAGGCAGCAATTGATAAAAGCTTATCCCGGATGCCTTGATAGCCAATATCTCCCGATCCTTGGCCATCCTGGTGTAGGTGAGCAGGGTTCCCAGAAGCGTAGCCATAGGAAGGGCAAACAGGAGAAGGTGCGGAAGCACAAATACCACTATCTGCAGGATACTCCCGAAAGACAGGCCCCGGGTCAGCAGGAGTTCGGCCATAGGGGCCATCTTTCCTAAAAGCAGGATGGAGGTAAGAACAAAGAGGGAGGTAAAAAAAGTAGGCAGGATCTCTTTCAGCAGGTAAGAAAATAGTATCTTGTTCATCTCATTATTCTGAGCGATTAGCTGTCAGCATGTTTGTTATCCGTTATCCGTTAACCGTTGTCCGATATTTTCTTTCGGTAAACGGTCAACAGTGAACGGTGGACCGGCTGAAGGCTGAGACCTGAATGCTTGCCCATTTGACATTCATTTGAGCTTTTTCACGAAAGATAGAACTAATATCCCTAATATCTCATTTTTGCGAGATTGACACCCCGTTCAAAAAATGATAGGAGAACGTGACAATAGCTGTAGGCATTCAGTATAGAAGGGCATCATACCAGAAAGGAAGAAAAAAGCAATTGTCCGAATCTATACGGCAGAAACTTGAAGAACAGGAGAGAAAAAACCTTTCTCCGTATGCCGCCCTCAGCGCCCAAAGCCGCGGCCGTCAGATACCGGAAAAGGAATGTCCGGTGCGCACGGCCTTTCAACGGGACCGGGATCGTATTCTCCACTGTAAATCCTTCCGTCGTCTAAAACACAAGACCCAGGTCTTCCTTTCCCCCACCGGCGACCATTACCGCACCAGACTAACCCATGCCCTCGAGGTGGCCCAGATAGCCCGCACTATAGCCCGGGCCCTGCGCCTGAATGAGGACTTAACCGAGGCTATCGCCCTGGGACATGACCTCGGCCATACCCCATTTGGCCATGCCGGGGAAGCGGTGCTGAATGCCATATATCCGGGGGGGTTTGCCCATTATGAACAAAGTTTGCGGGTTGTGGACATACTGGAAAATAACGGCCGCGGGTTGAACCTAACCTATGAGGTCAGGGAGGGAATTTTAAAACACTCCAAGGGACGGGGGCAGATTCTACCGGAAAATACTGAAGAACTGAGTTCGGACCTGGAAGGACAGATTGTGCGTATAGCGGATATCATTGCCTATATAAGTCATGATATAGACGATGCTATTCGTGGTAATGTAATCTCCATCAAGGACATACCGGATTCCTGCGTCAAAGCCTTAGGTAAAAGCCATTCCAAACGCATTGGGACCATGGTACTGGACTTGATAGATTCTACCATCCGGGCCGGTGGCCCAAAATTGGTTATCAGGCCTGCCACAATGGAGGTTATGCTGGAATTGCGGGAATTTCTTTATCAAAATGTCTATGAATCTGAGATAGTTCATAAGGAATTTATCAAGGCCAAAAAAATCCTGGAAGAACTCTATTACTACCTATTGGAAAAGGAAAATGTCTTTGACAAAGAAGCTAAAGTATATCCACCCGATACTCCCAGGGAAAGGATGGCCTGTGACTTCATTGCCGGTATGACCGATCGTTACGCCCTCAACCTGTATGAAAGCATCTTTATCCCCAAGCCCTGGATGATCTATTAAAGCCTTGACACCTGGAAATGCCCTGTGTTAACTTCCCTTAATTATTGACTAAAATCGTTACATTTACCGGCCGCCGATTTTTGTCGATGCCCGCAGTAAGTTCGAAATTTAAAAAGTAAAATCTACCGCAGAGGTTGCCGAGGACGCCGAGATAACATATTAAATAAGTTAAAATTTTTCTCTGCGTGCTCTGCGGTGAAAAACTTTTTTTATGAATTAATCGAATCTGCGTTCATCTGCGTCCCGGACATCTGGAAGGAAAACTGATTATATGGCTGAAGCGATACCTACGACAGGAGAAATATTACCGAAGGCCTACGAACCGCATGAGGTGGAAAAGAGGTGGTACTCTTTCTGGGAACAGGAAGGGCTTTTCACGGCGAAAGTAACGGACGAGAAGCGGCCTTATTCCATAGTCATTCCTCCCCCGAACATCACCGGTTCCCTGCACATGGGCCATGCCCTTAACAATATCCTGCAGGATATATTAATACGTTATAAAAGGATGGCCGGCTGCAATACTCTCTGGGTGCCGGGGACCGATCATGCGGGCATAGCCACACAAAACGTGGTGGAAAGGCAACTGGCGGCCGACGGGCTGGACCGGCATACCGTCGGTCGGGAGAGATTCATCGAGCGTGTCTGGCGGTGGAAAGAGGAATCCGGCGGGCAAATAATCAACCAACTCAAGAGACTGGGATGCGCCTGTGACTGGAGCCGGCAGCGATTTACCATGGACGAGGGGCTGTCCCGCGCGGTGAGGGAGGTATTCGTCCGGTTATATCGCGAAGGACTTATCTACAGAGGCGATTACATTATCAACTGGTGCCCGCGCTGCCACACGGCCCTGGCCGACCTCGAAGTAGAACATGAGAACCATAAAGGGAGCCTCTATCATATCCGTTATCCCTATGCCGACGGATCCGGCTATGTAGTAGTGGCCACGACCCGACCGGAGACCATGCTCGGCGATACGGCGGTAGCTGTAGGCCCTGAGGACGAAAGGTATAAGAATGTAATCGGGAGAAATCTTATCCTACCCCTTTTAAAAAGGGCCATACCGGTTATCTCTGATTCTTATGTCGATCCTTCCTTTGGCACCGGGGCCCTGAAAGTAACCCCGGCCCACGACCCCAACGACTTCGAAATTGGCCTGCGTCACAAATTACCTGCGGTTAAGGTCATGGATGAGACCGGGTACATGAACGATGAGGCCGGTCCATACCGGGGGTTGGACCGCTACGAGTGCCGCAAAAAGGTGGTGGCGGATCTCGAGGCCGAAGGACTCCTGGAAAAAGTTGAACCCCTGGAACATGCCGTGGGGCACTGCTATCGCTGCAAGACGGTAGTCGAGCCGACCCTTTCCAAACAGTGGTTTGTCTCTGTAAAGCCGCTGGCCGAAAGGGCCATCGCTGCGGTTGAGACCGGCCAAACCCGCATAATACCCAAGATGTGGGAAAATACCTATTTTGACTGGATGCGTAACATCCGTGACTGGTGCATATCCCGCCAGATCTGGTGGGGGCACCGCATTCCCGCCTGGTTCTGTGATGACTGTGGCGAGACCATTGTCGATGCCGCGGCGCCGCTGAGCTGCCCGAAATGTGCAGGCAAAAATATCCGGCAGGAAGAAGACGTCCTCGATACCTGGTTCAGTTCGGCCTTATGGCCGTTTTCCACCCTGGGCTGGCCGGAGGAGACCAGAGAGCTGAAGCTCTTCTATCCCACATCCGTGCTCATCACCGGTTTCGATATCCTCTTTTTCTGGGTGGCCCGCATGCTGATGATGGGCCTCCATTTTATGGGTGAAGTTCCCTTTAAGGATGTTTACATACATGCCCTGGTGCGCGACGCTGAGGGCCAGAAGATGAGCAAATCCAAGGGTAATGTCATTGACCCGCTCATCGTTATGGATAAGTATGGGACGGACGCCTTTCGCTTCACCCTGGCGGCATTTGCTGCGCAGGGACGGGATATCCGCCTCTCTGAACAGCGCATCGAGGGTTACCGCCATTTTATTAATAAGGTCTGGAATGCCGCACGGTTCGTACTGATGAACGCGGATGGATGCCGGACGGTAGAGATTACCCGGCCCGTTTCCCATCTTTCGCTGGAAAACCGGTGGATATTAAGCCGCGTGAAAAGGGTGATAGACACAGTAAGAGAAGGTCTGGATGACTATCGTTTTAATGATGCGGCCCAGGCCCTCTACCAGTTTTTCTGGCGCGAGTACTGTGACTGGTACCTGGAAATGATTAAACCCGCTCTTTATCTTACCGAAGACCAGGAGGCACGCAATGCCACACAGCAGGTCATGCTCTCGGTGCTGAGCGCCAGCCTGCGCCTGCTCCATCCTTCCATCCCTTTTGTTACCGAGGAATTATGGCATTATCTGCCGGGCAGCGCCGGAAGCATTATGGAGGCCTCCTTTCCAGAGAGCAAGGATTATCCGGAGGATATGGAAAGTGAAAGGCAGATGGACTTGCTTATGGATGTGATAACCGGGATACGCAACCTGCGCAGCGAGATGAATGTCCATCCGGCTCAAAAGGTAAACATAATCGTCCTCAGCGGAAGCGGGCCGGCACGTGAGCTTATTTTCAGACATGGGATTTTCCTAAAGAACCTGGCTAAGGTAGAAGGTCTTGAGATACGCGCTGATGGTGAGCGGCCTAAGGGGGCGGTGTCCTGTATAACCGATCAGGTCGAAACCTACCTGCTCCTCGAAGGAGTAATCGATATCTCCGCAGAAACCGCAAAACTGCAGAAAGAGGCAGGCAAACTCCGGACAGAGCTGAAACGGATACAGAACAAGCTGGCTAACCGGGACTTTCTGGAACGCGCCCCGGCCGGGATAATCGACAAGGAAAAAGGCAAAGTGCAGGAATTTGTCGCCCGTCTGGATAAAATAGATGCCAATCTGAAACGGCTGGAGGAAATACGAACATAGGTTTTATACGGAGTTTTCAATACGCGTTTTTTTATCACCCCTCAGGGAAAGGTGACCATCACAAATTGCTACCCTAATAATTTCTTTTGAACATGCATAGCGAGCGCATTCCCCGCAGCTTGCTGCGGGGAGCTTCAAAATCTTTCTTCCTCTTTTATCATCTTAAACTATACCTTTCGCCTTTGTGGTAGGATGAAAAGTTACGAATAAATAGATACCGTGCTATGGTATGGCTAAAGGCGGAAGCAGCTATGCGGCACCTTAAGGGGCAACCGGGAAAGATACTTGGTTTTGAAAGGAACGTCTTTTTCAGCGGATTGGTAAGCTTCTTTACGGACGTTGGTTCCGAGATGATCTACCCCCTGGTGCCTATCTTTCTGGCCTCGGTTCTCGGGGTCAATAAGGCCGTCATAGGCGTGATTGAGGGCATCGCCGAGAGCACGGCGAGTTTGGTCAAGCTGTTTTCCGGTTGGCTTTCTGACCAAATTGGCCGGCGCAAGATTCTGATGGTCTTTGGCTATGGCATCTCCACTGCCAGCCGTCCTTTTATGGCCTTGGCCACGCATTGGGGGCACGTGCTCTCGGCGCGTTTCATAGATCGCTTTGGCAAGGGCGTCCGTACTGCTCCCAGAGATGTCATTATAACCGAATCCACACCTCCGACTCATCTGGGCCGCTCCTTTGGCTTTCATCGCACCATGGATACGCTTGGAGCCGTGGTTGGCCCGCTTTTAGCCTTTGCCATTTTGTCCATCTACCACGGTAATTACCGGCTTGTATTCTGGCTGTCTATAATCCCAGGCCTAGCGGCGGTTATTATTGCCAGCAGCTTCGTTACCGAAAAAAAGAGGGCGAAACTTTCCTCAAGTGAACGCTTTAAATTCGATTTGAAAAGGCTTGGCGGTTCTTATAAGCGTTTCCTGGCCATTATAACTGTTTTTGCCCTGGGCAATTCGAGCGATGTTTTCCTCGTCCTGAGGGCGCAAGACCTGGGGGTCAAGACAGCGCTTGTTCCTTTAGCCTATCTGACCTTCAACCTGGTTTATGCCCTATCGGCCTGGCCGGCCGGCGTACTGGCCGACCGTTTCGGCAAAAGGCGGCTGGTTACATTGGGGTTTGTCCTTTTCGCCGTCGTATATCTTGGCTTTGGCTTGGCCACCCACCCCGGCCACGCCTGGCTGCTTTTCCCCATTTATGGCCTGTTTATGGGGATAAGCGAGGGCGTGCAGCGGGCCTATCTGGCCTCGATAGTCCCGCCTGACTTCAAGGCTACCGGCTTTGGGCTTTATCACATGGCTATAGGCCTGGCTGTCTTGCCGGCCAGTATGATCGGCGGCCTTCTCTGGGATGCCATCGGCCCCCAGGCTACTTTTTATTATGGAGCAGGGATGGCCGCCCTCTCTGCCTTATTGTTTATCATTGTGCGGAAATGAAGAAGACTCTGAGAGTCCGGAAGGCTGAACATGCATAGCGAGCGCGTTCTCCGTCCGCCTCAGGCGGACAGCGGGGAGCTTCAATCACAATCAAAATGGCATAAAAAATCTATATTCTTTTATAAAATTCCAGAAGGTCTTTCCAACTGTTGTTGAAGGCTCTTTTTCTATGCCGGCGAGGTAAAACCTTCTCTTTATTTTCTTGCCTGATATGTCCAGCAGCTTAATAGAGCTATCCTTTATTGTCTTAAAAACAGACCATTTTGAGACAAAGGATATGCCCATCCCCGACTGAACCATCTGTATTATCAGCTCGGTATTGCCAAGTGTCATTAGTACCTTTATTTCCTTTGGATTTATTTTCAAGTTGTGCAGAAAATCATCTATGAATTCCCTCATATCTGAGCCTGCCTCAGGCATGATAAATGGTTGGGATGTTAAATCATGAGGTTTCAGAGACTTTTTCTTTGCCAATGGATTGTCTTCGGATGTGATGATTACTATCTCATCCCTGGCAATCTCCTTTAAGAAGACACCCGAATCTCTTATTTTCCTCTCAACAATTCCTATATCAATTTTCCTCTCGTGAAGGTCGTGTATTATCCTTTCCGTATCCGATACTGATAATTCTATTTGTACCTCCGGATAGTTCTTAGAGAAATTGTAAAATACCTGCGGCAGTAGATATGTTGCAGCAGTCATGCTTGCTCCAATATATAATGTGCCCTTAGTCTTTTGCACCATAGTATAAACATCATTTTCCAGTCTTCGATACTGTTCAAGAATCTGTTTCGCATGTTCATAAAAAATCTTCCCGGCAGGTGTTGGTATTATAGCCTTGCCCTTTCTGTTTAAAAGTCTTATTCCGAGTTCGCCTTCAAGATTTTTTATCAGGTGGCTCATGGCAGACTGGGTCATGAACTTGGCCTCTGCTGCCTTTGAGAAGCTATTCAATTCAACAACAAGACAGAATGCCTTTAACCTGTGGTCTTCCATGGGCGTTATTGTAAGTAGTCAAAGAGCAGGAGTCAATATAAGATATTATGAATATATTTCATTGTATTGATGAAAAAAATAAATTGGACTTATAACGTATCAAAATCTATTTTTATGGTGCCGTCCAGACTTTGACTCTTTAAGGGAGGGTATCAAACATGGCTAAAGAAAAGACAGAACTTATTATAGCATCAACGACAAGTATTCAAAATTCCGGGCTGTTTGCCATACTGATTCCCGCCTATGAAAAATCGACAAAATATGATGTCAAAGTAGAAGTTATAGCTGTGGGCACTGGAAAAGCCATGAAAATAGCAAAGAAGGGCGAGGCCGATATGCTCTTCGTACACGATCCCTTTCGGGAGGAAAAATTTGTCGGAGGGGGGTATGGTGTCAACAGAAGATCTGTGATGCATAATGATTTTGTTATCGCCGGTCCATCCGGCGACCCGGCAAAGATAAAGGGATTAAAAACCGCTGTCGAGGCATTTGAAGAAATTGCAGAGAAGGGGTTGCCTTTCGTATCAAGGGGCGACGATTCAGGTACAAATATCAAAGAACTGGATGTCTGGGATGATGCCGGGATAAATCCTAAGGGGAAGGGCTGGTATTTCGAGGCCGGCGCCAAAATGGGGGACACATTAATGATAGCTGATCAGAAGCGGGCCTATACACTCACCGATCTGGGGACCTTCTTGAATTACGAGACAAAAATCAAGCTGAAGGCCCTCTTTAAAGGTGACCCTGTTTTGAAAAATCTCTATAGCGTGATTGCGGTAAATCCTGACAGGTTCCCGAATATAAGGTACAGAGAGGCCATGGATTTTATCGCCTTTGTAACCTCACCTGATGGACAACGTCTGATAGCGCAATATAAAAAACACGGGGTTAATCTCTTCTATCCGGATGCAGCGCCGGCGGTGATGAATGAAAAGAGATAATATGTAGGACTTTCCCCACATTCTTATGGAAGCTGTTGTTCCTGTGCGAAACTTGCTGGAGCAGTCCGCCTTAGGCGGATCGAGGGCGAGCAGTAAGGGGAAAGCCAGCCCTTTAGAGGCTGGAAGGGGCAAGCATTCCCCGCCTGCGAGCCGCGAAAGGGTCGCTGCGCAAGCCGTGAAGCGAAGGAATGACGGCTTCCATTTCCAGCCTGCGAAAATTGGCTAAGAATTAACACATTGACATAATCTCCTGAGATTTTTGGGAGAAGTCCTAATAATATGACCTTGCTCACACAAAAATCGGTGTCACGTTTAAAGGAGGAAACATGATGTCCAAGAAATTTTTCCTTTTTATGATTTTCATGCTCGCTCTCAACTTGTCATCGGTTGCCTTTTCCGGAGAAAAATGCACCGCAGTTTATGGAAGTGGACCAAATTCATTTTCTCTTGCCACGGGCAGCCCCGGGGAGCTCGGACTCCTGCGGGTTCTTGCGGAATCCTTCAGTAAAGAGGTGGATACGGCCCTCTGCTGGATAAAAGCAGGTACAGGGGATTCTTTAAAACTTTTAAAGGAAGAGGCCGTCGATATGATTATGGTACATGCCCCGGATGCTGAAAAGAAAGCAGTGGCAGAAGGCTGGGCTGCGAAAAGGACACTGATTGGTTCTAATGAGTTTTATATTGTCGGTCCGCCGAATGATCCTGCTAAGATCAATAAAGCCAAAAACGCTGTGGAGGCATATAGCCGGATTGCAAATGCGAAAACCAAATTTTTTTCGCGGGGAGATAATTCAGGCACACATAAAAAAGAGATGGCTGTCTGGAATAAGGCCGGAATCGTGCCTTCGGGAGACTGGTATGTCATTACAAAAGACTTCATGACTGCAACCTTGAAAAGAGCAGATGCAGAAAGAGGATACTTCATGACGGACAGCAGCACCTGGGTGGCGGAGAAAAAGAATGTGCCCAATCTGAAAATACTCTTTAGAGGCGATAAATTTCTTGTGAACACCTATCATGCCCTTTGCCGGCCGGGCGGTGTAACGGATGGCGCACCATTGGCATCCAGATTCATTGATTTTGTCGCCTCTGAAGAAGGACAAAAGATTATCAGAGAATATGGAAAAGAGCAATACGGAGAAGGGCTTTACAATGATGCCGCTTATGCACATCAATACGATGATTAGGGGCATATCCTTCAGGGCAGAAAATTGTCTCTGCAACCCTTAGAGACCTCTTGATTTTAAATCTCGATCAAAGGAGGGAAAGGATGAGGAACTTTAGATTTTTCTTGGCGCTAATAATGCTGGTAATGATTTCTGCGGTGAATGTATCCGCTGAAACAAGAATCCGCTGCGCCTCAACCACAAGCACACAGAATTCGGGATTATTTGATTACATCCTGCCAATGTTTGGGAAAAAAATAGGCATAAAGATTGATGTTGTGGCTGTCGGCACAGGCGCTGCCATTGAAATAGGCAAAAGGGGGGATGCCGACGTAGTTTTTGTCCATGCAAGGGAGCAGGAATTAAAGGCGGTTGAGGAGGGATATTTCGTGAATCGCCACGATGTTATGTATAATGATTTCGTCGTTATCGGCCCTCCTCATGACCCTGCGAAAATAAAAGGAACGAAATCGGCTCCAGATGCCTTTAAGAAGATTGCCCAGAGTAATTATCACTTTGTATCGCGGGGTGACAAATCAGGGACGCATACCAAGGAACTTGCGATATGGGGAAAAGCAGGCATAGACCCGAAAGGACAGAAGTGGTATCTCGAAGTGGGTCAGGGAATGGAAAAGACACAGAGGATTGCGAATGAAAAACGGGCTTATACGCTCACTGACAGAGGCACATGGCTTGCCACAAAGGAAAAGGATAAACTCGAAATGGTCATAGTTCTCGAAGGCGATCCTGTATTATTCAATCAATATGGCGTCATGGCAGTGAATCCTGAAAAACACAAGCATGTCAAATATAGGGAGGCGATGGAGTTTATAAGCTGGCTTATATCAGGGGATGGGCAGCAGGTTATTGCCTCATTTAAAGATAACCATGGCAATCAGCTTTTCATCCCAAACGCAAAATAAGAACAGGAAATATTGTATGAGAAAATTAAGTGTTTTTGTGGCGCTCCTTGTTTTTTCGCTTTCAGTGTGGGCGCTGCCTGCCCCGGCAGCAGACTCAAATGCAGAGATAGAACAACTTAAAGGAGAAGTGCAGAAGCTCCTCAAAAGAATAGAGGAGATGGAAAAGAGGCAGGCCGAGACCCAGGCCAAGACCATCGAGGTAGAAAAAAAATCGGCGGAAACCGAGAAGAAGACGTTACAGGCAGGGTATGATAAGGGTTTCTATATCAAGACCCAGGATGAAAATTTCCTATTGAAGACCAATGTATTCGTACAGTTTCGTCATACCTTTCTTGGCTTCGACAGAGAGATCAACGCCAATAGTGAGGACTGGAACAACTTCTACCTGAGACGTGCGAGGGTCATATTCTCCGGCAATGCCCCCAATAAAGACTGGACATATTTCACCCATATACAGTTGGAACCGCAGAGCGCCGTCAACCTGCATGACGCCTATGTGACATGGAAGAACTATCCTTACGCCCAAATACAGTTCGGACGCGCCAAACTCCCCTACGGTCTTCATTTCTGGCAGTCCGCAACCATGCTGAATGGCGTGGAGCGTAGTATTTTTTCCGGTGAGACAGATGTGGATGGAAAGGATGATACGAGGAAATGGCCCGGTGGAAATGCCAATTTTCAGGTCAGCACTGAAGATAGCGTTACAAAGTTTCCTCTTGGTGGGTTTAACCTCTTCAGATCTCAAGGAGTTCACCTGCAAGGGGATGTTGATTTATTCGGGCAGAACGGATTCTTACAATATTGGTCCGGTGCTTATAACGGCAGAAATTCAAAGGCGTCCCCTAATCTCGATTCCAATCCACTATGGGTGGGCAGAATCTCCATAAATCCATTTGGGAAATATAATCTTCTCCAGCAGGGAGACATAGATTACAGCATTACCCCTAAAGTCTGTTTCCTTGTCTCAGGTTTCTACAATACAGACCGCCTAAACCAGATTCGTAGCTCAACAGACGGGACTGCGAGTTCAGTATCTTACTATGATGTCATAGGCTCCGGTTACAACCTGGCTGCCCTGTTAAGATATAAGGGATTTTCTTTTGATGCCGAATACGGCTATGATCGGCTAAAACAGGAGAGAACTGCGGGAGATACATGGGATAGATTCGCATATAGATTTGATGCGGGTTATTTCGTCATACCGAAGAAATTTGAAGTAGTAGCCAGGTATGCGTATGTCGAAAGACTTGAAGATAACACAGTAGCCAGATCTTTTGCCTCAGGCCTCGGACTTGTCAGCGTTAATGGCGGCACGAACAATGCCATTGAGGATAACCTTCAGGAATATACGGTTGGGCTAACCTACTATCTTTACGGACACAATCTAAAACTTTCTGTAGATTACAGTTATCTGATGAGAGAATTAACCCCAACTTCTACCGCAACGGTTCCGGTTAATGACCAGCATGACAATAGATTCAGGACCATGGCGCAGTTTTACTTCTAACAGACGGCTGCGAAAACCATTTATAAAAATTTATTTCTATTCTATACTTGACGAACTTGTAAAAGGCCCAGTTTCTCACGCAAGGGCGCAAAGACCGCAAAGAAAAATGAAAATCTGGAAATCCAAGAAATCAGGAGTAAAAGATTTTTTCATGAGTTCCTGAGTTCCAAATTTTATTCTTTTTACGTCCTCGGCGGCTCTGCGCGAGAAATTGATCTTTTCCAAGTCCATCATACCTTACTCTTACAAATTTTATTTGGTTCTATTATGGATTCGATTACAGAGGGATTCATAAGGGCGCTTTTCCTTATTTTGACTCTTGACCGGGAACTTTTGGATATTATTTTTCTATCGCTGAAGGTCTCCGGCACGGCCTTATTGATAGCAACCGCTGCCGGTCTTTTCACCGGCGCCCTGGTAGGATTTAAAGGCTTTCCGGGAAAGGATATTATCCTTGGCCTTTTAAATACCTTCATGGGACTTCCCCCGGTGGTGGTCGGGCTTTTCCTGTATCTTCTGCTGTCAAGAAGCGGCCCGCTTGGATTCATGGGATTACTTTATACTCCGTCAGCAATGGTGACAGCCCAGAGCATCCTCGCTTTTCCCATTGTGGCCTCTCTTTGCCACTCGGCTATTGTAAGTGTAGATCCTATTATCAGAC